>NZ_CP125781.1:1240190-1550237 GCF_030053895.1 Trabulsiella odontotermitis
CTGCCCGATATACTCCAGTTTCATTTAATAAATGGATGATTGCTTCTCAAATGGTTCATACACCAGTTGTAAAAAATGACCCGCAGCATAGTATTAATCACTTTTTTCTGCGACATCCGCATGTGAATTTAAAAGATGCTTTAGTTGAAGCTACTGCTCGTAATGTCCCATTATTTATAGTCATATATGATCCTGAACATCCTAGCAACAGCCGCATTGAGTATTCTTTAGGATACTTCATGGAGTATCACACTACAAAAAAACTAGTTGATCGGAGTTTTGTTGCTGTGGTAGTACCTAATCTGACCCCTGAAATTATAGCATTGGTACCAGCGGATGACCCACTAGAAAATTGCCTTTGGGTTGTGATGCAACCAAATGGGGAAATAATACGACGAGAAGGCGTATATGCCAATGCAGACGAAGGAATGAAGCGTGTTAGAGCAGTAATAACATTGCTTGGACTCTAGTATATTTATTCAAAAAATTTAAAAAGGCTGTAAGTAGCGGCATTTCTTTCTGGCCTTTTGAATTTTCACTTTGTCATCTATTAAAACCAATCTAAGCCACGTCCGCTTTTGGCAGGGAACAGACTTTTATGACAACCTTCTATTGCCCGCAAGAAACTATCTAGGGAAGGTGCGAACAAGTTCCTGATATGAGATCATCATATTCATCCGGAGCGCATCCCAGAGGGACATCATGAGCCATCAACTCACCTTCGCCGATAGTGAATTCAGCACTAAGCGCCGTCAGACCCGAAAAGAGATTTTCCTCTCCCGCATGGAGCAGATTCTGCCATGGCAGAATATGACCGCTGTCATCGAGCCGTTTTATCCCAAGGCGGGCAATGGCCGACGGCCCTATCCGCTGGAGACCATGCTGCGTATTCACTGCATGCAGCATTGGTACAACCTGAGCGACGGTGCCATGGAAGATGCCCTGTACGAAATCGCCTCCATGCGCCTGTTTGCCCGATTATCCCTGGATAGCGCCCTGCCGGATCGCACCACCATCATGAATTTCCGCCACCTGCTCGAGCAGCATCAACTGGCCCGTCAATTGTTCAAGACCATCAATCGCTGGCTGGCCGAAGCAGGCGTCATGATGACCCAAGGCACTTTGGTGGATGCCACCATCATTGAGGCACCCAGCTCTACCAAGAACAAAGAGCAGCAACGCGATCCGGAGATGCATCAGACCAAGAAAGGCAATCAGTGGCACTTTGGCATGAAGGCCCACATTGGTGTCGATGCCAAGAGTGGCCTGACCCACAGCCTGGTCACCACCGCGGCCAACGAGCATGACCTCAATCAGCTGGGTAATCTGCTTCATGGAGAGGAGCAATTTGTCTCAGCCGATGCCGGCTACCAAGGAGCGCCACAGCGCGAGGAGCTGGCCGAGGTGGATGTGGACTGGCTGATCGCCGAGCGTCCCGGCAAGGTAAAAACCTTGAAGCAGCATCCGCGCAAGAACAAAACGGCCATCAACATCGAATACATGAAAGCCAGCATCCGTGCCAGGGTGGAGCACCCGTTTCGCATCATCAAGCGGCAGTTCGGCTTCGTGAAAGCCAGATACAAGGGGCTGCTGAAAAACGATAACCAACTGGCGATGTTATTCACCCTGGCCAACCTGTTTCGGGTGGACCAAATGATACGTCAGAGGGAGAGATCTCAGTAAAAACCTGAAATAACGCCAGAAATGGTGGAAAAAATAGCCTAAATAGGCTGATTCGATGTGTTTGCGGGAAAAAAATCGGCCCAGATCCGCGAAATTTTAATCAGCGAGTCAGCTTGGGAAGAAATGACCTGCTTATTCGCACCTTCCCTAGACAATAATGATGATACTGGGTTAGCATCTCATTTTGAGGGATTTTCGCTTCGTCCATTTTCATAGGGAATCGGATATGATCGACGAACTTCAAGCCAGCAAATCTTGCTATTTCTACCGCCAAAAAGCTCCAATCACGAAAGTTGCGATCACGGAACTGTTCCGGGATATCAGAAAGGCGCAAACTTCCCCCTCCAACAATTTTTTCTCTTTCATTCGGCAGCCCCACGGAGCATCAATTTGGTCTGCTTTGTGCTTTCAATTCGACAAAGTACCGGCTTTCCTGCCTGGCACTAAAGGTGTGATCGACCGGGTAACCGGATATTTGCTGATAGTCGAGCACCGCGATTATGTTGCAATTTTCAAATCCCAGATCGATATCCTTCCTGATTTCTCGAAAAGGTATTTGCAGCGTATCGGTGCCCAAGATGTCGACCGTGGACTGACGAGTAAGGACTCGGTATTTGCCCGGGTTCGACTCAGGCATATGACTCTGTCCCGCTTTGCATTGCGCAGCAAGACGCTTGAAGGCGAGAACCTTCAGAACAATGTAGGTATGGCATCCTCGGCTCGATTTGCCCCGTTAGGTTACAGCTTCACTGAAGAAGACGAACACTTTTCAACGACGCCGCGCACCGGGCGAATCTCGCTTCGTGCGGATCGTGCAGGCTATTTGGAACTAGTTGATTATGCCTGTCGTATCATCGAACGCTTACAACCTCGTCCTGGAAGACCATCATCCTCCCCTTTCCTGGCAGCTTTCGCACGACCGTTGGAGCTATCAGATCTGACGGCAAACCCCACCCAATTTGCAGTTGATACCGCCATCCTCGGACAGGCCATCTTTGATGACAAAATCATTCGCTTGGTCAAGCGTGACGGAATGGGCTATCGAGAGCTGCCAAAGGCAGAGGTTGATCTGTTACTCACGGAGCTCACAAATATCTTGCGCGTTGCCAAAAACGCCCATGGCAAGTTGCTGGTGTTACAGCCAGTAACAGGTTTAGAGGTAGGTGAGATCGCGATCAATAAAACGCGAATCGCTCTAAAACGCCTTTCGCTGCCTTTGCTCGCCGATGTATACGTAGAGGATACTCATTTCGCACTTGGCGCGGATGATAATCGCGCCCCGCTTAAGCAGTTCATCGACAAACAGGACACGTTTATCGTCTTGTTTGACCAGCCGAAATTTGCCTATTTAGATGGCAGTCTTTATCAAGACGACACTTTGGTCAATGGTGGCACCCAGTTCTTGGGCTATCTCTTCGGTAATACAGAGTTAGCAACCGTCACTGATGAGAAAGGTTCCTTTACTGCTGCCCATCGTACTTTCGATCCAAATTCTACGTTCGGGGCAGTACTGTCGACGATCGCTCGAGAAGATGATGTCATAGTCTGCGATGATCTCGGTGATGAATGGGCAGATTTCGTTGGGTTTAGAACGGATCCTGCTTCCCCAAGAGTCACCTTCTATCATGCAAAGCACGGTGAGCTGACACTCGGAGCCGGCGCATTTCACATTTCAGTAAGTCAGGCGATCAAGAACCTAGGCAACCTCACATTGCCCGCTCCAGCCATGAGCAAAAAATTTACCCGATGGGGGCGACTTTACAGCAATAACAATGTGAGGACAGGTATTCAACGTACATGCCGTGGCACACCTGCTGATTTAAAGACTGCAGTGGAGATTTGCAGGAATGCCCCGCACACCTCAAAACGTGTGGCCATTGTGACTTCATCTCTGAGCAAGGCTGCAGTTGAGCAAACATTTAGGGATATTGAAGCGGGTAATACCCCGAGTCCATACTTTGTCCAGCTATATTGGTTGCTATCATCCTTCTTCGCTGCGTGTACTGAGGTCGGAGCATTCGGGTGCGTAATATGTCAGGAATAAACAAGCGGGATTTGAGGATCCGACTCATCACTTATAATTATAAGGCGTTGAGCGGCATATACTCAATATGCTGAAGTAAAGATGTATAATATGGTTAATTCTTCGTAAGGGGAGGGACCTTACGGGGGAGGGGTTTATAATGGCTATTAATACGCAGTATTAATACCTGATTTCTTTGATATAAAGATTGATACCACAACAGGGTCTGACAACTGATTGTCAGACCAGAAATTATTCAAACGAAATCAGTACTTCATCAGCCAGTCCCCCTGACTGGTGATGACATTAATCTCTGCCACACTGCATGGGCCTTTAATGTAGACGGCAATCTCTTTCCCGTAAGGCAACGTTGAAGGTACCAAAGCTACAGGCTTACTACCTGCGTAAACCGTGGGCATCTTCTGAATCGGGCAGTTACCCCGGTTAACGACAACATCGTTAATGGTGACGCTGTCAGTCAGTGACTGAACATGAACACGCTGCTGATGCAGATTCGGGTAATACGGATTCTTAACCTGCTCAAGACCAATCCTGACGGGAGCCTCTGCGGCGTGCAGCAGAGGTGAGACCACCAGTGCCACGGCGAGGATACTCATTGCTGTTTTCATTATTTTTTCCTTATTTTTGTTGGAGCAATAAAGGCTCACATGCGAGTCAGACATCCTGATTTATCAAACTCAGGCAAAATCTTTGCGGAATTGCTGAAGGTGAAGGTAGCGGAGGTCAGTCCGGTCGCCGTTATATGGATACGATGGGATTTTCTGGCTGCATCCCAGAAGGCTTCGAAGTTACTGCCCCCGGCATCAGAAAACGTGTCGTTAATCAGGAACGTGTCGCCACTGTCGGTTTGTGCCTGAACGCTGCGCCCATCATCATTGCCGCTGGTGAGCGTTTTGCCATCGGGTGATGTGTACCGGACGAACACATTGTCGTCGGGCGAGCAGGTCATCAGCAGTTCAGCCCCCTGTTTATTCTGAATGAGGTATTCAGTAACGCCCTGAACCCGGGTACTGGTCCACTGGTTTACGGCCGCTCCAGCCTGCGCGGAGGCAAGCAGTATCAGTAAAAACGTTATTTTTTTCATGATGTTCCTTATGTTGCAGTATCAGCCAGTACTTTCCGCAAGTACTGAAAGTGGGGTAAAGAAAGAATAAAATGTGGATCGGCGGTCAGTGCATCAATCTGCCGCCTGCGCAGAAATTGCCTTTTCGTCAGAAAGACATCTGCGATGCTTTCCAGGCGAAAGACATAAGCCTGCTGCTGGTATTCACCCAGCAGATACCAGCTGTTTTCGAAATAAATCAGACGATAGGGGGCGAACCAGCGGTACTGCTCTGTATCCACGGTCAAGTCCAGCAAAGTACGGTCGAGGATCGCCTGTGTAATGCGCCAGAAACCACCAAAGGGGGTCGGTTTACGCCCTGGAGGCGAAAGCCAGACGATATAGGGCGACGGGATGCTACTGTCGGTCAGCACCGCTATCAGCTTGTTATCCATTGCCGGAAACAATTGCTCTATGCTGGTGGCGCGGGCAAAGTGAAGGATCGCCCTGTTGGTGTGAATGCCGGAAAGCGGCTGGGCCAGTGACCAGCTTCCCTGTCGGTATATCAGTTCCAGACAACTCAGACGCTCCCGAAAGTCCCGACGAAGGGTACGTTCAGAGATCTTAAATTCCAGAGCCAATGCCTGTACCGATAATTGTTCCCCCATCAGCAGGCGACTGATGATGATCGCCAGCCTTGATGCCATGCGATCGTGTTGTTTTTCTTCCGCAGACATAGTGAAGGATTTCCGTGTAGTTACTGTGAGTGGTGAAGATGTTGCTGACGCAGACAAGCGACCAGCAGACAAGCCGGCACGGTGACACGCCGTGCAGGGCCTGCCATATCCACAACCAGCCAGCCAGAGCTCAGTGCTATACCAACCGGTCCCGCCAGGACGGCGATGGAGCGGCTCAGTGTCAGATAGGCCACCATCGGCAGGGATCGCCCCAGTATCACTCGTGCCAGTGTACTGACCATCACTGCTGATAGGCGATAGGCTGCAAAGCCCGAGGCCCGGACGGCAGTCCGTATGGCCATTAAAATCAGCGGTGCTGTCGGTACGGTCAGCTCAGTGCCCATACTGTCAGCAAACTCCAGCAACTCTTCGGCTGACATCTCACTGAGACTTTTTTCAAGTAACGCCATCAGCAGGGAAAGCTCAATGGCTTCGGTGGTTTCCTCCTTCCGGTATTTCACGCCCGTATGGTCACAGACATCGCATAACACTTCCCGATACAGCACGCCTTTCCCACCCCGGAATACACTGGCAATACTGCTGGCACCAAAGGTCTGGATTTCAGCGGCAATCTCCTGCCAGTAATTACGGTGCGCTGGATAAAAACGTTTGTAGTTGTCGCTGCCGGACAGCGTTTCCGTCCAGCGCAGGGTTTTGTCCCGTGGGTCATGGGTAATGAGGCTGACCAGTAAATCCAGGTCCTCATTCTCACAACGCCCCAGAAACCGCAGGTCAGCATCTTCGCGATAAACGGCCATTAGCCCTCCATTCAGGTCTGTATCGTCAGGACAAAAACGATAACAAACCCGCCTGTAAGGACATGGCCGATGCGTCAGGAAAATCAGCGTGTTATACGAGTAATGACGGACAGGTGATGTCCGAAAATGAAATACAGAGGATTATGCTGCGCAGGGCGGAGTTACCGGTGGAATAAACAGACGAATGGCGAGTTGCCCCGTCAGGCGGGTGACGAGCCAGGCGGCACCACCGTTGAGTACCCCGCCCAGTAACGGGAGCAGCAGGCTTTCCCTGAGTAACACTTGACTGTTTTTCAGCAGTAATGCATCGCGAACCACCGTCAGCAGAGCGGTCTCGGCCTGAGGCTGGCTCAGTGCGCGGGTCAGTAACCGGGTGATGATGCCACTGATGGCATCCGAGCAGGCATCCCCGGCCAGCGCGCCCCAGCAAAGCAGGCGTACCCGTGGGTCTGCAGTGTCATGGCCTCCGATGATGGCAACGGCTGCACACAGCCGCATCTGAATGAACAGCGAAGAGCAGACGTCGGCGGTGACGGTCAGCGGCAGCAGCGCGCCACCGGTAAGACCACAAGAAAAGCCGGAGCCGCAGGCTTTCAGGGACTCGTACAGCACCAGCGATTCAGCCGCATCAATACGACTCATGTCATTCTGAAGGTAACTGTCGGCCAGCACTGCGGCAGAGTCCGTGACGGCGGTACCTTCCACCGCCAGGGCATACATCCCGTCAAAGAGACGCTGTAATACAGTAATATCCAGACTATCCTCCTTATCGACAACTCCAGATGGTTGTCGTTAAGGTGATATATATCTGTATTTTTTTATTTTCAGTTTTAGCCGAAATCTCATAGTAAGCGACTGTGTATTCTTTATGTAATTTTTTACGTGTCTGGCATATGAGATGAGTTAGTCTCAAAAAATGCCTATGAGTAAATGGTTAGCTTTCTCCTGTGATTTATTTTATTTAAGAAATAACTCCAGAAAATAAAATGATGTGTTCTGCGATGGTTTTGCTTGCTTCTATTGCCTCCGGTGGCGGTGTTTGGTAATAAGTCGCTCCGTATTGGTATTATTAAATAAAAGAAGGTGAGTGTGTAATGCAGAAAACATATTGAATTCCGTTGGGGGTTGTTATTATAAAATGAATGATATTTATCTGTAACTTATTCGGAATACAGATGTAAATTATACTAGGGAAGGTGCGAACAAGTTCCTGATATGAGATCATCATATTCATCCGGAGCGCATCCCAGAGGGACATCATGAGCCATCAACTCACCTTCGCCGATAGTGAATTCAGCACTAAGCGCCGTCAGACCCGAAAAGAGATTTTCCTCTCCCGCATGGAGCAGATTCTGCCATGGCAGAATATGACCGCTGTCATCGAGCCGTTTTATCCCAAGGCGGGCAATGGCCGACGGCCCTATCCGCTGGAGACCATGCTGCGTATTCACTGCATGCAGCATTGGTACAACCTGAGCGACGGTGCCATGGAAGATGCCCTGTACGAAATCGCCTCCATGCGCCTGTTTGCCCGATTATCCCTGGATAGCGCCCTGCCGGATCGCACCACCATCATGAATTTCCGCCACCTGCTCGAGCAGCATCAACTGGCCCGTCAATTGTTCAAGACCATCAATCGCTGGCTGGCCGAAGCAGGCGTCATGATGACCCAAGGCACTTTGGTGGATGCCACCATCATTGAGGCACCCAGCTCTACCAAGAACAAAGAGCAGCAACGCGATCCGGAGATGCATCAGACCAAGAAAGGCAATCAGTGGCACTTTGGCATGAAGGCCCACATTGGTGTCGATGCCAAGAGTGGCCTGACCCACAGCCTGGTCACCACCGCGGCCAACGAGCATGACCTCAATCAGCTGGGTAATCTGCTTCATGGAGAGGAGCAATTTGTCTCAGCCGATGCCGGCTACCAAGGAGCGCCACAGCGCGAGGAGCTGGCCGAGGTGGATGTGGACTGGCTGATCGCCGAGCGTCCCGGCAAGGTAAAAACCTTGAAGCAGCATCCGCGCAAGAACAAAACGGCCATCAACATCGAATACATGAAAGCCAGCATCCGTGCCAGGGTGGAGCACCCGTTTCGCATCATCAAGCGGCAGTTCGGCTTCGTGAAAGCCAGATACAAGGGGCTGCTGAAAAACGATAACCAACTGGCGATGTTATTCACCCTGGCCAACCTGTTTCGGGTGGACCAAATGATACGTCAGAGGGAGAGATCTCAGTAAAAACCTGAAATAACGCCAGAAATGGTGGAAAAAATAGCCTAAATAGGCTGATTCGATGTGTTTGCGGGAAAAAAATCGGCCCAGATCCGCGAAATTTTAATCAGCGAGTCAGCTTGGGAAGAAATGACCTGCTTATTCGCACCTTCCCTCAGTATTCAGGGCTTTGATCTCTGTTTTTACCGCATTTAGTTCTATCAAATAGTCACTATATTTTTCCAAATAATCTTCGTTCAGCTGTTCTTCAAAACGTCTCAATGGTTCCATCAACAGATTATCGACAGTGGTTTTACGCTCGCCAGAGCCTGCCAGCGTCAGCAGAAAAAGAGAGACTGGCCCGCGAATATTTCCTGGACGGATGACATCAATCTGACTTTGGCAAACAAGGGAAATAGCGCCTAAAACGGATGCACCAATCAGAGGTATAGGTGCCTGTGTTATCTGGTGTACTTCATAAATTGTTTTTCTAATAACTGGAGGAAGCTGATCAACAGGAAAATTATCATGCTTTTGCATTGTGTGGTTTCCATAGAGAAGAAAATAAAAGAAAGTTGTCGGTATCAGTTGTGATGCCATTTGGTCACAACTGATACAGGGATATGAATCAGACCTCAAACCTGCGGGCAGCATTCCTCCAGCCATTTATCGATTTCAGATTCCATCCAGCCAACAGAGTGCATACCCAGGCGGCGCTGTTTAGGGAATGTTACGTCATAGCGTGGCGACTTCGGATTTAGCCAGTCATAGATTGTTGAGCGGCTGATTCCAATTTTTTTCACAAGTGCGCTGATGCGCAGAATTTTTACCGATGGGGTAATACAGGTCATTACGTCACCTCATTGTTTTAAATAGTTAATATTTTGTTTTCTTACCTAACACCGGTGTTTTTTGTGTACGGAGGGGATTGTAATGAAGTTCTTTAGTGTCTAAAATTTCAAGTTATGAGCTCCTTTTTTTGACACTAAAAATGCCAGCGACAACACCTATCCAAAAAGCAGCTTTTGATGTGATCGATACCCTTCACTTCACTCAGGTTGTGATGAGTGAGGTATGTAAAGATCCCATTGCAGAGTGGTATCCCCGCATTATCCTCAAAATCAACAATATGCTGCGAGAAGTTGGAATGACGGGAAAACAGGCTGTGATAGCTAAGCACTATCTGCTGGGGGCACTGGAAATTTATCTATCTGTAGATGGCAAACTTTCTTCAGCCATTGCTGAGTATTCTGAACAGTCCGATACAAATACGCTTTTTGAAGAAGGGACTATTTATGACAAGAGTACTCAAACGGCGAGGAATTTTAGTCTTACAATGTTATACGCTGCTGCGGAGAACAATGGTGTGCAGGGTGAGTTCATTGATAGAGCTGTTGAAGAGTTGGTAAATGATCAAGATCTAGAATTATCAGCAACACCCTATCTCATTAGATATCGTCTTGTCGAATGCTGCTATGCATTGGAATATACAGAGACCCCTCTTGCGTTTTATCGGGAGCTGGTAAGTCTTGGTATTATCTCATGTGGAAAATATTCTCTAAATATTGACGCATATGCGAAAAAAAATGAGTCAGGGGTGTCGTTGTTGTTTCTCAGAGCATGTTTGCTTTTCGAGTTTAAGATACTTCAACGAGCGGTAGCGGTAATGTTATCGCTAAAAAACAACAATACGATTGCGTTACCATCTCCTGACCCAAGAATGTCTGCCTTAGAGCAAAAAAATATTTCTGATTACTATAAAAGGTTAGTGGATGACTGGTTTATGGGGGAGGGGAGGCAATCTTTTGTGAGTTTTCAATGTAAAGGCGATATTTCGATTAAGGATGTAGAGGTTTTTCTTGGGAATATAAATAAATATTATCTTCATAAACGTATGTTTAGCGGAACCCAAGGCAGTTGGCTGGGAACGCTGGGGGCATTTGATATTGCATGCGAACATGATGAAGAACCTGAGATGGCCATTTATTATGAGGAAAATAATAGTCGGACTATTTCAGAAAAAATAAGATTGAAGTATTTGGAGTATGGTTTTAGTGTATCAGCTCGGAGCCTTTATCTCCGATATAAATCTGTAAAAAAAGAACGTTACTCTCAAGTTAAGTATTATTGTTTTCTTTTATTGAATCAGGGGGGGATCACCCCTTGGTTTCTTGATAATAATAATTATTACGATATGGCTTTGAGGTTCTGTAGTACAGGAACTAACGAATGTAATTATCCATAAAGCATAGGTGGCAGGTATAGTGTTCATTTGGCGATGTGAAAGATTATTACCTTTAGAGGAAGTTTTTATATTTCAAAAATAAGTGGTGCATCGCTTAATTAAAAACATTAATCTGTACGAAGAAGAACTCCGGAATATTGGTTTTTTTTGCCCACCTTACCAGACTGTTCTTATCTCTTTTGTATAGTTCTGAAAAACAAATTTTTAACAAGCTTACCTTGGTAAAATTCCATTTAAAAATCGATCTTATGCCTAATCAGCCCTAAAAATCCTTACTCTAATAACAGTAACTTCAATAGATTGGGAAAAATTATCCCCCCAGTGATTTTGCTGCCTTTTTTATCAAGTTTTCACGACACTTATAGCAAACTAAAAATAAAAGAAAGGATAATGTCGTGCTGACTATTTTACGTAATAATTCATTCGCTTCTAGTTGCTCTTGATAAGAATCTGCAAGTTCATTATATGTTCTCGATAACAGTTGAATCGAAGAAAAATATGACACCATTGCACTATCGCAAATCTCTGATGGAGAATGCTGATCTTGAGAAATATTGCGCATTATTACTCGGGTTTGCGCAACCAAAGCAGCAGATACTTTATCGCGAGATGACGGTTCCTCCAGTCCCGAAACTAATGCCATATAATCCTTAGCCGCATTTTGATTACACTTCGCAAGTTTGGGGTAAACCTCGTGTAGATTATCTGCTATGTTGTTAACCAGTTTTCGAGTTTCTTGAGGAAGGTGTACATACCAGCTTCTATATTTTGACTCTTCAAAAGGTTTCAACATACCAATAATAATCGGTCTCTCTGCTACCCAAAAATCCAGATATCGGGATTCAGATATGTTTAATTTTAATGCAATTCTAGCTACTTCTATAGACGCATGCTCTTTGGATAGCATTTCATTCTTCATTTCATGTTGCTGATTATGATACTCGTTGCGCAGGTTCGTGAATAATTGCAAGTGTTCGATGACGATATTTTCATAATATCCTGGCGGAGTTTCAGGGATTTTCTTTAAACTCAGCCACCCCAAATTAAGCAGTCCAATGCTTATCATGAGTAGTATTGCAGCTATTTCATATCTGTTTCTTTTTATTTGGTAAAAAAATATCATTGATACAATGCCATTGCTGATGTTATTCATAAGTAAGTTGCTCGCTAGCTTCCAGTTGAACCGTGGGGCTAACCCGATTCAACTCATCGAGAAAGCCAGCAAGCATCTGAACGGCTAAAGCTACGTTTAGGGAGGCTGATTGCGACACCACCCGGCACCAGTTTCACTGTGTATCACTTACTGATTTCTCATGGCGCTAAGGGCTGCATCAAGCGACACAATCGACTCCACTATTGTTCTTACTGTGGAGCGGTCGAATTCGTGGTCTCGCTGTGAATCGTGCACGCCGCTGTTCAGATATCCCCATTCAATGCTGGAGCCGTTAACTCCGAGTAATCTTTCTAATGCAGCAACTGCAGCCGGGGCCCCGGGATGCTGCCCTGCAATGCGATTGACGGCCGATTTCAATTTAGAGCATTTATTATTCAATTCCCAAGGCGAACGTGGTCCACTGAGTTTAATATCAATGCGTCCGTCACCGCGTCTGCCCATCCAAGACCAAAGGCTGTCTGTAAGGCTTTCCAGGGCGGGACGTGACTGACGAAGAGCTTCACGCTTTTCATCCCCATCTAGAGCCTGCTGCGCAAGCAGAACGTAATTCTTACTCGGTGGATTGCTGTCTACTCGCAGTTCGTGTTCACCATCGTGTGGTAGGAATTTGTAGCGCTTAATGGCTCCTGCCCTTGCTGCACCTAACTCCTGTTGAATTCGGATGAGGAATTCTTCGGCATGGGAAGTCAAGATGACCTGTTTGTCGTCCAGTAGCCCATCTTCAAAGAAGGTACGCCATATACCGTCTCGATGCTCATCATCAATCGCATTAACCACATCATCAAAGATAACCACCGGGCATCCTTGGACAATATTTTTGGCCAACAGAATTGCGAGGCCAAGACATTTGATGTGTCCCTCACTGAAAATGATTAGCGCATCGTAACGAATGCCTGGTTCACCGGCGAATTCGACTTCAATTTTGCCATTTTCAGCAACTGGCAGATGAAGTGCATGCAGCAGATCGCTAGGTGCATCGCTTCGGTTAAAAGCGTTATACAGATCCCGAGCCTGTTCACCCAATCCCTGAAGCAATATGCCAGGTAGTGCGGCCATGTATCTTTGGATTTCCGGTAGGAATCCGTCGTAAGCTACCTTAATTCGTTGATTTAACTTTATGACAGTTTCTTCTTCAGCAATGGCTTGGAGCAGATCTCGATTATTGTCATTGAACTGGGTCAGATTAGATTGAGCTGCAGCTAGTTCAACGTTGGCGGCTGTGCGCTGCGTACGTAGTCTTTCAATTTCGAACCGATACTGAATCAGACGGTCCCGCTCCTCGGTCAACGCACCACGTTGATTATGTACTGCGAGGGACTGTTTATCGATATGCTCAATCTCTTTGGCAATGCACAGGAGTGTGTTCCAGGGCTGTTTCTCTCCTTCAACCCAGCACTCAAGCCACGCTCCAACTGATGTCTGGGGTAATTCCGGCAGTACTGCAGCATGAAGGGTTTCCGGGCATGCGGCGATTGCTGCCGTTACGGTGCGACGTATTTCCTCCAACAGTAGCTGGAGAGACTCGTTCAGCTCTGTTCGTAATGTTTGCTCCCGCAACTGAATCTGTGCCAACTGCGCCAGGGCTTCAAGTCCCGTACGCGCTCGTATAAAAGGATCCTCTGCTACGGTATCAAGATTTGTACCACAAGCAGGGCAGGTGGTTGCTCCGACAGCTAAGGCCTGCACTGCTTCATACAGTTTTGCATACGATACCTCGGTCGCGCGTGATGCAAGTTCCCTTGAGGTCTCTTGCCAACTCCCATGTAGACGGTATGCTTCAGCGAGAAGCGCTTCCAGTCGGGATTGCGTAATCCCATAAACCAGTGGTGGGACAGCATCAAGTTGAGATTGAATATATGGCAGACGTCCCTGCTGAAGTTGTGTACCTTCCAGCCATTCAACGCATGCCTGATAGGTCGCTTCGGGGGATATGCGCTGCGCAAGCGCATTTTCCTGCAATTCAATCAAAGCTATTTTCTGCGGATGTGCTGCAATTACCTGCTCTGAAGCTGCTACCTGCTTTCTCCGTTCGACCAACTGAGCTGCCATTGGTCCGGAAAGCATCAGATCTTGATCGAGTGATGGGTTAAACCCACGGACAAATTCACTGAACTGATCTACACCAAACAACGTTGCGATTAGCTGTCGCTGATCGCTAGGGGTTCTTGCAGCAATACGGGCAAAGTCATCAAGCCGGTTCTTCTCAATGAAACAAAAACGATACTCTGATTCATCAGGCTGGACGGGCCGTAAGTTCTGAGCCTCACCGGCAAGAAGCACTGGCGCATCGTGGTGCTTGAGACGAGCGTTATTGCAATAAAGCCTTTGCTCCACCCGCTTTAACTGCGCTTCACTGATAGTGCCCAGCATTGACACTTCGAGAGCCTCAAAGAAGCTGCTTTTACCTGTACCGTTTGCACCGTAAATGAGAGTGATATCGTGGGAGAGGTCAAATATCTCCTGCCGCATGAATCCACGGAATGGACCAACCTCAAGCTGATGCAATCGGCCCAGAGCAGAACCTGCTTCAGGGGCGTCAGAATTGCCTTCGTAAGCGATGGGCTGATCAATTAGATGTCTTAGGGCTAGGGGGGCAAGACGAACTGAACGCGCCCGGCGAGTCGAGCCGACTTCAGCGAGAGGTTGGATATGATCGAAGATCAGATACGCAAGTCGCCGGACATCATCAGAAACGTCCTGCTGCGTTAAACAATCGAGAAAGCGTTGGTACTCCGAAACAATGCTTGCCATGTATTCTCCTTTACACAGTCAGACGCAGTAGCGCATCCCTGCCTTGGTCATTGTCGTTTGACGTTAATTTGCTTGGCACAACGGGTCTCAAAGGTTTTCGGCATTCAACGCATTGCGCTTCTGTGAGAATGACGCGAAACCATCGGATTCATCTTATCTAAAAATTATCGGCATTGTGACCTGCCCCCACGATTAGATACAACACTCAGTTAGTAACGCCGGAATCTTCATTCTCAGAATGACCCTTTCTCCAGCCCGCTGCAAATTCAGACGGTGTCTGATAATTCAGCGTGGAGTGCGGGCGGCATTCGTTATAATCCTGCCGCCAGTCATTAATAATTTTCCTGGCATGAACGATATCGCTGAACCAGTGCTCATTCAAACATTCATCGCGAAATCGTCCGTTAAAGCTCTCAATAAATCCGTTCTGCGTTGGCTTGCCCGGCTGGATTAAGCGCAACTCAACACCATGCTCAAAGGCCCATTGATCCAGTGCACGGCAAGTGAACTCCGGCCCCTGGTCAGTTCTTATCGTCGCCGGATAGCCTCGAAACAGTGCAATGCTGTCCAGAATACGCGTGACCTGAACGCCTGAAATCCCAAAGGCAACAGTGACCGTCAGGCATTCCTTTGTGAAATCATCGACGCAGGTAAGACACTTGATCCTGCGACCGGTGGAAAGTGCGTCCATGACGAAATCCATCGACCAGGTCAGATTGGGCGCCGCCGGACGGAGCAGCGGCAGACGTTCTGTTGCCAGCCCTTTACGACGTCTTCTGCGTTTTACGCCCAGGCCACTGAGGTGATAAAGCCGGTACACGCGCTTATGATTAACATGAAGCCCTTCACGGCGCAGCAACTGCCAAATACGACGGTAGCCAAAACGCCTGCGCTCCAGTGCCAGCTCAGTGATGCGCCCTGATAAATGCGCATCAGCAGCCGGACGGTGAGCCTCATAGCGGCAGGTCGACAGGGATAAACCTGTAAGCCTGCAGGCACGACGTTGCGACAGACCGGTCGCATCACACATCAACATCACGGCTTCCCGCTTCTGGTCTGTCGTCAGTACTTTCGCCCAAGAGCCACCTGAAGCGCCTCTTTATCCAGCATGGCTTCGGCAAGCAGCTTCTTGAGTCTGGCGTTCTCTTCCTCAAGCGACTTCAGGCGCTTAACTTCAGGCACCTCCATACCGCCATACTTCTTACGCCAGGTGTAAAACGTGGCATCGGAAATGGCATGCTTGCGGCAGAGTTCACGGGCGGGTACCCCAGCTTCGGCTTCGCGGAGAATACTGATGATCTGTTCGTCGGAAAAACGCTTCTTCATGGGGATGTCCTCATGTGGCTTATGAAGACATTACTAACATCGGGGTGTACTAATCAACGGGGAGCAGGTCAGCTAAAGCAGACTGATTTGATGAGATAAGGGTTTAGATGAATTCTCCATACCCTTAAACGATTACTTCCCAGTTGATTTGCTTGGTTTCAGTCCTGGGGTATTGCCGGGTGTATCCTTATTATCACGTCTGCGTTGATCGGGTTTTCCTGTTGATTTTGCGATTGGTTTTGGACCAGGTTTAAGCCCCATAATCATACTCCTTAGCCATGTCAGAGGTTATTCCTCAGTGTGGATATAAGGGGAGCGGTAAGAATTATCAAGCTTGGATGGGCGGTGAAAAGTGACTGCTTGACTATTATGTGAGCAATGTCAGATTTTAACACATAGCGGCCAGCCCATTACTGATGTTAGCCAAAAATGAGTCGCGATGAGCCCTCAATAATGAGGGCCACCTCGGAGATTGTTAGGCTGATTTCGCCAATTGCCGATGCAGGACCTGAAGGCTAGTTCCCGCCCCTGCCCATGCAGCAGCCGAGCCGACCACATACAGGTTTTGCTTGGCGCGTGAGACGGCTACATTGATTATGTTTGGTGGGCTTGCCGCCCACTGACGTGCCCTTTGCTGACTCGCTTTCGGCGCACCCAGCAACAGGATTACTGTGTCCGCCTCTCGGCCCTGGAACGTGTGGATTGTGCCTACACGATCACGGCACCATTCATCCAGCTTTACGCCGAACGTTCGCAGCAGATCAGTTTCACTGTCGAGACGCCGACGCATGTTCTGCTCTACGATCTTGAATGGTGTGATGATAAATACGTCCGGATTTGTAATGCCCGATGCTGCCAGCTCTTTGAGCATTCGCACAACCGCTTCGCCCTCGTCGGGACACCACTTCGTCTCAGCATCGCCATTGATATCCACCCAGTGAGATCTCCCCAAAGCCGAGCCGATAGATCCGGGTTTTTTAGGCCCGACAGCATGGACCATCTGCCCGGCATAGGCGATGGAGTTAGAAACATCAAACATTGGGTTCTGGCAACGCCTGTGAACGAGCAATGGCAGCCCGACTTCTCGATCACCTCCGTCCACGACGAAGGTGGATTTGAAGCGCGATGCCTGATCAGCAAGGGTCTGCGTAGATGCTGCGGGGGCAGACCATTCGACTTGGTCAATGTCAAAGAACTTGCAGATTTCGGCGTTCAGCTTTTCAGGAAGTGAAACTACAGGTGGGATTTGCAACGGGTCACCTACCACGATGGAGCGCTTTGCCCGCATGATAGCTCCAACTGCTGCCTGAGGAACGGCTTGGCCCGCTTCATCTACCAGAAGCCAACCAATGCTCTCTGGTGGCAGATCCCCGAACATCGTCCGAACAGAGGCGAATGTCGTGGACACGGTCGGCACAACCACGAAAAGGCTTGACCAAAGGTCGGGGAGAAGTTCACGGTGAGCGGAAGACTGGAAGGCACCAGCTACCATGCCTGACATCAATAACCCAAGGTTGTGTTGCAAGCGGCTGGCCGAAGCATCGATGAACGTTTTATGCACAGTCAGGGCAGCGGCGAAAAGATCCTCCCGCAGGCGATGAACCTCATCGGGAAGCCAGGGTGCAGTGAGGTGGATAGCCTCGTGCTCGCGCTCGAAGAACCTCTCATCAACGACCCTGTCTCCCATACGGTTTCGTGCCTGTGCCTCGGTTGCCTTCAATTTCGAGACAGCCTGACATTTGCTGGAAATTTCCTGGTCGAGTTGCTGTAACTGGGACTCAGTATTGCTCCACTCAGCCCTTGCAAGCTCTAGGGCACCGTCCGTCCCCTGCGCCCGTATGACTGATTGCTGCAAGGTCGCCGAGAGCTTCTGCAGTGTCGATCTCCACGACTTCCAGGCCGCAGTCGCAAACAAACGGGAGAAGAAACCTGGACGGCAAGCAAGATGGCTGTCGAGCATGATCTTGTCCTGCTCGATCTGCGATTTTGCCTTCTCATGCTCTCGTTGGCAGGATTCAGCAGTCTTGTGTGCCTCTTCGACGGCTTCATTCAGACTCGGTCGACGCTGTTCAGCTCTTTGAAGTTCGGTGATCGCTCCCTTGAGCGCCTGGATATCCCGTCGCATCTCTTCGATGCTGGCGATTTCGGCGTCTACCGTCTCCTTAAGTTTAAGAAAGGCGGTTCGCGCTTTCTGCCAGGCCGCAGCAGCATCCGCTTCGTTGGTGCTGGGCCGCTCATTGACAACCACGCTGGGCATCACGCGATCGATGGTTTCGCCAGTTCGCTCGTCCTTGATCTCACGCATGACATTTATGCCGCGAGCTGCTTTCAGGTAGGTAAGGAAACCACCGTCTTCATTCCACCAGAAACCTTGCTGAAACGCGCCTCGGTTGCTGCTCTTGCCGAGAGCTGCGGCGATCAACCCCCAGGTTTCGACAGTGTCGGAGGGGATGTCCCCCTCGGCCTCGGCTTCGAAATAGCCGGCGCGTTTGGGATTCGCAATCAGGTCGCTGATGGACCGGAAGTAGGCGATCTGTTCATGGCGACCATTGGCTTCCTTGAGAGGAAGCTCTTTACTGACGTTTTCGACTGCTTTGTTATTGGAGGAGGCTACGACGATCTCATGGCCCTTCAAGGATGCATGTAACTTGTAGAAGTGCAGGAATGCATTGGAACCGAATGCCAGCTTCTCGCCTGTTGTGGAAAAGGCATCCTGCGGTTTGTTGAAGCCGGACATCGCCGTGGCCCGATCGAGAATGCATCCAACGACGATATCCCGGAGAAGAGTGGTCTTTCCGGTTCCCGGAGGCCCATTGACGCCGATGATACCTGGAGCATCATTCAGCTCAGCACGCGCCGCATTCACGGCAGCCTGTTGAAGCAGCACCAGTGGATGGCCGCCTTTCGAAGGCCAACGAGCCTGCGGCATGAGCGACGGTGCGACGAACGGCTCAACTGCGGAAATGGGCGATAGCACGTCGATTTTCTGGTCAGGTCTTCCAATTCCCATGTAGCGGCGCAAACCGGTTCCGGCTTTGCCCGTCTCGAGCAATTTGGTTGCTTCACCGAGATCTTCAAGATAGAAGGAATTCAGTAACGAAGGTTCAGGCGGCGCCTTAGCCTTGAAATGATGAAACACCTTAATCGCGAATGTGGGTGGCTCAACCAAATGCTCGGGTACACTGAACTGCGATACAAGCCATTTATAAGCGTTATGAACAACATTCAGATCGATCGGTATGGGTTCTCCATCTTTGTTGTGGTGGCGAACCATTCGATCCAGATGCTCGATAATGCGCGGCTCAACATTCGGCCAATTCCCTAAACTCCCAAGCTTCAGATCGAGAGCCGGCTTGAGTGCCCAGGCAAAACTGGACACGGCAACGCCTTTGTCCTCAAGCACAAAGCCTTCTTTGTCGATCAGGATCGAGCCGATGGCCGCTTTCTTACCGTCCGGGCGTGAACGCTCCTCATCCTCGCCAAAAACCTTGACCAGCTCGTCCGTCGCCTTGTCGAGAGCGATGGAGCCGAGGACGACCTCGAAATAAAGCTTATAACTGGGCTTGCTGCGGGCATTTGGTCCCCATGGAACACCTCGCTCCAATAGAGCAACCCTAGAGCGGTCGCCGGTTGCCATATCCTCTGGGCGTTTATAAGCTTGAGGCGACAGCGCTTCGAGGGCTGTCCATGCTGCCAGTATTGCTCGCGCATCATTCGCCTTACCTGATGGAGAAAAAGACGGGATCGGACCAAGGTCGATTTGGTCTTTGTCGAATTGCTCTCGTATGGCAGAGTCTGGGATGGCCTTCAGTTGAAGTTGCTCTTCCGCAGCAGGCGAATTGTGGGGCACAACTCGAGAAGATTGAATGGACACCGAATCGGGATGGTGTGTTGATGGGCTGGAAGCCGACATGGCGACCACGCTGTGGCCGCTAAGTGCAAATAGAGATTGCTCGATTTTAGCCGTCAGCGTCCGCGCCCTGGCAGTGTTGCGAAAGGTCAGCTCGCTCAACAACTGTTCAAGTTCGCTAACATTGTTGCTGGACTGCTCGAAGATTGCTTCCAGATCGAAGATTGATTTTTGCGCATACTGCCGTGTCTTCATTTATTTCTGCGGCTCCATATCACTTCAATTAAGAGATATTATGCTAATTAGTTTGATTTCTAAAACTATTAGCTTTCGCTTGAAATATAAATTCTCATCTGGCCCACTACTAAAGTGGGAACTGTCATTAATTATCCGTCATCCCGTTAAACGCTCTCCCCTCATACCGCCCTCAACCATACTTCCACGATCAGCAGCCATCACAAAATCAGCCCACCACTGCATCATGGGCCGCCGCTGCTCAAGATAATCACTGCGGTTATAGGCACGACGGACCTCATTCTTATCTACATGCGCAAGGGCCGCCTCAATAACATCAGGTGGGAAGCCTTGTTCATTTAGGGCTGTACTGGCGATAGATCTCAGACCGTGTGAAACGAGCACCCCACCAAAACCTGCGCGTTTCAGCGATGCGTTAACTGTCTGGCTGTTCATCGGCTGGTTTGGCTTGATGCGGCTGGGAAAGATAAATTCTCGATTTCCACTTAACGGCTTCATCATCTCCAATATCGCAATCGCTTCATCTGACAATGGAACAGTATGGTCACGGTTCATTTTCATGCGTGCTGCAGGAATCTTCCACTCTCGCGCTTCTATGTCTACCTCTTCCCAGCGAGCTTCAGCCGCTTCAGCAGGGCGGGTAATAGTAAGAAGTTGCCACATGAACAGGCAGCGTGTGGAAAGGATAATGTTGGCTGTTCGCATTGTCTGCATCAGTTGAGGTAGCTGATCCGGTCGAATGCTGGGCATGTTCTTTTTCTGAGGCTTCTCGAAGGCTTTACCGATATTAACGCTGGGAACAGCATCAATCAGGCCTGTATTCTGAGCATATATCATGACTTCATTGATACGTTGGCAAAGGCGACGGACGGTTTCCAGCGCGCCTCTTGCCTGAACCGGTTGCACGGCCTGAACCAGTGTATGAGCTTTAATATCTGTAACGCTAACGTCGCCAATCGCAGGAAAGACATCTCTTTCAAGAGAGCGCCAGATATCTTCCGCATAGTCCTCTGTCACACTGGCCTTCTTCACATTCCACCAACGTTCAGCCACGAGCTGGAAAGTATTGGTTTTGGCTTCCAGCGAACTGCGAAGTTGTTCCTGCTGATGTTGCTGTGGATCGATTTGTTTCGCCAGGAGTGAGCGAGACTTTGCTCTGTAGTTTCTGGCATCGGCAAGGGTAACTGACGGGTAGGGGCCAATGCTCTTCTTCGCTCGTTTCTTAGTGACAGGGCGAATGTAGCGAAACTGCCAGATTTTACTCCCGCTGGATTTGATGAGTAGCTCAAGGCCATCGCCATCATAGAGAACGTAGTCCGCTTCTCTGGGTTTAGCAGATTCGATTTCCTTAACGGATAGAGGTTTGGTTTGTCTTGCCATTGCCGGGTTTCCATAGTTTTAGGCACCTCAAAAACAATATAGCTTTATGAGGTGCCTAACAAGGTGCCTAAAAGGTTCGGATTTAATTAGTTCTCTTCGGACTTCGCGGGACAAATTGAGGGCACAAAAAAGCCCGCAGGGCTTGCGCCGTGCGGGCTCTTAGGACTTCATCGGATGACTCTGGTAATCACCGATGGAGAATTTTGGTGGAGCTGGCGGGAGTTGAACCCGCGTCCGAAATTCCTACATCCTCGGTACTACATGCTTAGTCCAGTCTTTACATTCGCTTGCCAGCTGCGGACGGACACGCCACTAACAAACTAGCCTGATTAGTTTTAACGCTTCAACCCCAGGCAGGGCATCCACGCGATCTCTTTTAGGTTTGACCTCTCTTGATCCCCGTCCTAAGAGCGGAGGCTAGGGAGAGAGGGCTCTGAGCAGGTTATTAAGCTGCTAAAGCGTAGTTTTCGTCGTTTGCGACTATTTTTTTGCGGCTTTTTACGAGGCCAACCGCCCCTCGGCATGCACCTTGGGTTTCGCGAATCCCGTCGAATCCAGAATCAGCCCCAATGTGTTCTGACGATTATAACAGATTTATGAAGCCCTTTGCCAGCCGGGTTCTGCTCACTTATCGCTCACGTAGCGCTTCTTTTGCGCGATTGAACGGTTTGAGCAGGTAATCGACGATCGATTTTTCACCGGTTTTGATATCCACGCTGGCAATCATCCCCGGCACGATGGCGAAGTGGCGCCCCGCTTTGTTGACCAGATAATCCTGATGGGTACGGATAAACACCCGGTAATAGACGATCTCCGGTTTCACTTTATCCTGAATGGTGTCCGGCGAGATGGTTTCAACTTCACCTTCCAGCCCGCCGTAGATGGCGTAATCGTAAGCGGTGATTTTCACCAGCGCGCGCTGGCCGGGGTGGATGAAGGCGATATCACGCGGGGAAAGCCGTGCTTCAATCAGCAAACGATCGTCAACCGGAACGATTTCCATCATCTCGCCGTTGGGCGGGATCACGCCGCCAATGGTGGTCACCTGGATATTTTTCACAATTCCGCGCACCGGTGAACGAACGGTCAGCCGCGTCACTGAATCTTCACGCCCTTTGATAATGGCGGAGAGCATATCCACTTCGGCGTTGGCTTTTGACAACGACTCCCGCGCCTGCACGTAATACTGCGAACGCAGATCGGTGATTTTTAAGCCCAGATCGCTCTTCTGCCGTTGCAGTCGCAGCACTTCCACATGGCTGGCGGCCCCGCTCTTTTCCAGCCGCTCGGTGATCGCCAGCTCTTTATTGACCGACACCAGCGCGGTGCGCAGTTCGGCTTCTGAGTCTTTCAGTTGTGCGCGGCGGGAGTTGAACAACCGTGTCTCGGAGGCGATCAGTTCCGGCCAGGCGTTGAGTGATTCTGGAAAGGTGAGGGGAAGATCGTTCACCTCCGCATACAGGCGCGCACTGGAGGCTAGCGACGCGCGATAGCGTGCGGCGCTTTCGCCGACGTTAGACTCAGATCGGGTTGGGTCGAGACGCGCGACGATCTGCCCCGCCTGTACCTGATCCCCTTCGCGCACAGTCAGTTCGGCGAGGATACCTCCGTCGAGCGACTGCAAAATCTGCTCGCGGGAGCTGGGCACCACTTTGCCGGTGCCGGTCGAGACCTCATCCAGAATGCCGAACCAGGCCCAGACGCCAGCTACCACAAACAGCAATGTGCTGAGCAGGATGATCCGGCTCGATCCGGCGTGCTCGTGGTGATGGCGTGCGTCGGGGGCGTCCATCGCGGCATCATGCAGACTGGTTTTCATTTTTCCACTCCCGAGTACTGGACTGCGCTGCCATCCGGCTGTTGTTCATCGCCTGCGCTTTTGGCGCATCCATCACCACCTGGCCCTCTTTCAGCACCACCACGCGATCGACCAGGTCTAAGATTGGCACGCGGTGGGTGGCGACAATCAGCGTGCGGTTGCCCAACCATGGGGTGATGCGCTGGATGAATTCCCGTTCGGTATAGTCGTCGAGCGACGCTGTGGGTTCATCAAGCAGAACAATATTTGGCGAGCGCAGCAGCATGCGCGCCAGCAGAATCGATTGCCGTTGCCCGCCCGACAACCCCGCGCCGCCTTCCATAATCGGGTGATCGAGTCCTTTTTCTAAGCGCTTGACAAAGTTGTCGGCACCGCTGATTTCCAGCACCTCAAAAATCGCCTCATCGCTGGCGTGCGGCGCGCCGAGCGTCAGGTTCTCGCGCAGCGTGCCGTAAAACAGCCGTGCGTTCTGGCTGAGCAGACCGATGTTGCGCCGCAGATCGGCGGTGTCGATGTGCGCCATGCTGAGGTTATCCAGCCGTACGTCGCCACTGACGGTCTCCATGCCACCCGCCAGCGCCTGCAACAGCGTTGATTTTCCCGCACCATTGCGCCCGAGCAGCGCAACGCGTTCGCCAGGCAGGATCTCAAGGCGTGAAATCCGCAGCGGAATGCGCTGCTCTTCGCTGTGATAGCGAAACTGCGCGTTTTCAAACTGATAATGTCCGTGAAAAATCGCCTGATGGACGAGGTTTTCATCGCGCCCGGTTTCCGTCGGGAGTTGCATGATGCTGTCCAGCCCCTGTTTGGCTGCCTTCACCTGCTGCCAGCGGGCCAGCACGCCGCAGAGATTCGCCATCGGCGCGATCATGCGTGATGCCAGCATTGAGGCGGCCACCACCGAACCGGTGGTCAGTTCGCCGTCAATCACCATCGGCGCGCCGAAGAGAATAACGGCGGTGTAAACCAGACTCTGAATGGTCATCCCCCAGCTGATTAGCCCCTGCGTCAACTCGCGGGTGCGCAGGCCGGACTCCGCGGTGATGCGAATGTAGCTGTTCCACTGTTGCAGAAAACGGTTTTCCGCCTGCATCAGTTTGATGTCCTCCAGCCCCTGTACACTCTCCACCAGCACGGCGTTGCGCAGCGAGGCTTCGTGGGCAGACTGGTTCGCCAGCAGCGCCAGCCGCTTTTGCAGTAGCAGGCCGGGAAGCACCATCAGGATTGCCGCAACAGGCGCAATCCACGCCAGCGGCGGCGCGATGATCGCCAGCACGACAATGAACAGGAAAAAGAAGGGCAGGTCGACGAGCGTCGACATCGTCGAGGAGGTGATCATTTCGCGGATCTGCTCCAGATCGCGCAGTTGTGAAATAAAGCTGCCAGTCGATCGCGGAATCGCGCTGTTGCGCAGCCGTAGCGCATGACCGAATACGCGATCGGAAATCCGCATGTCCGCCCGTTTGCCGATCACATCCATAATATGGCTGCGCGCTACTTTCAGCAGAAAGCCAAAAATCACCGCCACCAGCACGCCCGTCGCCAGTACATACAGCGTCGGGTATGACTGCGCCGGGATCACCCGGTCATAGACCTGCATCGAAAACAGGATCCCGGAAAGCGACAGCACGTTCACCAGAAACGCTGCCAGCATCACCGGGCCGTACGGGCGCCAGTCGTCCAGCACCAGCGTTTTCATCCAGTCCGGGCTGAAGCGGGTCACATAAGCGTCCACGCGGCGGTCCCGTAACGCCGAAAGCGGGCGCAGTACGGCGATAAAGCGGATCTCCGCCAGCAGCGCGTCAAGCGGCAGGCGGTTGGTGCGCTGTTCGTGGTCGATGAGGCAGATATCCACGGTTTCCTGACCGTCAAAATGCTCGATGACCACCAGTTGCCCGTCGTTCAGCGAGGCCACCACCGGCAGTCGCCACTGGGAAATCGCCTCCGTTGATGGCGTTAACTGATGGAACGACAGACCCGCCTGGCGCGACAGCTGCGTCAGGGCAGAATGCATGCCTTTATCTTTAAACCACGGCGCGTTGGCCTGTAATGTGCCGGGCGAACAGGCCACGCGGTAATGCGCAGCGACATGGCTTATCGCCAGCGCCCAGTGGCTGAGCGCGCGTTCGGTCAGCAATTCTTCAACGGGCGGGGACGTGTGGGTCATGGCTGGATCTCCACGGACTGAATGCTGCGGTTTTCTAAGCCGAAGGCATTACGCAGCTTGCCGCTGTTGTAGAGGCAGTTAAGCTGCAACTGATGGAGCTGGCTGAGCGTCTGTTGTTGCGCGAAACGCGCCTGAAAAACTTCCTGTTCAGCGTTGAGCACATCGAGCAGCGGGCGCGAGCCGAGGTCAAGATACTGCTGTTGATACAGCTCGCGGGTGCGCTCGCTCAGCGTCTCCTGACGCTGCAATACCTGCAACGCGCCGAGCAGATTCAGCGCTTCACTGCGGGATTCCATCAGCTTTTGCAGTACATCGAGGCGGGTACGTTTGATGCCAGACTGTGCCGCGTCCAGCGCATGAGTGGCGGCGTTGCGCCGTGCGGTCAGGCCGCCGCCCTGGTAGATGGGCATTTCGACTTTAACCCAGGTGGAATACTGGGTGCGATCGAGCGCGTCATGGCTGGGGTATTTATCGTTGAGGTAATGCTGTACCTGCGGCTCCAGCGAAATGGTGGGGGTCATCTGCGCTGTAGCATAATCGAGATTGGCTTTCGCCACATTCGCCTGTGCCCGGGCGGCAAGCACTGCAGGCACCAGGCGGTCATCTGGCTGGGCGATATCGCAGCTTTTGCCGAGCTTTTGCGGGAATTCATCGCTGATGGCGTTGAGATTATCCCAGCCGAGCCAGCTCATTAACGTCGCCTGTGTACTCTCCAGACTGGCCTGATACTGAATCAGCTGAGAACGGGCAGATTCAATGCGGGCATCGGTTTGCACGACATCTGAAAGGGACGTGGCGCCTTCATCATTGCGCTGCTGCGTCAGTTTGCCGATGGCGTTCAGCGCGTCCAGTTGTTCTTCAGCAATCGCCACCATCTGCTGCCAGGTTTGTACCTGCACCATGGCGATGGCGGTGTCGTGACCAACGCTGTCGATGCTGACCAGCACATTGGCCTGCTGCTGCGCGACACCAGCGCTCTCTGCGCGCACCTGGCTGTCGACTTTGCCAAAGTCATAAAGCATCTGCGACAGCGACAACACCAGCGACGGACTAAAGCCGTGATCGAGATAGGTGTTGGAGTAGCCGTTGTTCATTCCGGCGCTGATCTGCGGGTAGTATTTTGCTTTCGCGACGTTTACCTGTTCAGTTTGCGCCCACAATTTACCAATTGCTTCGTTGATCGACGGGTGCCAGTTGACTGCCCGATTTACCGCCTCATTTAACGTCAGTATTCCCGGCGGCGCCGCGTCCAGCTTTAATGTGGAGGAGCCATCCAGCGCGGGGAGTTCTTGCCCGGCCAGCCCTTGCGTCGTGATACGCTGCGGTTCGTCATCGGCATAAGTCGCCTGCGCCACGCACAGACAGCTTGCCAGCCAGCAACTGGCAGGCAGTAATTTTCCCATAAATTGTCCCTAAGAAAGCTGATTACGTTGTTTTCAGCGCCCCGGACGTACGTGCGTCCGGGGCTGCCGTCGGTCTTATCAGGTCACAATGTGGTTCTGTTGAATCAGCTCATCGAGCGTGGTGTGAACGTTTTCCAGTGTCACGAGGTTAGTCGCGTGGTACGTCGAGCCGGTACCGTCGCGGTCAATGGAAATCACCGTGTTGTTGCCGCTGGCGGAGACCGTCAGGTAGTTGCCGAGCGAGGAATTCTGCCCGTTCCAGCCCACCAGCAGGTCGCCAATATCTATCTTGTCGCCCTGCGTCAGCGAGAAGTTGCTCCAGCTGTCGGTGGTGCCGTTGCCGCCGGTGGCGTCATTGCTGCTGAGCAGGTGATAAATCAGCGTGTCGCCGTAGACGCTGCCAACGACCCTGTCGGCCTGGGCGGTGCTGACTGTCTGCGGGTTCATGTCGATGGTCAGCGTGGCGCTGTCGGTGTGACCATTTTGATCGTTGAGCGTGTAGGTGAACGTCTCCTTCTGGGTGATGGTCGAAATGGCAACGCCGTTGTTGAGTGTATAGGTGTAATGACCGTCAACGCCGACAGTCAGCCTGCCGTAGAGGCCGTTAATGGTGGCTTCTGCGTTGCTGCTGGTCAGTGGATTCAGCGTGGCGGTGCTGCCGCCAGCGCCGTTGACCGTCAGCAGGGTATGTACGCTGGCGAGCTGATCGGCCGCTCCCGTCGAACCGCTGCCATCGAAGATATTGCCGGTGACGGTATTGGTACCAGCGCTCTCGAAGTTATCGAGATCGATAGTCGTGCCTCTGACGCTCGGGGTGATGGTGATGCTGCCAATGGACAATGCGCCGACGTTGCCGGTATAGGTCAGTGTATAGCTGCCGGAGTGCAGCTCCAGACCCGGCACGGTGACATCAATTGCACCGCCCAGCAGCGAACCGCCGCTGAAGTTGCCGCTGGCGACGATGGTGCTGCCGTCTTTGATCGTCCAGTTTACTGTCAATCCGCCCAGTGCCAGTGCCGAGGCAATCTGGAAATGCAGGATCACATCTTTCACCGCCGAGCCAGCGGTAATATCAATGGTGCCGTTACCGGTGGCGGTAGTGGGATTAAGCAGCGATGACGTCCAGGTTACGGTGCCAACGCTGCTGTCGGTAAACGGCTGCGAAGTGTCCTGTAGCGTGGTGACCGCCATAACGCTACTGGTGTCGTTGACCGCATCCACACCGTGCGGCGTCGGGGTGATATTCAGCGTCGCGGTACTGGTATCGCCATTAGCTCCGGTGATCTTGTAGACAAAGCTGTCCGGCGTTTTGATGCTGTCGGCGCCGACGCCGCTTTTCAGTGTGTATGTGTAGTTGCCTGCGGCATCGATCGTCAGCGTGCCGTACAACCCGTCGAGCGTCGTGGAACCGGTAGCAGAGACAAGATGCCCGTTCACTTCGGTGACTGTCGCGCCACCACTGTGGGCGTCGTTGGTCAGCACGTTCCCCGACGTCGTCGCACTGACGCTGTCGACGTTGTAGGTGTGATCCGCGATCACATCCAGCGTGTAGCCCGTCAGCACCGAAATACCGCTGGCGGTGTTGAGCAGGAACAGATACTGACCGCCCGGCAACGTCAGGGTTAACGGATCTGACTGGCCGCCGAGCAGCGGGGCATTTAGCCAGTTATCCACCACGCGATACTGTTCATATTGCTGTGTGGCATCATTGAAACGGTAGATATAAAGGTCGAACGACGACGCCAGCGCCACGCCACCGACGCTGGATTGCAGCGTCATGGTACGGGTGGATCCCTCTTCAACGTCGAAGATAATCGGGTTGCTGAGATCGTCCAGCACGTTAGCATTCAGTACGTTGCCCAGGTTGACGCCGACGACGGTAAAGCCGCCCTGCGACGAAGCGCCATTATTCACTGCCGACACGTCGGTATCAAATACCAGTGACGTGCTGTCATCTGCCGCGGTCACGCTACTGGCCGTCGCGCCCGCGCCGAGGGTTACGACAAGATTCGCCGATGCGTTGCTGCCGTTCTGGCTGATGGTATAGGTAAAACTTTCTGTTCTGCCCAACACCGTCGCCGACGTATCGGTCAGGGTGTAGGTGTAGCTGCCATCCTGATTGATATGCAGCGTGCCGTAATTCCCCTGCACATCAATACCGCCTGACGGCACGGTGATGGTCGTGCCGCTGGCGTCGGTAATGGACGTCACCACCGTGCCGGTCGGGGCGTTATCCTGTCCGCTGTTCGGATCGATATCGCTGATCACGTTGCCGGTTTCGCTGGTGCCGCCAGTGATCGTCCCGGCACTGGTCTGGTCCACGGTGACGTCGAGGCTGGTGTAAGAGCCGGTAGCCAGCAGATCAGTGTTGTAGCTCAGTACGCGATAGCTACCGCCAGGCAAGCCTTCCAGATTCAGCGTGACGCCGGAGGCGCCAAGCGTCAGCAGGTTGAGGAAGCGTGGATCGGTGGAGTCGGCGTAGGTGGTCCACATTTGCAGGTTGGTGTCGTACACCTGCACCAGGATCTCCATAGAACTTAACAATGACAGCACCACGCCAGTACCGGCGGCATTGATGATGACGTTACCGCTGCCGCCATCGGCGATAGTGAATTCCACCTGAGCGGTGTCATTCCCCAGCACCGAGGCCACGTTGCCCAGCGCGCCGACCAGCAGGACGCCGTAATCATCGTAGTGCTGCGTGGTGACTTCGGCGTCGGTGACCAGCGGCAGGTTGACAACGTTGTCGTTTGCCGCCAGCGGCAGGTCGGGCGCGGTAGCCGTATACGGTGGCGAGACGTTGCCCGCGCCATCGGTCGCCGTGACGGTGAGGCTTTCCCCGTCAATCTGGCGGGTCGGCAACGTGGCTGTCCAGTTGCCACTGCCGTCGGCAGTGGCGGTGAGGGTGGCGCCGCCAGGCAGGGTTACCGTCACGGTACTGTTGGCTTCGGCGGTACCGCTGATTGCACTGCCATCAGTGCTGACCGTCGCCGTTGGCGCGTCCGGGAGGACGGTATCCACGTTGATGCCAAACGCCTGTGAGGGCGCACTGGTGCCGTTCACGTTGGCCGCGGTGGCGGTAAAGCTGTGCACGCCGTTATCCAGCGCGGTTGACGGCGTAAAGCTCCAGTTGCCTTGCGCATCGGCGGTGGTGCTGCCGAGCAATGCTCCGTTGTCATACAGCGTGACGACGACGCCTGCCTGGGCGGTACCGTGGAGTTCAGGCAGGGTATCGTTAGTGCTCTGACCTTTTGCCACGCTGCCTGCCACCGGAGCGACATCATCCAGCACGCTGGAGATAACCGGCATAGCCGGGATCCCGGTGGACGGTGCAGTAAAGCTGGTGGACGTGCCGGTGTTGCCTGCCCGGTCAGTGGCGGTGGCCGACAGCGTTTCGCTGTTGGTCTGCGCCGGGATAAGCGTTGCCGTAAAGGCACCCGTTCCGTCAGCAGTGGCGGTGCCCAGCACGGTGCCATCAGCCGCCGTGATCGTCACCGTACTGCCTGCTTCCGCCGTCCCGGTCACCTGCGTGCCGGTATCGTTCACCGCGAGCACAACCGGCGCGGCAGGCCCGGTGGTATCAATGGCGATAGTGGTAATCGCGGAAGGCGCGCTGGTATTCCCTGCGATGTCGGTGGCCGAGACAGTGAACGCGTGGTTGCCTTCACCGAGGGCGGTGCCTGGCGTGAAGGTCCAGTTGCCGTTAGCATCCGCCTGCACCTGACCCATCTGCGTGCCGCCATCGAAAATCGTGACGGTGGCGTTGGCTTCCGCCGTGCCATTCAGCGTCGGGGTGGTATCGTTAGTCGGTTGTGTGCCGGTGACTGGCCCGGTGACACTGCCTGTGTTATCAACAATGCTGCTGATAACCGGTGCCGCTGGCGCGATGGTATCGACCCGGACTGTCCAGTCGGCTGACGTTCCACTGGTGTTGCCTGCGGCATCGGTGGCGGTCAGGGTGAAATCATGCGAACCGTTGGTCAGCGCTGTCGGCGGGCGGAACGTCCAGTTACCGTCACTGCCGACAGTGGTGGAGCCGAGCACCACGCCATCACTGTAAAGCGTAATGACCGATCCAACATCTCCAGTGCCGTTCAGCACCGGACGGGTATCGTTGGTCGTGCCGCCGTCGGCTATTGCGCCAGTGTGGGGCGTGGTGTTGTCCGTCACGCCGGTAATCACTGGCACTGCTGGTGGGGTGATATCGACCACGACGGTAAAGGCGCTGGATGGCGCGCTGGTATTCCCCGCCGTATCGGTGGCGGTGACGGTAAAGCTGTGGTTGCCGCTCGCCAGCGGGGTGAGCGGGGTGAAAGTCCAGCTACCGTCCGGTTGTACGGTGACAGAACCCAGTACTGTGCTGCCGTCCAGAATGGTTAGTGTGGCGCCTGCTTCACCCCGACCACTTAAAGCCGGTTGTGTGTCGTTGGTCACCTGGCCGCTGGTCAACGGGCCGGTGACGCCAGGGCGATCGTCCACTACCGAAGTAATGGTCGGTGCTACGGGTGCAGTGGTATCCACCACCAGTGTAAAGGTGGGCGAAGTGGCGCTGGTGTTGCCCGCCGGATCAGTCACTTTGATGGTGATCGGATGGCTGCCATCAGCAAACGTAGTGCCGCTGTAGCTCCAGTTGCCGTTGTTGTCTGCGGTGGCCGTGCCGATCAGCGTGCCGTTGTCGTAAATCTGTACCGTGGCGTTGGCATCAGTGGTGCCGCTGAGCGTCGGGACGGTATCCCGTGTCGGATCGCCGGTGGTCAGCGCTACGGGTGTAGTGCCGGTATCATCCGTGACGGTGGGGAGCGCAGGCGTGGCAGGCACTGCGGTATCGACGTTAAAGTTAAAACCGGTCGATGGAGCGCCGACATTGCCCGCGCTGTCGGTCGCAACCAGCGTGATGTTGTGCGGCCCGTCACCGAGCGGCGTAGTCGGCGTGAAGACCCAGTTACCGCCAGGACCAACCGTAATGGAGCCAATGGCCGTGCCATTATCATTAATCGTCAGTACCGATCCCGGTTCAGCGGTTCCCGACAGAGTCGGACGCGTATCGTTAGTGGTGCCACCACTGGCGATCGCCCCGGTAACTGGCAATTGATCATCAATGATCGCGTTAAGTACTGGCACGCCCGGTACCGCAGTATCTACCGTAATCGTAAAGTCCGGCGATGAGCCGCTGTTGGTCTGGCTGACGGCGAAACGATGTGGACCGTCGTCAAGCGGTGCCGTGAGCTGATATTGCCAGTCGCCATTGCTGTCGGCGGTGACGGAATCCAGTCTGGCGCCATCCAGCCAGATGGTGACGATGGCACCAGGCAGCGCTTCTCCGCTAAGGGTCGGCAGCGTATCGTTGGTGCTGTCGCCATTACCAAGCGGGCCGGAATTCGGGTTGACATCATCGGTGACCACGTCCAGCGTTGGCGGCTGAACGGCACCGGGGGTGTTAGTAGCGTTAAAGCCAGTGGACGGCCCCTCATTCCCCGCTTTATCCTGCGCGACTGCGTTCAGCGCCTCACCGTTAAGTTGTGCCGGGTTAATCGTCACTCTGAACTCACCGTTAGTATCCGTCAAACCTCTGCCGAGCTCGGTTCCGGTACTATCGGTAATGATAACTGTGCTGCCGATTTCTGCGGTTCCGCTGATCAGCGTGCCGTTAGCATCGACATTCACAACGGTCGGCGGCGGTGGCGGCAGCGTGTCCACCGTTAGTGTGATGGAGTTTGTCGGCGGCAGCGTATTACCCGCGTTGTCTTCCGCGCCAAAGCTGAAGGTATGTTCTCCCTCGCTCAGTACCGGGCTCCATGTCCAACTGCCGTCCTGGTTGACCGTGACGCTGTCGAAAGGGGTGGTGGTGTCTGTATCATAGATCAACACCGTGCTGCCCGGCTTGCCAGTACCGTTGAAGGTGAGCGTATTGTCGTTGGTTGACGCTCCGTCAGCCAGGGAACCTGTCTGCGGATCCAGATTATCAATGACATCAGTCAGTACCGGCGCGGTGAGCGGTACGGTGTTCACGGTTAACGTAAAGTCGCCAGAGACGGGGCTGTTGTTCCCGGCGGGATCACGCGCCACGGCGGTCAGCGTCCAGGTACCATCCTGTAGTGGGGTGGTGGTGGTAATCGACCACTCGCCGTTGGTCACGGTCGCTTCGCCAATCACCGTGGTGCCGTTGTACAGTGTCACGATGCTGCCATCTACACCGGTACCGTTTATCGTCGGGGTGCCATCATCGGTGGTGCCGCCGCTGGTAATCGTCGCGGGTGTACCAACGTTGTCGTCAGCGTCACTGATGACGGGTGCTGCAGGCGGCGTGGTATCGATGGTAAAGGTGATAGGGTCTGATGCCACGCTAGTGTTGCCTGCCGGATCGGCTTCTTTCACCGTCAGTGTATAACTGGCCTCTGGCAGTGCCGGGGAAGGGGTAAAACTCCAGTTGCCGTTGCTGTCGACCTGGGTTGAACCGATGGGCGTGTTGCCGTTGTAGATCGTGATCAGATTTCCGGCATCGCCGGTGCCGCTGATCGTGGGTGTCGTGTCATTGGTGGCGCCATTATTGCCCACAATACCAGTACCGGGAGCGGCATTGTCAGTGATCGTCGGAACCGCCGGTTTGTCTGGTGCGGTCAAATCGACCACGACGGTATAGCTGCCGGAAAGCTCTCCGGTGTTACCTGCCGGGTCGGTCGCCGTTGCCGTCAGCACGTTATTGCCTTCCGGCAAATCGGTAGCGGGCTGGAAGGTCCATTGCCCGTTACTGCCGACAGTGGTGCTGCCAATCTCGTTGCCGTTGTTATAAATCGTTATGACAGAGTCCACTTCCCCCTCGCCTGAGAGCGTGGGGCGCTGGTCGTTCGTGGCGCCGCCGCTGTCCAGTGCCATGCCATTGCCACCCACCACAATGGTGACTGAGTCGATGAGTGGCGCGTCCGGTGCGGTGCCGTCAACCGTTAAGGTGAAGCTCGCTTCGCCGCTTTCGTTGCCTGCCGGATCGGTAGCGGTGGCGGTCAGGGTATGCGAGCCGTCACCCAGCGGCGTTTCCGGGGTGAAAGTCCATGCTCCATCATCATCAACTATGGCGGTGCCGAGGGAATCGCCATTGTCGTAAACAGTGATGGTCGAGCCAGCGACACCGGTGCCACTCAGTTGCGGTTGCGTTTCATCCGTCAGTTGCGCGTCAGTCAGCGTAGTACCTGCGTCGTCTTTGACTGTATCAATGGCAGGCGTTGCTGGTGCGCCGGTATCGATAGTCACTGTAAACCCGGACGACGGCGCGGTGGTGTTGCCGTTGCTGTCGCTGGCGGTTACGGTGAACGAATGTTCGCCATCGTCCAGCGGTGTGGTGACCTGATAGCTCCAGGTACCTGAAGTGCCGACGGTGATGCTGGTGAGCAGTGTGTCGCCATCATAAAGCTTCACCACCGATCCCGGCTCGCCGGAGCCGCTGATCATCGGTGTGTTGTCATTGGTCAGGCCGTTATTCGCGACGGTACCGAGAACCCCCGGCATATCGTCAGTCACCCGGGTGATCGTAGGTATTTGTGGTGGCGTGGTGTCGATGACCACCACAAAGGCGCCTGATGGCGGGCTGGCGTTGCCGCTGACATCGGTCGCGATGACTGTCAGCGAATGCGACCCCTGACTCAGTCCAGAAGAGGGTGTAAAGCTCCAGTTGCCCTGCGTGTCTGCCGTAGTCTGCCCCACCAGCACGCTGTTGTCGTAAACCTTGATGATGGCATTGGCTTCTGTGGTTCCCGCCAGCGTGGGTGTCGTGTCATTGGTGGTCTGCCCGTTCTGCAGCGGACCGACCGTATCCGGCACGTTGTCGGTAACGGTGAAACCCGCAGGCGCATCAGGCGCAAAGGTATCGACAATCAGTGTGAACGCGTCCGTGGGATCACTTTCGCCGAGCGGGTTGATTGCCGTAACGGTAATTTCATGGTTCCCTTCTGCCAGCGGCGGTTGCGGCGTGAAGCTCCAGTCCCCCTCGCTGTCAGCCACCACTGAGCCGATGGCGTTACCGTTATCGTAGATCTGAACCGTCACGCCGGGCTGCGACGTGCCGCTGAAGGTGGGGGTGTTGTCATCGGTGGGCTGATTATCCGTCAGTGCGCCGGTGACATTACCTGCGTTGTCCACAACGGCGTTCATTGTCGGCGCAACAGGTGCGGTGGTGTAAACGTAGAACGTATCGCCTTGCGTTACCGGGCTGGTATTGCCTGCTTTATCCGTCTGCGAGACGCCAAACTGATGCGTGCCGTCGACCATCGGTGTGCCGGGCGTGAAACTCCAGTTCCCCTGGTTGTCGACGGTGACGCTGCCGATGGGCTGACCGTTATCATAAATCGTGATGATATTGCCCGCTTCGGCGGTGCCGGAAAGTGTCGGGGTGCTGTCGTCCGTGATCGCATCAGCCGCAATGGCGCCTGCATCGGGACCTGCGTCGTCCATGAGTGCGGTCATGGCAGGCGCATCCGGGACGTCGGTATCAACGTTCAGCGTAAAACTGCCGGAAGGCTGGCTTTCCCCTTTCACGTTGGTTGCAATAACTGTGAAGGCATGGTTGCCATCGCTCAACGGTGCTGATGGCGTAAAATTCCAGCTGCCGTCAGCGTCCGCTCTGACGGAACCAATCTCCGTGCCGTTATCGTAAATGTGAACGACGGAAAGTGCGGTTGCGGTGCCGTACAGTGCCGGGCGAGCATCGTTTGTGAACTGGTTTTGTGTTAACTCACCGGTTTGTGCGGGAACGTCGTCCTGCGCGCCGTCGATGACCGGCGTTTGCGGGAATGGAATGTTTGGCGCGTTGATATTGGCGGACGGACCATCATTGCCGGCATCGTCAGTCGCCGTGGCCGTCAGTTGCTCACCGCTCACATGGGGTTTACTCAGCTCAATGGCGAAATTGCCATTGCTGTCTGCTCTGCCGCTGCCTAATACCGTGCCCTCAGCATTTTTAATAATCACCATACTGCCCGGTTCTGCGTTGCCGGTTACCGTCGTTCCTTCGCTGGAGATGTTCATGTTCGTCGGTGCGCCGGGCGGTGTGGTGTCGTTGCTGTCACCTGAACCCGCGCCGTCACCGCCGTTATCGGAACCATTGTCCTCTGAACTACCACCGCTACCGCCGGTGGAGGCTGCGGCGGCAATCCCACCCGCGACAGCGATCCCGCCCAGCGCCCAGGGCCAGAGCGCGCCACCGGCTTCACTCCCTGATTCCGTCACCAGCAGAGCATTGATATCGTCAATGTGTTCAAACTGGAGTGCAGTGTCGGGATCCTCTACCCACCAGAGCGCGCCCTGGCTGTCTTCCAGCACCAGCTGGCTACCACCCAGCTCTGACGACGCGTAAAAATTCCTGATGGTGATCGTCTCACCAGAGTGCAGGGTGATAATCATGTCCTGGTTCGAGCGGGCAATACTGGCGATATCCGAACGTTCAAGCTGGAGTTTAACGATCGAAGACGAATTCAGGGTAATGACAGAAGATTCAACTTGCTGAGAGACACCGGTCACTTTAGAGATAATGGATACTGGACGCATCGTTATCACACTCCAATCTGATGAACGCTGGGTTCTTTCGGTAAGCAAATAGCAATAAGAGAGCGACCGCCCTGGACAGGGTGGTTTTTGCATTTTTGCTGAAACTTTTATGTGATGAATAACTAACGTTATATGAGTGTCAGAGGCATAGATTTTTCTTTTAATATTGATGGTTAAAAATGATATAGCCAGAAAATATGAAAAGCGCAAATGAAGCTGAAATTAAATAAAGTGTATGATGAGTTAAGCTACAGTGAAATAAGCGATAAATGTGCGCTATCACTAACACGGAATATTCCTGATGGTTATACATGTTGTGATTAACATATTGAATATTAAGGTTTTATCTTGTAGATGAGAGTGGTGTTGACTAATTGCTATACTAAACTATTTCAGTATATCCCTGTATTTTGCGTGTGTTTAGGGGTGTGATTGTGATTAAAATAAATAAGCGGTAGGGCAAAATAAAGCAGGGAAGATGGCAGGTAGTTGGTAAGTAATATATCGTATATTTAATGGCATCAGATTATGCAATTCCGCAGACGGAAAATGGCAAGGGTAAAACGGCTTTAAAGAGAGGATGTTATTAATTAATTTTACTTAGGGAGTCTCGGCTATTCCTTAAATAGAAATAGCCGGAAAATAAATGTGTGTTTTAGCGGCCAGCATTTTTCATGATACGCGCTTTATCCACCTGCCATTCACGTTCTTTCACATCTGAACGTTTATCATGCTGTTTTTTACCCTTAGCCACGCCAATTTTGACTTTGCACCAGGCATTTTTCCAGTACAGCGACAGCGCTACAACGGTATAGCCTTCACGATTAACGCGGCCATAGAGTGTATCCAGTTCGCGCTGATTCAGCAGTAGCTTACGGGTGCGGGTGGGATCACAGACGTAGTGGCTGGAGGCCACCGCCAGCGGTGTAAAGTTAGCGCCAAACAGGTAAGCCTCACCTTCTTTCAGGAGCACATAGCTGTCGCCAATGTTGGCTTTCCCCGCGCGAAGGGACTTCACTTCCCAGCCCTGCAGTGCGAGGCCTGCTTCGAATTCATCTTCGATAAAGTATTCGTGACGGGCGCGTTTATTCAGCGCAATGGTGGCTGATCCAGGTTTGTGGGTTTTTTTCTTGGTCATAATGTCCTGAAGTCATCGCTATTCTGATACAGATTTACCCCGATCTTTCCTGCGAGGTGTGATGCGCTATCTTAGCACGAGTTAAGGCTGAACGTGTCTTTAACAGAGGATAAATGCTACAATTTGGCCGGTGTTTGATCATGGAAATTGCTATGCCTCAGATTAGCCGGACTGCGCTGGTGCCTTACAGCGCGGAACAAATGTATCAGCTTGTGAATGATGTGAAATCCTATCCTGCGTTCTTACCGGGTTGCACCGGCAGTCGCGTACTGGAGTCTGGCCCGACGCAGATGACAGCGGCGGTGGACGTTTCTAAGGCCGGGATCAGCAAAACATTCACCACCCGCAATACGCTGACCAACAATCAAAGCATTTTGATGCATCTCGTCGATGGCCCGTTTAAATCATTGATGGGGGGCTGGAAGTTTACGCCGTTAAGTCAGGAAGCCTGCAAGATTGAGTTTCATCTCGATTTTGAATTCACCAATAAGCTCATTGAGCTGGCGTTTGGCCGTATCTTCAAAGAGCTGGCCGCCAACATGGTGCAGGCATTCACGGTCCGTGCAAAAGAGGTTTACAGTGCCGGGTAAGATTACGGTAGAAGTCGCCTATGCGCTGCCGGAAAAGCAATATTTGCAGCGCGTGACAGTGGATGAAGGGGCGACAGTAGAGCAGGCGATTATCGCCAGCGGGCTTCTTGAGTTGCGTACGGATATCGATCTCAGTAAAAACAAGACCGGTATTTTTAGTCGACCGGTTAAGCTGCATGACGAAGTGCATGATGGCGACCGTGTGGAAATTTATCGCCCGTTGATTGCCGACCCAAAAGAGTTACGTCGCCAGCGGGCAGAGAAATCCGCCGGGCAGTAATCCCGGGGTTATCGGCCATAAAAAAAGCGCTCAGTGAGCGCTTTTTGCATTTCTGAATACTTACTGACTGGTCAGGGCAGGTTTGTTATCGATGTTCGTTAACACACCAGCACTGCTGAAGGTCAGGGTCAGGGTTTGCTGAGTCGGGTTTTCATGACCTGGTTGCTGACGGAACACGTAGAACCAGGTATTAGAGCCAAACGGATCAGACATCATCGGTGTACCCAGAGCATAAGCAACCTGCTGTTGCGTCATACCGACACGAATTTTTGATACGTCGTTAGGTGCCAGATAGTTACCCTGGTTGATGTCAGGACGGTAAACCACTCGCTCCAGAGTGGAACAGCCTGCGGTCATCATCAGAAGAACCGCTGCGGCAGCAGTCAGCATTTTACAGCGCATAGTGATTTGATTCCTTTTCGGGCCCGAGCAGCGCGCGGCTCATATGTAATATGCCGATGATAATAGACCTTTAGTCAGTTTAAAACCTCTGCCGGCAGGTCTAACGGCGTTTTTATTGTGAACTCAGACTCTGAGAAGCAAAAAAAGTTTACGCTGCCAGCAACTCTTTCGCATTTGCGAGGGTGTTGCGGGTGACTTCGCTGCCGCCGAGCAGACGCGCCAGCTCCTGCAAACGCGCGCGTTTATCGAGCGGCAACATGTGTGTTTCTGTCATTTCGCCGTCGGTTTCTTTGCTGACGTAGAAATGATGATGACCGCAACCTGCTACCTGCGGCAGATGGGTGACACACATCACCTGAGTGGATTCGCCCAACTGGCGCAGCAGTTTTCCGACAACGGCGGCAGTCGGGCCGCTGATACCCACGTCGACTTCATCGAAAATCAGCGCCGGGGTTTCCATTTTACGCGCGGTGATCACCTGAATCGCCAGTGCAATGCGCGACAGTTCGCCGCCAGAGGCTACTTTCGCAATTGGCTGTAACGGCTGCCCGGGGTTGGTGGTCACGCGGAATTCAATGCGATCGGCGCCTTCTGCCGTGAGGTGTTTTGCATCAAACTCGACATCAATGGTGAACAGGCCGTGCGGCATTGACAGCGAGTGCATGCTTTCGGTGATCAGCTGCGCCAGCTCCTGCGCACTGTTATGGCGCAGCGTATGCAACTGTTTCGCGGCGTCCAGCGCTTGCTGATGATGCTGGGCCACGGCGTGGCTCAGGGTTTCCTGAGAGTCTGCCTGATCGTCAAGCTGCTGCTGTTCATCCAGCAGAGACTGGTGAAACGCGGGCAGTTCTTCCGGGCTGATATTGTGTTTGCGCGCCAGCGAGATCTGACGAGAAATGCGCTGCTCAAGTTCGAACAGACGGTTCGGGTCGAGATCCAGTCGGTCACAGTAGTGGCGTAGTTCGTCACTGGCTTCGCTGAGCTGGATGGAGGCCTCTTCCAGCATATCCAGCAGGCCGGAGAGTTTGCCGTCCATACCGACCAGCTCGCTGACCAGCTGTTTTGCCGCGTAGAGCTGGCTGTTAAGGTTCACCTCTTCGCCATCGGCAAGGATCGCCAGCGCGTGCTGGCTGGTGGTTAGCAACTGGCCGCTATTCGCCAGGCGCTTGTACTCTTCGTCGATCTGTTCGAACTCGCCCGGCTGCGGGTGAAATTCATTGAGCTCTTTCAACTGGTATTGCAGCAGTTCCGCGCGGGCGAGGCGCTCCTGGCTCTGCTGCTGATGCTGTGCCAGATCACGGCAGCTCTGGTGCCACTGATGGTAGCGGTCGCTCATTTGCTGCGTAAGCGTGGCCTCACCGGCATAGCCGTCAAGCAACGCTTTCTGATGCTCCGGTTTGACGAGTAACTGGTGCGCATGCTGACCGTGAATTTGAATCAGTAACTGACCCAGCTCCCGCAACTGCGACAGGGGAACGGCAGTGCCGTTAATGAAACCACGCGAACGCCCGTCAGCGCTAATGACGCGGCGAAGTAAACACTCACGTCCGTCGTCGAGCTGATTCTCTTCGAGCCAGCGCAAGGCGGCAGGGGTATCTTTCAAGGAGAAGCGCGCGCAAAGGTCGGCACGACTGGCGCCAGCGCGGACCATATCCGCTTCGGCGCGCCCACCCAGGCATAACCCCAGGGCATCAATAGCAATGGATTTACCTGCACCGGTCTCGCCGGTGATTGCCGTCATACCGCTTTGAAAATCGATTTCAAGCTCACGCACGATGGCGAAATTACTGATGGTCAGTTGTGCCAGCATTGTTGTTTTCCTGTATGAAAAACCATAACTGTGTTTTCATACAGTATAAACGGGTTTTTTATACAGTAAAGCCCCTTGTTCAAAATCAGAACAATTTTTTTGACCAGCCCAGTTTGGTGCTTAATGTATTGAAATAGCTGTAATCTTTAGGGTGGATCAGATTGAGGTGATAATCGCAACGGCGGATCAGCACATCTTCACCTTCCTGAATCGGCAGGGCGATCTGGCTGTCGCAGCTGATTTCAAGATCGCTGCGGCGATGGGAAAAGCGCAGGCGGATGGTACTGCTGCTGTTGATGACCAGTGGCCGTGCTGACAGCGTATGCGGGAACATCGGCACCAGCGTAATGGCATCTAGCTGTGGCGTCAGGATGGGGCCGCCCGCCGAAAGCGAGTAGGCCGTGGAGCCGGTGGGCGTTGAGATGATCAGGCCGTCAGAGCGCTGCGAGAACGCAAAGGTCTCATCAATATACACCTCGAACTCGATCATATGCGCCACTTTGCCGGGGTGGAGCACCACTTCATTGATAGCTGTGCTGATGCGTTTCTGGCAGTCCTGCTGGCATACCTGCGCTTCCAGCAAAAAACGTTTTTCGCTGATGTAATGGCCTTCAAGTACATCGGCGAGTTGCTGATGCGCGTTGTCCGGGTCGAGATCAGTCAGAAAACCGAGATTGCCGCGGTTAATACCAATCACTTTGATGTCGTAACGCGCGAGCGTACGGGCCGCGCCCAGCATATTGCCGTCGCCGCCGACCACCACTGCCAGATCAGCCTGCTGACCGATTTCCGCCAGCGTACCGGTGCGGACATCTTTCAGTTGCAGCTCACGCGCGATCTGTTGCTCAATGATGACGTCATACCCTTTAGTACTGAGCCAGCGGTACAGCATTTCATGTGTCGTCAACGCGGTAGGGTGACGCGGATGTCCTACAATCCCAATACACTTGAAATGATTGTTCATTTTCTCGAGTCCTTGTACCAAATGTATGATGACAATATGTCCGCTTCCCTTGAATCCCGGAAACTGATCCCCATAATAAGCGATGTTAGCGAGACGAATACGAAAAAACGCGGAGAAATTCATGAGTAGTAAAGAACAGAAAACGCCTGACGGGCAAGCCCCGGAAGAAATTATCAAGGAACAGCATGATGAGGTTGAGGCCGTAGAGCCTGATGCGTCTGCTGAGCAGGTGGATCCGCGCGATGAACAAATTGCGAATCTGGAAGCTCAGCTTGCTGAAGCGCAGAATCGTGAACGTGACGCGCTGCTGCGTGCCAAAGCAGAGATGGAAAACCTGCGTCGTCGTACCGAACTGGACGTTGAAAAAGCGCATAAGTTTGCGCTGGAAAAATTCGTCAACGAGCTGCTGCCGGTCATCGACAGCCTCGATCGCGCGCTGGAAGTGGCCGACAGGGCTAATCCGGACATGTCCGCGATGGTGGAAGGTATTGAGCTGACGCTGAAATCGATGCTGGATGTGGTACGCAAATTTGGCGTTGAGGTCATCGCGGAAACGAACGTACCGCTGGATCCAAACGTGCATCAGGCGATTGCGATGGTGGAATCTGACGATGTTACCCCGGGCAACGTGCTTGGCGTAATGCAGAAAGGTTACACCCTTAATGGTCGCACGATCCGCGCTGCGATGGTGACCGTCGCGAAGGCGAAAGGCTAATTCGCCGCCGTAGTGCCGGGGAGGCGGCTTCGCCTTACCCGGCCTACCACATTTATTCCGCCACGCTCTCCCGAATCGATTTCACCGGCACCACTTTCACCTGCTTAATCATGTTGTCCTGTACGTCGAGAATATCGATGTCGTACTGATGAATGCGCACGCGGGTACCGACTGCCGGGATTTCTTCCAGCGCTTCCAGAATCATGCCGTTAATGGTACGGGCTTCGTCTTCCGGCATATGCCAGTTGAATGCTTTGTTGAGTTCGCGTACGTTGGCGCTGCCGTCGATAATCACCGAGCCGTCGTTCTGCGGTGTCACTTCCTCCGCCAGCGATGGCGACATTGAGGTGGTGAAATCACCGACAATCTCTTCCAGGATGTCTTCCACGGTGACCAGCCCCTGAATATCGCCATATTCATCAACGACCAGTCCCACTTTCTTTTTATTACGCTGAAATTTCACCAGTTGTGTGCTGAGCGGAGTGCCTTCCGGCACGTAGTAGATTTCATCCGCCGCACGCAGCATCACCTCTTTGGTGAACTCCTTTTTCTCGGTCATCAGCCGGTAGGCTTCACGCACGCGCAACATGCTGATGGCGTCGTCCAGCGAATCACGGTAGAGCACAATGCGCCCGTGCGGGGAATGAGTGAGCTGGCGGACGATGGATTTCCAGTCGTCGTTGATGTCGATGCCGACAATCTCATTGCGCGGCACCATGATGTCGTTGACGCTGACTTTTTCCAGATCCAGCACCGACAGCAGCATGTCCTGATTACGGCGGGAAATTTGCGAGCGTGATTCGTTAACAATGGTTCGCAGCTCGTCTTTACTGAGCGCGCCGCTAATGACCGTATCGGCTTTGATCCCCATAAGACGCATCAGCATGCGGGTGATGGTGTTCAGTAGCCAGACCAGCGGCATCATTAATATCTGCAACGGCGCTAACAGAAAACTGCTCGGGAAGGCGACTTTCTCCGGGTACAGCGCGGCGATGGTTTTCGGCAGTACTTCGGCAAACACCAGCACCACAAAGGTTAATACCCCGGTGGCGATCGCGACGCCCGCATCGCCATACAGCCGCATCCCGACGATGGTGCCGAGCGCCGAGGCCAGAATGTTAACCAGGTTATTGCCAATCAGAACCAGACTGATGAGGCGATCAGGTTTGCGCAGCAGTTTTTCTACGCGCTTCGCCGGGCGGTTGCCTTGCTTGGCCAGATGACGCAGCCGGTAGCGGTTCAGCGTCATCATGCCGGTTTCGGAACCGGAGAAATAGGCGGAAATGACCACCATGATGATCAGCGTGATGATCAGCGCAGTGGTTGAGATATGTTCCAAGACGGAATTCCTTTATCGCTTAACCCGCGAATTGTTGGATAAGACGGCTGCCAAAATAGGCCAGCGTCAGCAATCCGGCGCCCGCTACGTTAAACCAGACGACGCGACGACCGCGCCAGCCTTCATGATAGTGGCCCCACAACAATACGATATAGACAAACCATGCGATGATGGAAAGGACAGCTTTATCGAGATTTTCGATGCTGAAGAGATTCTGCATATAAAACAGGCCGGTGCAGAGTGTGAGCGTGAGCAACACGACGCCGACCTGGGTGATGTGAAACATTTTTCGCTCAATGCTCATCAGCGGCGGCATGTCGTTACTGAATGCCAGCTTTTTGTTTTTCAGCTGATAGTCGATCCAGGCGAGTTGCAGGGCATACAGCGCGGCGATGATGAGCGTCGCATAGGCGAACAGCGACAGGCCGATGTGGATCATCATGCCCGGTGTGGCTTCAAGATGCGTGATGAACTCATTGGGCATGAACGTGGCTAACGCCAGGTTGATCAGCGCAAAGGCGTAGACAATCGGCAACAGCAACCAGCCGCGATTGCGCGAGGCGACGATGGTCATCACGGTGCAGATCAGCAAACTTACCAGCGAGCCGACGTTCAGGATGCTCAGGTTCTGCCCACTTTCGCCACCAGGGAAAATGCGCGCCTGCAACGCAAAAGCGTGGCTGATAAGCGCGACAACGGCGGAAAGAATCGCCATGCGCCGCCAGCCGCTGTTTTTTTGCAGCAAACCGGGAATGATCAACGCGAGGCTGACAGAGTAAGCGACCAGAGCTAACAGGGCAAAAACAGGCATATAGGTGTCAACGGTTTGCTGGATAAGAAAGAGAATCAGTATACCGTCAGGAATCGTCTGCTCCAACCGTTGCATCACATCTCAGGTTGTGTCGTGTTATACTGCGGCAAATTTCTGGCTTTTTGTCGCATCAGCGACTGAACGTTTCCACCTCAGGCGAGAGACAATGTTTGATAATTTAACCGATCGTTTGTCGCGTACGCTGCGTAATATCAGCGGTCGCGGACGCCTTACTGAAGACAATATCAAAGAGACCCTGCGTGAAGTGCGCATGGCGCTGCTGGAAGCTGACGTTGCGCTGCCGGTCGTGCGTGACTTTATCAATCGCGTGAAAGAAAAAGCGGTAGGTCACGAGGTCAACAAAAGCCTGACGCCAGGACAGGAGTTCGTCAAAATCGTTCGTGACGAACTGGTTGCGGCGATGGGTGAGGAAAACCAGAGCCTGAACCTCGCAGCACAGCCACCGGCAGTGGTGCTGATGGCCGGCCTGCAGGGGGCCGGTAAAACAACCAGCGTCGCAAAACTGGGTAAGTTCCTCCACGAGAAGCATAAAAAGAAAGTGCTGGTGGTTTCAGCGGACGTTTATCGCCCGGCGGCGATCAAACAGCTGGAAACCCTGGCGCAGCAGGTTAGTGTCGATTTCTTCCCCTCTGACGTGGGGCAAAAACCGGTTGATATCGTTAACGCGGCGCTGAAAGAGGCGAAGCTGAAATTCTACGACGTGCTGCTGGTGGATACCGCCGGTCGTCTGCACGTTGATGAAGCGATGATGGATGAAATCAAGCAGGTTCATGCATCGATCAACCCGGTAGAAACGCTGTTCGTGGTCGATGCCATGACCGGTCAGGATGCCGCAAATACGGCGAAGGCGTTCAACGAAGCGCTGCCGCTGACCGGCGTCGTGTTGACTAAAGTCGACGGCGACGCCCGTGGCGGTGCGGCGCTGTCTATTCGACACATCACCGGTAAGCCGATTAAATTCCTCGGTGTTGGCGAGAAAAACGAAGCGCTGGAGCCGTTCCACCCGGATCGTATCGCCTCCCGTATTCTCGGCATGGGCGACGTGCTGTCGCTGATCGAAGATATCGAGAGCAAAGTCGACCGCGCGCAGGCGGAGAAGCTGGCGAGCAAGCTGAAAAAAGGCGACGGCTTTGATCTGACCGATTTCCTTGAGCAACTTCGTCAGATGAAAAATATGGGCGGCATGGCGAGCCTGATGGGCAAACTGCCTGGCATGGGGCAGATCCCCGACAACGTAAAAGCACAGATGGATGACAAAGTGCTGGTACGGATGGAGGCGATTATTAACTCCATGACGCTGAAAGAGCGCGCCAAACCAGAAATCATCAAAGGATCCCGTAAGCGCCGTATTGCTGCCGGTTGCGGTATGCAGGTGCAGGACGTTAACCGCCTTCTGAAACAGTTCGACGACATGCAGCGCATGATGAAGAAAATGAAGAAGGGCGGGATGGCGAAGATGATGCGGAATATGAAAGGGATGATGCCTCCGGGATTCCCGGGGCGTTAACAGGCCTGGCTTATTTGCCATTTTGGTACCGGGGTGTGCTCGAAATGCTCACGTACTACGTGTACGCTCCGCTTTCTGCGCGCACGCCGGCGCCAAACTGGCTGCAACGCCGACGGCCCTTGAGATCACGGTTTATTAACTGCTGATTGCAATTTTCCCAAAAATCAGTAAAATTTTCGGGCTTTTAATATGACACCGGGCTCCGTTCCTCGATGGGGCCCGGTTGTTTTATTCACACAAGAGGATGTTATGGTAACTATTCGTTTAGCTCGTCACGGCGCTAAAAAGCGTCCGTTCTACCAGGTTGTTGTCACCGACAGCCGTAATGCACGCAACGGCCGCTTCATTGAGCGCGTTGGTTTCTTCAACCCGATCGCCGCTGGCGCGGAAGAAGGAACTCGTCTGGATCTGGATCGTATCGCTCACTGGGTTGGCCAGGGCGCGACTGTTTCCGATCGCGTTGCAACGCTTATCAAAGCAGCAAACAAAGCAGCTTAATCTGTCACGGTGGTCATGATGAGCAAGCAACTCACCGCACAAGCACCCGTCGAACCGATCGTATTGGGGAAAATGGGGTCTTCATACGGTATTCGTGGTTGGCTCAGAGTGTTTTCCTCCACTGAAGACGCCGAAAGCATTTTTGACTATCAGCCCTGGTTTATCCAGAAGGCGGGTCAGTGGCAAGAAGTCGAGCTGGAAAGCTGGCGTCACCACAATCAGGATATCGTCATTAAGCTGAAAGGCATTGACGATCGCGATGCCGCGAATCTGCTGACCAATTGTGAAATTGTCGTAGATTCCTCGCAGTTGCCGCCGCTGGAAGAGGGTGACTACTACTGGAAAGACCTGATGGGCTGCCAGGTAGTGACCACAGAAGGCTACGACCTCGGTAAAGTCATCGATATGATGGAAACCGGGTCGAATGACGTTCTCGTCATTAAGGCAAACCTGAAAGATGCGTTTGGTATCAAGGAGCGGTTGGTTCCGTTCCTCGATGGGCAGGTTATCAAGAAAGTCGATCTCACTACTCAAACGATTGAAGTAGATTGGGATCCTGGTTTTTAAACCTCCGGATTACCGGTAAAAGACGGCGCTATGTGGATTGGCATAATCAGCCTGTTTCCTGAAATGTTCCGCGCGATTACCGACTACGGGGTAACTGGCCGGGCAGTAAAAAATGGCCTGCTGAGCATCCAGAGCTGGAGTCCTCGTGACTTCACGCACGACCGGCACCGTACCGTGGACGATCGTCCTTACGGCGGCGGACCGGGGATGTTAATGATGGTGCAACCCTTACGGGATGCCATTCATGCAGCAAAAGCCGCGGCAGGTGAAGGCGCTAAGGTGATCTATCTGTCACCTCAGGGACGCAAGCTTGATCAAGCAGGCGTCAGCGAACTGGCCACGAATCATAAACTGATTCTGGTGTGTGGTCGCTACGAAGGAATAGACGAGCGCGTAATTCAAACCGAGATTGACGAAGAATGGTCTATCGGCGATTACGTTCTCAGCGGTGGTGAGTTGCCAGCAATGACGCTGATTGACTCGGTTTCCCGGTTCATTCCGGGGGTACTGGGGCATGAAGCTTCAGCAACGGAAGATTCCTTTGCTGATGGATTACTGGACTGCCCACACTATACTCGTCCTGAAGTGTTAGAAGGCATGGAGGTCCCGGCAGTGTTACTGTCAGGCAACCACGCCGAGATTCGTCGCTGGCGTTTGAAGCAGTCGCTGGGCCGTACCTGGCTTAGAAGACCTGAACTTCTGGAAAACCTGGCTCTGACTGAAGAGCAAGCAAAGTTGCTGGCGGAGTTCAAAACGGAACACGCGCAACAGCAACATAAACATGATGGGTTGGCATAACGCCCCCAAATATCAGTTTACCCAGGATAAGAGATTAAATTATGAGCAACATTATTAAGCAAATTGAACAAGAGCAGATGAAGCAGGACGTACCTTCCTTCCGTCCGGGTGATACCGTGGAAGTGAAAGTATGGGTTGTTGAAGGTTCCAAAAAACGTCTGCAGGCATTCGAGGGCGTGGTTATCGCTATTCGTAACCGCGGTCTGCACTCTGCATTCACTGTTCGTAAGATTTCCAACGGCGAAGGCGTTGAGCGTGTCTTCCAGACTCACTCTCCGGTAGTTGACAGCATTGCTGTTAAACGTCGTGGTGCCGTTCGTAAAGCTAAACTGTACTACCTGCGTGAGCGTACTGGTAAAGCAGCTCGTATCAAAGAGCGCCTTAACTAAGATTCGCTCAGGCGACATCCTGTTTAAAAAGGGCTGGCCGAAAGGCTGGCCCTTTTTTTATCTCTGCGTGTTATGGCTCGCTGATGACAATGGCGACGCGACGGTTTTCGGCGCGGCCCTGCGCGGTTTTGTTGCTGCCAATCGGGAACTGTTTGCCAAGTCCGCGGGTGGTCAGATTGCTGCGCGGAATGTGTGCGCCTTCGGCCCAGGCATCGGCCACGATGTTGGCGCGCTTAAGGGAAAGCGCTTCGTTGTAACTGTCTTCGCCGTAATTATCGGTGTGACCATCCATGCGCGCATGGGTAATGCCGGTGGTGGCGAGACGTGACGCCATGCCTTCGATTTGCTGTTTGCTGCTGTCGTTCAGCGTGTAGTCGTTTTTACCGAACAGAATTTTATCTGAAAGCCCAAGTGACCAGTCACCGTTAAGCTCGTTAAAGCCATACGATTTCATCGCGGCGACCTGTTCAGGCGAAAACTTTCCTTGCGGCGACTGACAGCCTGTCAGAAACAGTGTTGCCAGCAAAGCCGGTGCGAGGTAACGACCGAGCATATTCCTTTCCTTATTACTTATGATGAAGTCTTAGCACGTTGATTTTTCATTAAATACATATTTCGGTCCGCCAGCTCCTGCAGGCTTTCAACCGACGTATGCTCCCACGTCAGCGCATAGCCGACGCTCAGTGAGAACGGGGTGTAAAGCCCGTTGTGGAGATCGAACGGACGAACGAAATGCTGTGACAGCGCCGTGCAAATGCGCTGCACTTCATTTTCGCTGTGAACGCCATACAGGATCATGGCGAACTCATCACCGCCAAGCCGGTAGGCGATATGACGTTTGCCGCCGAAGTCGCTCAATCGTTTTGCCACTTCCATCAGTACGCAATCACCAGCGGCGTGTCCCCAGGTATCATTAATAAATTTGAAGTTATCGCCGTCGAGAAACAACAGCGCAGAACTGGTTTTAGCGTGGCTGTCATTCATCAGCGCGGCGATAGAACTGCGAAATGAGGCACGGTTCGCCAGTCCGGTGAGCGGGTCATGCAGTGCGGTACGCAGCAACTGGGCATTTTTGGCCTGCAGTTTCAGCTGCCACTCCTCCATTTCATCAAGCAGGCTGTTGAAGTCCTGGGCAAAATGGTGAAATTCTTCGATCGGCTCTTCAGGGACGCGGCGGGAAAAATTACGGTTGGTACGCACGTCATGAACGACATCAGTAATATTTTGCAGCGCCGTCACCACATCAGAATGCAGGTGGCGGGTGACCAGCAACGCCACCACTGCCGCCAGCAGAATGCAGGCAGTGAGTACCATCAGCGACATCCAGATAAAATGGCTGATCAGGCTGGCGCGCGCGGCTAAGTGAATAACGCCGACCATCTGTTCGTTATGCCAGACTGGCTGCGATACCGGCACGGGAAACAGCCAGCGGCTGACCAGACTGTTCAGTGCGTCCTGCTTTTCGCCGGGAATGTATGACCAGTAAGCAAAGCGCTGGAGGTTGCGATCCATCACTTCGGCCACGGCGAATTGCCCCTGTTTGCCGAGCGTTTTGAGCGTCTCCGTGGCGGCAGTGCTGTCACCGAACACCAGCGACGCCTCAAGGCTGTGGCTCATGGTGGCGCCGGTCAGTTCGAGGTTTTTTTGTGCATACTGTTTCAGCGTGAGGACGGACGCGATGCTTAACAGCAGCCAGACCAGCATCATCGTAATCACGACGCTAACCACGCTGATTCGCCGCAAGGTGCGTTTAAACGTCGGGCGTTGAAGAGGGGTCATATCCTTATTCATGCTCCTTAGTCCGTGCCAGCATTAATACCTCAGGATTTACTCTGACGCCGCTGCGGGTAAGTACGTCAAGGTTTACGGAAAATTTCACCGTCGCTGAATGAAATATCAGGCAAAAGGCGCTGCCCGCAGCACATTCAGGGTTTTGCTCGGCAATGGTCAGCACGGGGCGGGGGTGTAGTTTTCCCGCTAAGGCCATTTGCTGTGAAGGTGATTCACTGCCGAAATAAAGCGCGTTGCAGCGGGCCGTCAGGGCCTCCTGATCGTTTTTCACGACAACAGGTTGGTAGGGGAGTGGCGCAGAAGTTGCATCGCTTAAGGTCTGCGTAAAGCGGGAAGAAGAAAAAACACACAAGCGTGGCGTTCCGCTGAGATCCGGCCAGCGTGTATAACTGATAATGCCAGAGACAATAGCGCGAACTGAGCGATCGGCGGCAGGGGGTGTTGCTGCGAAGAGCGGTTTACCTGCAAAAATAAGCGCCAGTAGCCCCAGGAGCTGGCAAGAGATTTTCCAACGCGGGTTGCTCACCAAAAACCGCCGTACAGCCTGAAATAAAACATGAGTAGATGTATTTTTAAGAATATCACCATTCACTGAGGTAGTCATTACGACCTGAAATTGATTATCTGCCCTTAAGTTGAATCTCAATCAGAATAGGGAGACAGGTGACAGTATTGCCGGTCAATCCTGCTTGAACTGGTTTTCGCTGATGAATGAGAACAAATTGAGAGTGTAAAGTAATAATTACACGTGGTATGGCGAGAAAATGGCTTAAAATTAGCTAGTGTAAAATAATATTTACGAGCTGTGGCTTGTATTCTTTACTGTCTGTGATATCGTGTTGTCATCCTCAGGTGAGGAAACCACTATCGCAAACGAGCTATACAGGATCGCCATCATGCAAAAAGACGCGCTGAACAACGTACATATCTCCGACGAACAGATACTGATCACCCCGGAACAGTTAAAAGTCGAATTTCCGCTGAGTGCTGAACAGGAAGCTCAGGTTGAGCATTCCCGCCAGACCATTTCCGACATCATCGCCGGTCGCGATCCGCGCCTGCTGGTGGTGTGTGGACCCTGCTCGATTCACGATCCGGAAACCGCGATTGAATATGCTCGTCGATTTAAAGCACTTGCCGCAGAGGTCAGCGATAGCCTCTATCTGGTGATGCGCGTCTATTTTGAAAAACCCCGTACCACGGTTGGCTGGAAGGGGCTGATTAACGATCCGCACATGGATGGCTCGTTTGATGTTGAATCTGGTCTGAAAATTGCGCGTCGTCTGCTGCTCGAACTGGTGAACATGGGGCTGCCGCTGGCGACCGAAGCGCTCGATCCGAACAGCCCGCAATACCTGGGCGATCTCTTTAGCTGGTCGGCGATTGGTGCGCGCACCACTGAATCGCAGACCCACCGCGAGATGGCCTCCGGCCTTTCCATGCCGGTCGGCTTTAAAAATGGCACGGACGGTAGCCTCGCCACGGCGATTAACGCCATGCGCGCCGCCGCAATGCCGCACCGCTTTGTCGGCATCAACCAGGCCGGGCAGGTTTGCCTGTTGCAAACACAGGGGAATCCGGACGGGCATGTGATTTTACGCGGTGGCAAAGCGCCGAACTACAGCCCGTCAGATGTCACGCAGTGTGAAAAAGAGATGGAACAGGCAGGACTCAAACCCGCGCTGATGGTAGATTGCAGCCACGGTAACTCGAATAAAGATTACCGTCGTCAGCCCGCCGTGGCCGAGTCGGTTGTGGCGCAGATCAAAGACGGAAACCGTTCTATCATTGGTCTGATGATTGAAAGCAATATTCATGAGGGCAATCAGTCGTCCGAACAGCCGCGCAGTGAGATGAAATACGGCGTGTCGGTCACCGATGCCTGCATTAGCTGGGAAACAACGGACGCGCTGCTGCGTGAAATCGATAAAGATCTGCGTGGCCAGTTGAAGGCGCGTCTGGGGTAAGAGGAACGTTATGGTTGCTGAACTGACCGCGCTGCGCGATCAAATTGATGAAGTCGATAAGGCGCTGCTGGGGCTGCTGGCGCGCCGTCTTGAACTGGTGGCGGAAGTCGGCGAGGTAAAAAACAAATACGGCCTGCCGATTTATGTGCCGGAACGTGAAGCCTCAATGCTGGCGTCACGCCGCGCAGAGGCGGAATCACTCGGCGTTCCCCCGGATCTTATCGAAGATGTCCTGCGTCGGGTGATGCGGGAATCTTATTCCAGTGAGAACGACAAGGGCTTCAAAACATTGCGCCCGGGTTTGCGTCCGGTAGTGATTGTTGGCGGCGGCGGGCAGATGGGGCGTCTGTTTGAGAAAATGCTGACGCTGTCCGGCTATCAGGTCAGAATTCTGGAAAAAGAAGACTGGGCGCAGGCAGAGGAGATCGTTTCTGACGCCGGGATGGTGATCGTCAGTGTACCCATCCACGTAACGGAGCAAATCATTGCGAAACTACCGGTGCTGCCTGCGGACTGCATTCTTGTCGATCTGGCGTCGGTGAAAGCGGGGCCGTTACAGGCGATGCTCACCGCCCATAACGGGCCTGTTCTCGGACTGCACCCGATGTTTGGGCCAGACAGCGGCAGCCTGGCGAAGCAAGTAGTGGTCTACTGCGATGGCCGCCAGCCGGAAGCGTACCAGTGGTTCCTGGAGCAGATTCAGGTGTGGGGGGCGAGGCTGCACCGCATCAGCGCCGTCGAGCACGACCAGAATATGGCCTTTATCCAGGCGCTGCGCCACTTTGCCACCTTCGCTTACGGCCTGCATCTGGCGGAAGAGAACGTGCAGCTTGAACAGTTACTGGCGCTCTCTTCACCCATCTATCGCCTTGAGCTGGCAATGGTCGGACGCCTGTTTGCGCAGGATCCGCAGCTTTACGCCGATATTATTATGTCGTCGCAGAGCAATCTGCGGTTAATCAAACGCTATTATCAACGATTTGGCGAAGCCATTGGGTTACTGGAACAAGGTGACAAGCAGGCGTTTATCGACAGCTTCCGCAAAGTGGAGCACTGGTTCGGCGATTACGCAATACGCTTTCAGAATGAAAGCCGGGGGTTGTTGCGTCAGGCGAACGACAGTCGTCAGTAAACTTGCGAAAAAACAAAAAAGCCAGTGGGGAAACCCGCTGGCTTTTTTTGTCCCGGTTTACTCAGGCGAGACCGGCACCACGTTTTCGCTGGGGTAGCAGCCAAGCACTTTCATCGAACGGGTAATTTTACCCAATTCTTTCAGCGCTTTTTGCATCGCTTCTGACTCAAGATTGGCCTGGATATCAAGGTAGAACATCTCTTCCCACGGATTGCCGTAGATCGGGCGCGATTCCAGTTTGGTCATGATCAGGTTGTGGTTACGCAGTACCAGCAGCGCTTCTACCAGCGCACCCGCCTGCTGACCGGTGGCGATAAGCAGAGTGGATTTCGCCGGCACCTGGCGGGAGACGTCGATCGCTTTTCGCGCCAGCACCACAAAGCGGGTGATATTCTGCGTCTGGTTGGCCAGGTTACGCTCTAACACCTGCAGGCCATACAGTGCGCCACCGGCTTCGCTACCGAGCGCGGCGACGTGCGGCGAGTTCGCCTGCGCCACTTTTTCCATGGCGGCGGACGAGCTTTCAGTATATTCAATTTTCCAGTGCGGATAACGGTTCAGGAACTGGCTGCACTGCTGGAACGGTTGTGGATGGCTGTATACCGTCTCAATGCTTTCAAGATCGGTCGAACCGGACACCAGCACGCAGTGATCGATAGGGATCGTCAACTCGCCAACAATCGACAGGCTGGTGTGCTGTAACAGGTCGTAGACGTCGTTGATCGCCCCGGAGCTGGTGTTTTCAATCGGCACCACTGCGTAATCGGCCTGACCGGTTTCGACCTGATTAAAGATGTCGGCAAACTTTGAGCAACCGCTTTCAATAAATTGCTCGAAATGACGGGCCGCGTACTGGCGTGCTGCCAGGTGAGAATAAGAGCCTTTAGGCCCCAGAAATGCAATACGCGCCGAATGCGGGTTAATTTTGTTGAGATGCTGCTGGAGCAGGGCTTGCTGAGTCAGGACGGAGTCTTCAATGATGAGCTGGAAAAGGCGGGTAATGTAATGCGCGTCCAGATGATGGTCTTTCCCCAGCGCAATCAGCCGCTCCAGCAAATCGCGCTCGCGATCAATATCACGCACAGGACGATGCGACGCGAGTTTCGCTTTACCGACCTCCACGGCCAGCCCACGGCGTTCGGCCAGCAAAGCCAGTAACTTTTCATCCAGCGCGCTGATTTTGTCGCGCAAAGCCAGTAACGGGTTTTCCGATGTCATAGAGTCGCCTTAGTCGTTAGCAATAAAAAAGGCCTCCCGGTTTGGGAGGCCTTATTGTTCGTCTTCGCATTCTTTCTTATACGACGAAACGCCTCCCGGTCAGGGGGAAGGTAAAAAAGAATGCGAAGAAAAACGGTGTACGCTGCATGGAAAATTCCTTATGTCTGCTCAGGTAACAGTACCCGGACTGTTTTCATGCTGTCAACAAAAAACGCGCCCGGAGGCGCGTTGGCGATACACTCAATTGTGAAGGTTTCACTCTTGTTCAACGAAGTTAACGTCTTTCACCGATGCATTGGCGCGACGCGCTTCTCCTTTGTGTTGCACTTTATTGAGCTGCCGTTCCAGCTTGTTGATCAAATCGTTAATCGCGGTATACATATCTTCGTGCTTAGCGCTGGCAACTAGGTGCCCGTTTGGCGTGTTAATCGTCGCATCAGCAATAAAGCCCTGAGGCTCTTTCGAAAGAATGATATGCGGGTTAATCAGGTGAGTTTGCCACTTATCCAGTTTGGCGAGACGGTCGGCGACATGTTGGCGGATAGCCGGAGTAATTTCCATTTGTTTGCTGGTAATGTTCATTGTCATAAATTTACCTCTTGTCTTTCCCGTCTAAGTGATTTCAGCATACCGTTCCTGATGTCAAAATGTGTGATGTAAATCACGTTATTTTGTCACTTTTTGTCAACGAAATCTTTTTGTGAGGCAGGACAGGAACAGGTGATTTTCTCCTTGAAGAGGGGAAGAAAGGGAGCCATAGTTGATGAGTTGCGTCGGTGAGGTTTTCCTTACTGGTCGACGAAAAACGAACAAAAAAACGGCAGCCATTGGGCTGCCGTTTTACGTATCAGAAATGGGATCAGGTATTGCTACTGTTGGCGGCAATAATTTTCGCGACCTTATCCGCCTGCGCATTCATCTGCAGCTCGCGATAGGCGTTTTCCATCTTCGGCAGTGCGTCACGCGTCGCCTGGGCATCCGGGTAATTGCGCAGCATGCCTTCTACGCGGTTGACAACAGCCACCCATGCGCCACGATCGGTGTAGTAATCCACGACAGACAACTCATACTTCGCCAGACGATCTTTCAGGAATACCATTCGTTTGTAGGCATCTGAGGCATACTGGCTGTTTGGGTAGCCACGAACCAGTTTGGAAAAGTCACTGAAGGCATCACGGGCATGTTGCGGATCACGATCAGAGCGATCAACGCCAAAGAAGCCCTGCAATGCGCTGTCATCCAGTGCCATATTGGTCAGGCCACGCATGTAGATGACATAATCGATATTCGGATGCGTCGGGTTCAGGCGCATAAAACGGTCGATCGCCGCCTGAGCCAGCGGCAGATCGGCATTTTTATAATATGCGTAGATCAGATCCAGCTGCACCTGCTGAGAGTAAGGACCAAACGGATAACGGTTGTCCAACGCTTCCAGTTGCGTTATTGCCTGTTTCCAGTTACCGTCCTGCAGCTTTTGCTGAGCGGTAGCATAGATTTCATTCGGCGGGTTATCGGGCACCTCTTCCTTTGAACCAGAGCAACCCACCAAAGCCAGGCTCAAGGTGGCTGCTGCCACCAGATATTTCATGCGCGTCATGACGTTTTGACATTCCTCAAAATGTGTATACGGGAGATTCTCTGTTCCTGCTCCCGATTAAGACCAGCTACAATAGCACACTATATTAAACGGCGAAGCCGTAAAACCCAACGTTAAACGAAGAAGCTGTATATGGCACAACGAGTACAACTCACCGCAACGGTGTCCGAAAATCAACTCGGTCAACGATTAGATCAAGCTTTGGCCGAATTGTTCCCGGATTATTCGCGTTCGCGCATAAAAGAATGGATCCTCGACCAGCGCGTGCTGGTCAACGGCAACATCGTCGACAAGCCAAAAGAGAAAGTCCTGGGCGGCGAAAGCATCGCTGTCGATGTTGAAATCGAAGAAGAAGTGCGTTTTGAGCCTCAGGATATCCCCCTCACTATCGTCTATGAAGACGATGATATCATCGTCATCAACAAGCCGCGTGATTTAGTCGTACATCCTGGCGCGGGCAACCCCGATGGCACCGTACTGAACGCCCTGTTGCATTATTATCCGCCCATTGCCGATGTTCCGCGCGCAGGCATTGTCCATCGTCTCGACAAAGACACGACGGGTCTGATGGTGGTGGCGAAAACCATTCCGGCGCAGACCCGGCTGGTCGAGTCGCTGCAGCTGCGTGAGATCACCCGTGAGTACGAAGCGGTTGCGATTGGTCATATGACCTCGGGTGGTACGGTTGAGGAACCGATTAGCCGCCATCCCACCAAACGCACCCATATGTCGGTTCACCCGATGGGCAAACCGGCGGTAACGCACTATCGCATTATGGAACACTTCCGTGTGCACACGCGTTTGCGTTTGCGTCTGGAAACCGGGCGTACACACCAAATCCGCGTGCATATGGCGCACATTACTCATCCGCTGGTGGGTGATCAGTTGTACGGTGGCCGCCCGCGTCCGCCGAAGCATTCTTCCGACGAGTTTATTTCCGCACTGCGTAAATTCGACCGACAGGCGCTACACGCAACCATGTTGCGTCTCTATCATCCGATCACCGGCATCGAAATGGAGTGGCATGCGCCAATCCCACAGGACATGGTGGATCTCATCGACGCGATGCGCGCTGATTTCGAAGCCCACAAAGATGAAGTTGACTGGTTATGACGAAGATAATCGTTCCACAGTGGCCCGCTCCGCAAGGCGTTGTGGCCTGTAGCTCTACACGTGTCGGCGGCGTCAGCCTGCCGCCGTATGATTCACTGAATCTGGGCGCCCACTGTGGCGATGATCTTGCGCATGTCGAAGAAAACCGTGCGCGGATGTTTGCGGCGGGCGGTCTGCCGTCTGAACCTGTCTGGCTTGAGCAGGTCCATGGTAAAGAGGTACTGACATTAACTGGCGGAACTTATGATTCGAAACGGGCGGACGCCGCTTACAGTCATATTCCGGGGCAGGTGTGCGCGGTGATGACTGCGGACTGTTTGCCGGTACTGTTTTGCAACCGCGCCGGTACCGAAGTGGCGGCGGCGCATGCGGGATGGCGTGGTCTGTGTGCAGGCGTGCTGGAAGAGACGGTAGCCTGTTTTGCCGACCTGCCGGAGAATATTATGGCCTGGCTCGGTCCTGCCATCGGCCCGGACGCTTTTGAAGTCGGGCCTGAGGTACGCGACGCGTTTATGGCGAAAGACGCTAATGCTGACCGGGCTTTCCGCCCGGCGGGTGAAAAATATTATGCCGATATTTATCAGCTTGCGCGCCAGCGTCTGGCGAATGTCGGAGTTGAACAGGTTTACGGTGGAGACCGCTGTACCTTCAGCCAAAAGGATGATTTTTTCTCTTATCGTCGCGACAAGATCACTGGCCGTATGGCAAGTTTCATTTGGCTGATATAACCTATAGAATCAAGACGATCCAGAATGCTGATTTATTTTTCGCATAGTTCAGGTCTTTAACCTTGAATAATTGAGGGATGACCTCATTTAATCTCCAGTAGCAAATTTGACCTGTTATGGGAGGAGTTATGCGTCTGGATCGTCTTACCAACAAATTCCAGCTTGCTCTCGCCGATGCCCAGTCCCTTGCACTGGGGCACGACAACCAATTTATCGAACCTCTTCATTTAATGAGCGCCTTACTGAATCAGGAAGGGGGATCGATTCGTCCATTATTGACCACAGCTGGCGTCAACGCTGGCCAGTTGCGCACCGCCATTGAGCAGGCGCTGAGCCGTTTACCGCAGGTGGAAGGTACCGGCGGCGACGTGCAGCCATCGCAGGATCTGGTTCGTGTGCTGAACCTGTGCGACAAGCTGGCGCAAAAACGTGGGGACAACTTTATTTCGTCAGAACTCTTCGTTCTGGCAGCGCTTGAATCGCGCGGTACGCTGACCGATCTGCTGAAAACTGCCGGAGCAACAACCGCCAATGTGAATCAGGCGATTGAACAAATGCGCGGAGGTGAAAGCGTGAACGATCAGGGAGCCGAAGACCAGCGTCAGGCATTGAAAAAATTTACCGTCGATCTGACCGAGCGTGCCGAGCAGGGCAAACTCGATCCGGTGATCGGCCGTGATGAAGAGATTCGTCGTACTATCCAGGTACTGCAACGCCGTACCAAAAATAACCCGGTGCTGATCGGGGAGCCAGGCGTCGGTAAAACCGCCATTGTCGAAGGGCTGGCGCAGCGAATTGTCAACGGCGAAGTGCCGGAAGGGCTGAAAGGCCGTCGGGTGCTGGCGCTGGATATGGGCGCGCTGGTGGCCGGGGCGAAATACCGCGGTGAGTTCGAGGAGCGTCTGAAAGGCGTTCTGAACGATCTCGCCAAACAGGAAGGCAATGTCATCCTGTTCATCGATGAGCTGCACACCATGGTGGGTGCCGGTAAAGCTGACGGTGCGATGGATGCCGGGAACATGCTGAAACCTGCGCTGGCGCGTGGTGAGCTGCATTGCGTTGGGGCAACCACGCTGGATGAATACCGTCAGTACATCGAAAAAGATGCGGCGCTGGAACGTCGTTTCCAGAAAGTGTTTGTCGCGGAACCGACGGTGGAAGACACCATCGCGATCCTGCGTGGTCTGAAAGAGCGTTATGAACTGCACCACCACGTGCAGATCACCGACCCGGCGATTGTAGCCGCCGCGACGCTCTCGCATCGTTATATTTCTGACCGTCAGTTGCCGGATAAAGCCATCGACCTGATCGATGAAGCAGCCTCCAGCATTCGTATCCAGATTGACTCCAAACCGGAAGAGCTGGACAGGCTCGACAGACGTATCATTCAGTTGAAACTGGAACAGCAGGCGCTGAAGAAAGAATCTGACGAAGCCAGCCGTAAGCGTCTGGATATGCTCAATGAAGAGCTGGACGACAAAGAGCGTCAGTATTCTGAGCTGGAAGAAGAGTGGAAAGCGGAGAAAGCCTCGCTGTCCGGCACGCAGACCATCAAAGCCGAGCTGGAGCAGGCGAAAATCGCCATTGAACAGGCGCGTCGTGTGGGCGACCTGGCCCGCATGTCTGAGTTGCAGTACGGCAAAATTCCGGAGCTGGAAAAACAGCTGGAAGCGGCCACGCAGTCCGAAGGCAAAACCATGCGTCTGCTGCGTAATAAAGTCACCGATGCGGAAATCGCCGAGGTGCTGGCGCGCTGGACCGGGATCCCGGTCTCCCGGATGATGGAAAGTGAGCGCGATAAGCTGCTGCGTATGGAGCAGGATCTGCATCAACGCGTTATCGGACAGGATGAAGCGGTTGAAGCCGTGTCGAACGCGATTCGCCGTAGCCGCGCCGGGTTGTCCGATCCGAATCGCCCGATTGGTTCGTTCCTGTTCCTCGGGCCGACCGGGGTCGGTAAAACGGAATTGTGTAAATCGCTGGCTAACTTTATGTTCGACAGCGACGATGCGATGGTACGTATCGACATGTCCGAGTTTATGGAGAAACACTCCGTGTCTCGTCTGGTCGGTGCGCCTCCGGGCTACGTCGGCTATGAAGAGGGCGGTTATCTCACTGAAGCGGTGCGCCGTCGTCCTTACTCCGTCATCTTGTTAGATGAGGTGGAAAAAGCGCACCCGGATGTTTTCAACATTCTGTTGCAGGTGCTGGACGATGGACGTCTGACGGACGGACAGGGCAGAACGGTCGACTTCCGTAACACGGTCGTCATTATGACCTCTAACCTTGGTTCCGATCTGATTCAGGAACGCTTTGGCGAGCTGGATTACAGCCATATGAAAGAGCTGGTGTTGGGTGTGGTCAGCCACAGCTTCCGTCCGGAATTCATCAACCGTATTGATGAAGTCGTTGTGTTCCATCCGCTGGGTGAAAAACACATCGCGTCTATTGCGCAGATCCAGCTGCAGCGTCTGTATAAACGTCTGGAAGAGCGTGGTTATGATGTCCAGATCTCTGACGAGGCGCTGAAACTGCTCAGTGAAAATGGATACGATCCGGTGTATGGCGCGCGTCCGTTGAAACGTGCAATCCAGCAGCAGATCGAAAACCCGCTGGCGCAGCAGATCCTTTCCGGTGAACTGGTGCCGGGCAAAACGGTACGCCTGGAAGTGAAAGACGACCATATCGTTGCCGTGCAATAAAGCTAAAACGGGCCGCAAGGCCCGTTTTTGTTCTAAAAGCAGACAAATTACGGCTTCTGATGGCGTAATTGCCTGGAAATTGAGCGAACAAAATGTTTTTTTAAATTTCCTCTTGTCACCTCAGAATTACTCCCTATAATGCGCCTCCACTGACACGGCACAACGGCAAACACACCGGCCTGTCAGGTGAAGTTAACCGAAATAAGATGTTGACTTCATAGCGGGAAAGCGTATTATGCACACCCCGCGCCGCTGACAAAAAGCGAAGCGGCAACTGCTCTTTAACAATTTATCAGACAATCTGTGTGGGCACTCGGAGTGACTGGATTCTTGACGTCCTCGGACGAAAAATGAATACCAAGTCTCAAAGAGTGAACACGTAATTCATTACGAAGTTTAATTCTTAGAGCATCAAACTTAAATTGAAGAGTTTGATCATGGCTCAGATTGAACGCTGGCGGCAGGCCTAACACATGCAAGTCGAGCGGCAGCGGGGGAAAGCTTGCTTTCCCGCCGGCGAGCGGCGGACGGGTGAGTAATGTCTGGGAAACTGCCTGATGGAGGGGGATAACTACTGGAAACGGTAGCTAATACCGCATAACGTCTTCGGACCAAAGTGGGGGACCTTCGGGCCTCATGCCATCAGATGTGCCCAGATGGGATTAGCTTGTTGGTGGGGTAACGGCTCACCAAGGCGACGATCCCTAGCTGGTCTGAGAGGATGACCAGCCACACTGGAACTGAGACACGGTCCAGACTCCTACGGGAGGCAGCAGTGGGGAATATTGCACAATGGGCGCAAGCCTGATGCAGCCATGCCGCGTGTATGAAGAAGGCCTTCGGGTTGTAAAGTACTTTCAGCGGGGAGGAAGGTGCTGTGGTTAATAACCGTAGCAATTGACGTTACCCGCAGAAGAAGCACCGGCTAACTCCGTGCCAGCAGCCGCGGTAATACGGAGGGTGCAAGCGTTAATCGGAATTACTGGGCGTAAAGCGCACGCAGGCGGTCTGTCAAGTCGGATGTGAAATCCCCGGGCTCAACCTGGGAACTGCATCCGAACTGGCAGGCTTGAGTCTTGTAGAGGGGGGTAGAATTCCAGGTGTAGCGGTGAAATGCGTAGAGATCTGGAGGAATACCGGTGGCGAAGGCGGCCCCCTGGACAAAGACTGACGCTCAGGTGCGAAAGCGTGGGGAGCAAACAGGATTAGATACCCTGGTAGTCCACGCCGTAAACGATGTCGACTTGGAGGTTGTGCCCTTGAGGCGTGGCTTCCGGAGCTAACGCGTTAAGTCGACCGCCTGGGGAGTACGGCCGCAAGGTTAAAACTCAAATGAATTGACGGGGGCCCGCACAAGCGGTGGAGCATGTGGTTTAATTCGATGCAACGCGAAGAACCTTACCTGGTCTTGACATCCACGGAAGTTTTCAGAGATGAGAATGTGCCTTCGGGAACCGTGAGACAGGTGCTGCATGGCTGTCGTCAGCTCGTGTTGTGAAATGTTGGGTTAAGTCCCGCAACGAGCGCAACCCTTATCCTTTGTTGCCAGCGATTAGGTCGGGAACTCAAAGGAGACTGCCAGTGATAAACTGGAGGAAGGTGGGGATGACGTCAAGTCATCATGGCCCTTACGACCAGGGCTACACACGTGCTACAATGGCATATACAAAGAGAAGCGACCTCGCGAGAGCAAGCGGACCTCATAAAGTATGTCGTAGTCCGGACTGGAGTCTGCAACTCGACTCCACGAAGTCGGAATCGCTAGTAATCGTGGATCAGAATGCCACGGTGAATACGTTCCCGGGCCTTGTACACACCGCCCGTCACACCATGGGAGTGGGTTGCAAAAGAAGTAGGTAGCTTAACCTTCGGGAGGGCGCTTACCACTTTGTGATTCATGACTGGGGTGAAGTCGTAACAAGGTAACCGTAGGGGAACCTGCGGTTGGATCACCTCCTTACCTGAAAGAACCTGCCTCTGAAGTGCTCACACAGATTGTCTGATGAAAAGTGAATAGCAAGGCGTCTTGCGAAGCAGACTTTGTGTCCCCTTCGTCTAGAGGCCCAGGACACCGCCCTTTCACGGCGGTAACAGGGGTTCGAATCCCCTAGGGGACGCCACTTGCGCGGTAATGTGTGAAAGGCGTTGCCCACTGATATCTCAAAACTGACTCAGTGAGTCATGTTTGAGATATTTGCTCTTTAAAAATCTGGATCAAGCTGAAAATTGAAACACTGAATAGTCGAAAGATTATTCGTGAGTCTCTCAAATTTTCGCAATCAGAAGACAACACTGTCAGAGGTGATGTGAGCGAAGTGAAGACAAGGCGTACCGCACGTAGCGAGCGCAGTGGACTTAATGTCCATGAGCATCGCGAGTACGGAACAACGCAGTATTCACGACGCGCAACAAGCCGGACAGAACAAGACATCTTCGGGTTGTGAGGTTAAGCGACTAAGCGTACACGGTGGATGCCCTGGCAGTCAGAGGCGATGAAGGACGTGCTAATCTGCGAAAAGCGCCGGTAAGGTGATATGAACCGTTATAACCGGCGATGTCCGAATGGGGAAACCCGGTGCACTTCGGTGCATCATCGTAACATGAATACATAGTGTTACGAGGCGAACCGGGGGAACTGAAACATCTAAGTACCCCGAGGAAAAGAAATCAACCGAGATTCCCCCAGTAGCGGCGAGCGAACGGGGAGGAGCCCAGAGTCTGAATCAGTTTGTGTGTTAGTGGAACGGTCTGGAAAGGCCGGCGATACAGGGTGAAAGCCCCGTACACAAAAACACACAGGCTGTGAACTCGATGAGTAGGGCGGGACACGTGGTATCCTGTCTGAATATGGGGGGACCATCCTCCAAGGCTAAATACTCCTGACTGACCGATAGTGAACCAGTACCGTGAGGGAAAGGCGAAAAGAACCCCGGCGAGGGGAGTGAAACAGAACCTGAAACCGTGTACGTACAAGCAGTGGGAGCACCCTTTGGGGTGTGACTGCGTACCTTTTGTATAATGGGTCAGCGACTTATATTCTGTAGCAAGGTTAACCGAATAGGGGAGCCGAAGGGAAACCGAGTCTTAATTGGGCGTTAAGTTGCAGGGTATAGACCCGAAACCCGGTGATCTAGCCATGGGCAGGTTGAAGGTTGGGTAACACTAACTGGAGGACCGAACCGACTAATGTTGAAAAATTAGCGGATGACCTGTGGCTGGGGGTGAAAGGCCAATCAAACCGGGAGATAGCTGGTTCTCCCCGAAAGCTATTTAGGTAGCGCCTCGTGAATTCATCTCCGGGGGTAGAGCACTGTTTCGGCCAGGGGGTCATCCCGACTTACCAACCCGATGCAAACTGCGAATACCGGAGAATGTTATCACGGGAGACACACGGCGGGTGCTAACGTCCGTCGTGAAGAGGGAAACAACCCAGACCGCCAGCTAAGGTCCCAAAGTCATGGTTAAGTGGGAAACGATGTGGGAAGGCCCAGACAGCCAGGATGTTGGCTTAGAAGCAGCCATCATTTAAAGAAAGCGTAATAGCTCACTGGTCGAGTCGGCCTGCGCGGAAGATGTAACGGGGCTAAACCATGCACCGAAGCTGCGGCAGCGACACTAAGTGTTGTTGGGTAGGGGAGCGTTCTGTAAGCCGTTGAAGGTGGTCTGTGAGGGCTGCTGGAGGTATCAGAAGTGCGAATGCTGACATAAGTAACGATAAAGCGGGTGAAAAGCCCGCTCGCCGGAAGACCAAGGGTTCCTGTCCAACGTTAATCGGGGCAGGGTGAGTCGACCCCTAAGGCGAGGCCGAAAGGCGTAGTCGATGGGAAACAGGTTAATATTCCTGTACTTGGTGTTACTGCGAAGGGGGGACGGAGAAGGCTGTGTCATCCGGGCGACGGTTGTCCCGGTTTAAGCGTGCAGGTGTGTGCTCCAGGCAAATCCGGAGTGCTTTAACACTGAGGCGTGATGACGAGGCACTACGGTGCTGAAGTGACAGATGCCCTGCTTCCAGGAAAAGCCTCTAAGCTCCAGGTAACACGAAATCGTACCCCAAACCGACACAGGTGGTCAGGTAGAGAATACCAAGGCGCTTGAGAGAACTCGGGTGAAGGAACTAGGCAAAATGGTGCCGTAACTTCGGGAGAAGGCACGCTGGTGCGTAGGTGAAGTCCCTTGCGGATGGAGCTGAGACCAGTCGAAGATACCAGCTGGCTGCAACTGTTTATTAAAAACACAGCACTGTGCAAACACGAAAGTGGACGTATACGGTGTGACGCCTGCCCGGTGCCGGAAGGTTAATTGATGGGGTCAGCCGCAAGGCGAAGCTCCTGATCGAAGCCCCGGTAAACGGCGGCCGTAACTATAACGGTCCTAAGGTAGCGAAATTCCTTGTCGGGTAAGTTCCGACCTGCACGAATGGCGTAATGATGGCCAGGCTGTCTCCACCCGAGACTCAGTGAAATTGAACTCGCTGTGAAGATGCAGTGTACCCGCGGCAAGACGGAAAGACCCCGTGAACCTTTACTATAGCTTGACACTGAACACTGGTCCTTGATGTGTAGGATAGGTGGGAGGCTTTGAAGTGTGGACGCCAGTCTGCATGGAGCCGCCCTTGAAATACCACCCTTTAATGGCTGGTGTTCTAACGTGGACCCGTAATCCGGGTTGCGGACAGTGTCTGGTGGGTAGTTTGACTGGGGCGGTCTCCTCCTAAAGAGTAACGGAGGAGCACGAAGGTTGGCTAATCCTGGTCGGACATCAGGAGGTTAGTGCAATGGCATAAGCCAGCTTGACTGCGAGCGTGACGGCGCGAGCAGGTGCGAAAGCAGGTCATAGTGATCCGGTGGTTCTGAATGGAAGGGCCATCGCTCAACGGATAAAAGGTACTCCGGGGATAACAGGCTGATACCGCCCAAGAGTTCATATCGACGGCGGTGTTTGGCACCTCGATGTCGGCTCATCACATCCTGGGGCTGAAGTAGGTCCCAAGGGTATGGCTGTTCGCCATTTAAAGTGGTACGCGAGCTGGGTTTAGAACGTCGTGAGACAGTTCGGTCCCTATCTGCCGTGGGCGCTGGAGAATTGAGGGGGGCTGCTCCTAGTACGAGAGGACCGGAGTGGACGCATCACTGGTGTTCGGGTTGTCATGCCAATGGCACTGCCCGGTAGCTAAATGCGGAAGAGATAAGTGCTGAAAGCATCTAAGCACGAAACTTGCCCCGAGATGAGTTCTCCCTGAGACATTAAGTCTCCTGAAGGAACGTTGAAGACGACGACGTTGATAGGCCGGGTGTGTAAGCGCAGCGATGCGTTGAGCTAACCGGTACTAATGAACCGTGAGGCTTAACCTTACAACGCCGAAGATGTTTTGGCGATGAGAGATGATTTTCAGCCTGATACAGATAACAGAATTTGCCTGGCGGCTTTAGCGCGGTGGTCCCACCTGACCCCATGCCGAACTCAGAAGTGAAACGCCGTAGCGCCGATGGTAGTGTGGGGCTTCCCCATGTGAGAGTAGGACACTGCCAGGCATTAATTAGGTGAAGAGGCCATCCGGAAGGATGGCCTTTTTGCGTTTTTGTCTGTCAAAAAACTAGCGTCCCCACCTGCGTAAAATCCTGATTCGTGATCCTGCTAACAGAATTCGTGATCATAGTCGCATACTTGAAAGTAACAATTATGTAACATTTTTGCCACTTATTTTATCATCTTAGTGGCGTGCAACGTCCAACGAGACAAGCATCCATCTTTGGCAGGAGAACGATGACAATGACCGAAACGAGCATAGCTGCGCGTGATTCATTGACGGGCAGCGATACCCGGCGACGGGTGTGGGCGATTGTCGGCGCCTCTTCAGGCAATCTGGTGGAATGGTTTGATTTCTATGTCTATTCGTTCTGCTCTCTTTATTTCGCCCATATCTTTTTCCCCGCAGGCAACACCACCACGCAATTGTTGCAAACGGCTGGCGTATTCGCCGCCGGATTTTTGATGCGCCCGATAGGTGGCTGGCTGTTCGGTCGTATCGCCGATCGCCACGGACGTAAAAAATCCATGTTGATTTCTGTCTGCATGATGTGTTTTGGTTCATTGGTGATCGCCTGCCTGCCAGGCTACGCCACGATTGGCACCTGGGCGCCGGCGCTGTTACTGCTGGCCCGGTTGTTCCAGGGATTGTCGGTCGGAGGAGAATATGGCACCAGCGCGACTTATATGAGTGAAGTCGCCGTGGAAGGACGCAAAGGATTTTACGCCTCTTTCCAGTATGTCACGCTGATTGGCGGACAACTGCTGGCCCTGCTGGTTGTTGTCGTCTTACAACAGATCCTGAGCAGTGAAGATCTCCATGCCTGGGGCTGGCGGATCCCGTTTGCACTGGGTGCGGTGCTGGCCATTGTCGCGCTGTGGCTGCGTCGTCAACTGGATGAAACCTCACAAAAAGAGACCCGTACACTGAAAGAGGCTGGCTCGTTCAAGGGATTGTGGCGTAATCGTAAGGCGTTCCTGATGGTGCTGGGTTTTACTGCCGGTGGATCGCTGACGTTTTACACCTTCACCACCTATATGCAGAAGTATCTGGTCAATACCGCCGGAATGAGCGCAAACACCGCCAGCATCCTGATGACAGTCGCGCTGTTCGTGTTCATGCTGATCCAGCCGCTCATCGGTGCGTTGTCAGACAGGATTGGCCGCCGGACATCCATGCTCATCTTTGGCGGCATGGCGACAGTATGTACCGTTCCCATATTGTCCGCGCTGCAGAGTGTGACATCTCCCGTGGCTGCATTCGCGTTAGTGATGTGCGCGCTGCTTATCGTCAGCTTCTATACCTCGATAAGCGGCATCCTGAAAGCCGAGATGTTTCCGGCACAGGTCAGGGCACTGGGGGTTGGTCTGTCGTATGCGGTAGCGAATGCGCTGTTTGGCGGATCGGCAGAATATGTCGCGCTGTCCCTGAAATCAGTTGGCATTGAGTCGGCGTTTTTCTGGTATGTGACCCTGATGGGTGCGCTGGCGTTCCTGGTGTCGCTGATGCTGCACGCGAAGGGAAAAGGGCTACGTCTCTAGCGGTTACTGATGCGCCAGTTGCCAGACGGCAAACCCCGTTGTGGCGCCGGCGACATCCCAGGCAAAATCTTTCCAGCTCCAGCCGCTTCCTGCCGGGCGGCTGTCCCACAACTCTTTACCCGCCCCGAGACTGACAGAAAACAGCAACCCAATTGCCGCGCTGCGATCGCGGCTGATGCCCTGATGCTGCGCGTATTCATTGCCTGCGGCAGAGAGCATGGCAGACGCGAGAAAATGCTGCGCCTTATCCTGCCCGGCCCACGGGTCATTCGCCATATGGCTACAGCCGCTGAGGAATAACACTGTGAAAAGCAACAAGATGCGCATGAGGCGGGCTGACTCCATAAGAAAAGGCCCCGGATGAGCGGGGCCAGAAAATTACAGAATACGGCTGATCAGCTTGTCTATTCGGATCCGGCGCAGACGGCGGATCAGCTTACGCACTTTCACCGGGTAATCGGCGATGCTTTGCAGATCGCGATAATGTTTCACCACGGTGGTATGCGTGCGGATCAGTTCCAGCTCTTTTTGACGGGATGCCGCCAGCTGATGTTGCGGATCGTGGATGAGGATGGCGTTCTCGAGATCCAGTCGCCAGGCGCGCGGGTTGAGATTATTGCCCGTCAGCAGCATCCATTCGTCATCCACCCACATGCCTTTCAGATGATAAGTGTTGTCATCATCTTTCCATAAACGAACCACGAGCTGATCGGTGTTTACGTAGTATTGCAGGCGGCTGAGGAAGCGACGCAGGTTGATCTCATAGAGATACGGCAGGGCGCCGATAATCTTGAACGGCTGATCTTCCGGGATATAAAAATCATTGGCGGTTTTGTCGCCAACGATAATCTCCACTTTTTTCCCTTCCCGCAGTAGCTGGATGATATTACGCACCAGCAGGGCAGGCAGGTTGAAATACGGTGTGCAGATGGTGAGCTTATGCTCCGCACAGGGCATCAAATGGAAGATGGTTTTATTCAGGACGCTTGATTTGCCCAGCCCGACCAGCGGCGTGACTGAAAGCTGTTCGTTATCGGCATCGCCCTGATAGTGATAGCCGGTATCGCGCAATTCCTGACGATACAGACGCACGTCGTTTTTGATTTCCGGGCTTCTCGGGCGATCAGGCTTATCCAGACGATGAACGCCACGCCCTTGCACGAGATTGCTATCGGCCCAGTTAAACATGATGTCCGCCATCTGCTGATTACGCACGCAGTGGTAACGGTCGTAGCGGTACTTATCATGCTGATGCAGGTAGACGTCATTCAGGCTGGCGCCGCTGTAGAGCACACAATCATCAATGATAAAACCTTTGAAATGCAGCACGCCCAGCGCTTCACGGGTATTGACCGGCACGCCATAAACAGGCACATCGACGCCTGCGTTTTCCTGTGCCATACGGCAATACCAGTCCGCGTTGGTGTTCGATGCCGCCGCACCGATACGGCCACGCTGCGCCCGATGCCAGTCGACCAGCACGCGGACGTCTAATTCAGGGCGTTGACGTTTGGCGTCATACAGCGCTTGCAAAATACCCTTGCCACCGTCGTCCTGCTCAAGATAAAGCGCAACGATACAGATACGATGCGTGGCGCTGGCAATCTTCGCCAGCAGGGCTTCCCGAAAATCCGCGGGAGCGTAAAAAAACTCGACATCATCAACTGACTGAGAGAGCTTAGGTAGTTGAGCAAGGTGTTGTTGATGTTTATTTCGCTTAAATTTTGACAACATCACAGTGCAATTCTTCTCTGTTTATTGAAGGGTCCTCTGTACCATGCAGACGACAGAAGCGAACAATAATACCACCACTACTGGCTAAAGTGGTCAACATTTCCAGCGACTTACTTACCATCGCCAGCAGACGCCAGTTTAAGCGTTAAGCCAACGATACCTTCCTCCAGTTGAATGTCCACCTCGAAACCCAACTTACGCGCCAGCGCCACCATGCCCTGATTATGAGGCATTGTGATCCCCGTGAGTCGTACCAGACCGTGGTCGCGGGCATAGCCAATCAGTTTTTCCAACAGCATGCGCCCCAGACCTAATCCTTTCAGATCCGAACGCACCAGCACGGCGAATTCTGCATCCGTATTATCAGGATCGGAAATCGCACGCGCGACACCGAGGATCTCCGGCTCGCTACCAGTAAGCCGCACTGCGACAAAGGCCATTTCTCGATCGTAGTCGATCTGGGTCATGTTGGCTAAATCGTCATGGGTAAATTCGTTGATCTCGCTGAAGTAGCGATAGTAGAGATCTTCCTTCGTCACTTGGGCGATAAACCGCTGTAGCGCGGGCTCATCTTCCGGCAGGATCGGCCGAAACAGGCAGCGCTCGCCGTTTTTCATCTCGACCCATTGTTCCAGTTGTTGCGGATAAGGGCGTACCGCCAGTCGACTTTCACTGTCGCCTTCAAACGGCGCAATCTCCAGCGTGACGTCCAGGGCAGTAAATTCGCCGCCTGACGCCAGTAAAGGATGAATGTCGAGACGCTGGATTTCCGGGCAATCCACAATCAGGTTGGAGACCTGCACCAGCAACTGGCTCAGCCCGGCGACGTCCAGCGGACGCAACGCGCTGCGACCGCGGATCTTTTTATTTTTGATCGCCTGAATCACCAGATAACGGGCGAGGTTCATGTTCAGCGGCGGCAACGCGACGGCGGCCTGATCCTGTGCGCGCCATTCCACTCCACCTTCGCCGAGCATAATCAGCGGGCCAAACACCGGATCGTGCTCAACGACGACCCGTAATTCCTGAGCGCCCGCACGGTTCGCCATACTTTGTACCAGCAGGCCATGAATGCGCGCCTGCGGCCACGTCATTTTTACGCGGTCGAGCATCGCATCAGCCGCACGCTGGACTTCAGCCGCCGTGCGCAGATAGAGCATGACGCCTTGTACTTCCGATTTATGCGGAATATCGGGTGAGCGCAATTTCAGCGCCACCGGATAACCAATCTGTTCGGCAATATGCACCGCCTCCGTGCTGTCGGCCGCAATCCAGGTCGGCAACGTGTGCAGACCGTAAGCCTTCAGTACCGGCTGGACTTCATGCGTGTCGAGTGAGGTTGCGCCATCGGCGATGGCCTTCTGCAGCAGGATATGCGCTTGCGCCGCATTGGCCGTCAGGTTCAGCGGGATCGTCGGCGTTTCACGCAGTTGTTTCTGGTTTCGACGATATTCAACCATGTGCATAAAGGCGGTTATTGTCCCTTCCGGCGTGCGATAAGTAGGAATACCGGCGTCGCTAAACAGGCGCCGCGCCTCTTGCGAGGAATATTCACCGCACCAGTTGGTCAGAACGCTCACATATTTGCCGCGTGGATGTTTTTTCACGGCGTCAATCAGCGCCAGTGCACTTTCTGTTCCGGGTGACGCGGCGCTGGGGGCATGGATCACCAGTAAGGCATCAAAGTCCTGGCTGTCCAGGAGGATATTGATCGCCGAGGTATAATGCTCGCTGAACGCGTCATCGCGTAAATCCAGCGGGTTAGCCACCTCCACGCCGTCATGCAGCGTCTGGCGTAGCCGCGCAAGCGTCTCTTCGCTCAGCGTCGCCAGCTTACCGTTGCGTAGCCAGAGCTCATCCAGCGCCAGTGCCGCGGGTGCCGCGCCGTTGCTGACGATCATCAGCTTGTCGCCGCGCAGCGGGCGCATATGGCTAAGGGTTTCAACGGCCGAAAAGAGTTCGTGCGTGTCCTGCACACGCAGTAAACCCGCGCGCTGAATAGCGGCATCCCACGCGGGATCAATACCTGAGTTCACATGCAACAGGCGCTGTGCGTCCGGGCTGCGGCCGCTTTTAATCACCAGAATGGGTTTATTCCGCGAGGCGCTACGGGCGGCGGAAACGAACCGGCGCGCATCGCTGAGATGTTCCAGATAGAGCAGAATGGCGCTGGTTTTGGTATCGCGGGCAAGATAGTCGAGCAAATCATCGACGTCGATATCCAGACTGTCGCCGAGAGCGATGAAGTAAGAAAACCCCATCTCCCGTTGCTGCGCCCAGTCAAGGATTGTGTTAGACACGGCGGCGGACTGCGAAATAAACGCCAGCTTGCCAGGGCGAATCGGTACTGGTGAAAAACTGGCGTTCAGCCCCTGCCAGGGCGCCAGCAATCCGAGACTGTTTGGCCCTAAAAGCCTCATCTGATAACGGCGAGCACAGACTTTCAGTTCGGCAAATTGTTCCGGTGGCGAGGAGAGGATAATGCAGGTTTTGCATCCCTTTTCGCCTAGCGCTTCCAGTAAGGCCAGATTTCGTTTCGCATGAGTGCAGAGCACCGCCAGATCGGGCGTAAACGGCAGGCTGTCGATATCCGGCCAGGCGAGAACGCCCAACACCGCCTTCCAGTTCGGCGTAACGGGCAACACCGGGCCGCTGAAGCCGCCGGACAACAAATTGCGCATCATCAGATAACCGGCACGCTGAGGCTTCATTGAGGCGCCAATGACGGCGATAGATTTGGGTCGAAGTAGCGCTTCCAGGCCACGTTGGCTCATACCGGTCTCCTTTGCACAAGTGACCGGATGATTCTAAACGCTTTCTTCCATTTCTGCTGTGACGCTTCCCTTATGCTGCGTTTTTCCTGCCAGATAGCGCGAGCGAAAGCGACCAAAATGATCCCCAAGCGCGGCGGCAGCATCGGTGTCGCCTGCCAGATCCAGCAACGCGACAGCCACTTCCGCGGTACAGTATTGCCCTTCAGCATGCACTTCCCGTAGCCGGTACGCCGACACGCGCGACAGATCGACTGAAATCAGCGGTAGGTTATCGAGCCACGGGCTTTTGCGGAACATTTTCCGTGCTTCGGTCCAGGTACCGTCAAGCATGATAAACAGTGGCGGCTTACCGCTGGCCGGCGTGCTGATCACCTGACGATCGGGCCCGGCGTACGAGGCCGGGAACACCACCACGGGCTGATAATCCGGGTTATGCACCAGATCCAGCAAAGCTTGCGGCGGCGTGGTTCGCGACCATTGAAACGCTTCGGTGTCGGGCAGAATATCCGCGATGAGCCGCCCGGTATTGCTTGGTTTCATCGGCTCGGTATCGAACATCACCAGGCAAAAACGGCTTCTGGCGTGGGCGGTGGTGAGGGTATCGCACAAACACTGTCTGAGCGGCAGCAGGCAACGCTGACACCGACGAATTCGGTTTCCTCTGGCGAGAAAAGGGCGGGTGGCACGCGCAAGGCGTTCCGCGCGTAATCTGAGAACGGCGTTATCGGTCATGGGTGTCTGGCAGAAAAAACGCCATTGTCGCAGAGGTTAAAACGGGGCACAAGTTGTGCCCCGGCAGGATCAGGATGGCGTGGCCTCGTTCAGCCAGTTGTCAAACGGCGCTTTCGGCACGGCACCATTCAACATATCAATCACTTCGCCATTCTTGAAAATCATGATGGTTGGAATACTGCGAATACGAAACCGGGCACTCAGCTCGCGTTCCGCTTCAGTATTCACTTTTACAAAGCGCATTTTTCCGCTGCGCTCTTCCGCGACATCTTCAAAGATCGGCGCAAAGCTTTTGCAGGGGCCGCACCACGGCGCCCAGAAATCGACCACGACAGGAAGATCGTCTTTCAGCAGTTTATCCAGTGTTGCGTCGGTGGCATGGATCACGTCACCATCAAACAGGTCGTGACCACAGCGTCCACACTTCGCTGCATCGTTAAGACGATCGTCGGGGATGCGGTTGAGCGCCTGACAGCTGGCACAAACGGTATTCATAACTAACCTCGGGTCTGAAAGGGCAACGGCATCACGCCGCGGCCAGATTGTTTCGATAATGTTACATATTATCGGCGAAGGCGCGTAAATGGACAAAGTGGTTTATTCAATGAGTACAATAGTCATAGTCTTTTGTAGGAAGTCATGGCGAAGCGCGACCACATCGGGTAATCTTCGCGCTTCGCGCAGCGCAGGTGGAGAAAGAGATGAACGACGAACTGAAGAATAAAAGCGGCAAGGTCAAAGTGATGTATGTCCGCAGTGATGATGACTCGGATAAACGCACCCAGAATCCGCGTACCGGAAAGGGTGGAGGGCGCTCTGGCGCTTCCCGTACTGAAGGTGGTCGTCGTCCGACGCGTGAGGGTAAATCCACGCAACCTGCGCGTGAGCGCAACCGCGATCGCAATGATCGTAGCGACCGCGATCGTGATGCCTCCCCGTGGCGTACCGTTTCCCGTGCGCCGGGGGATGACACTCCAGCGAAACCAGATCACGGCGGTATCAGCGGTAAAAGTTTTATCGATCCGGAAGTGCTGCGCCGTCAGCGGGCCGAAGAGACGCGTGTGTATGGCGAAAATGCCTGCCAGGCGCTGTTTCAGAGTCGCCCGGATTCTATCGTTCGCGCCTGGTTTATCCAGAGCGTCACGCCGCGTTTTAAAGAAGCGCTGCGCTGGATGGCGGCGAACCGCAAAGCGTATCACGTGGTGGATGATGCGGAGCTGACCAAAGCATCCGGCACTGAACACCACGGCGGCGTCTGTTTCCTGATTAAAAAACGTAACGGCACCACGGTGAAACAGTGGGTGAGCCAGGCGGCAGAAGATGATTGCGTACTGGCGCTGGAAGATGTCGGCAACCCGCACAACCTTGGCGCGATGATGCGCAGTTGTGCCCACTTCGGCGTAAAAGGCGTAGTGGTACAGGATGCGGCGCTGCTGGAATCCGGTGCGGCGATCCGTACCGCAGAAGGGGGGGCCGAGCACGTCGAGCCGATCACCGGCGACAGCTTCATCGAGACGCTGGATCAGTTCCGCAACGCGGGTTACACCATCGTCTCCACCTCCAGCCACAAAGGCACGCCGCTGTTTAACGCCACACTGCCGAAGAAAATGGTGCTGGTGTTGGGTCAGGAACGTGATGGCTTGTCTGACGCGGCACTGGACAACGCCGATCTGAACGTTTCAATTAATGGCACTGGCCATGTTGAGAGCCTGAACGTCTCCGTCGCGACTGGCGTGTTGCTTGCCGAATGGTGGCGACAGAACAAAGCCTGATGTAAAAAAGCCAGCGTCTTCGCTGGCTTTTTTATTACTCGCTTTCCGCCGGTAGTACGGGCATCCAGTCAATCGGTGTTTCGCCATGCTGTGACAGCCACTCATTGGCCAGTACAAAATGGTTGCAACCGAAGAAGCCGCGATGCGCCGACAGCGGCGACGGGTGAGGGGCTCTCAGTACGTAATGGCGCTGCTTGTCGATAATCGCCCCTTTCTTCTGCGCGTGCGATCCCCACAGCAAAAACACCACCCCTTCGCGATGCTCATTGATAAGGCTGATGACCTTATCGGTGAAGGTTTCCCACCCCAGACTGGCGTGTGAGTGCGCCTGCCCAGCGCGTACCGTTAAAACGGTATTGAGCAGCAGCACGCCCTGCCGTGCCCAGCTTTCCAGATAACCGTGATCCGGGCGGGTGAAGCCGGGAATGGATTGCTCCAGTTCTTTATACATATTGAGCAGCGAAGGCGGTGTGGCGATGCCGGGGCGCACGGAAAATGCCAGACCATGCGCCTGCCCTGGACCGTGATAGGGATCCTGACCAAGAATGACCACTTTCACATCGCCCAGTTCGGTAAAACGGAAGGCGTTAAACACATCTTTCTGTGGTGGATAAATCGTCATACCGGACTGCCGCTCGCTGGCGACGGTCTTCAGCGTATTCAAAAAATAGGGCTGTTGTTTTTCGTCAGCCAGTACGTCGTGCCAGGTTAATTCGGTTGTCATTTCGCTCTCCTGCGAATCTGTATGCAGATAGCTTAACGGCTTCTTTCTGCATAACAAAATCTGTAAATCACAAACGCCGTCGTTCCTACAAAAAAAGTTGAAAATTTACAAAAATAATTTGGCGTTGCGGGGTGTGTAACTTGATATAAAACAAGTATTTTCCGGTATACCCATCTTCACGGTGAGGTTTTTATTGATATAAATCAAAGAATCAAGGATGTGCCACTGTTATACATACACTCAAGCAACAATGGTTTTACCAATTGGCCGGAAACCGGCCGGTTAAAATGAATATGCAGAGCCTGAGGAGGCGCCAAATGATTACAGGTATTCAGATTACTAAAGCCGCAAATGACAATCTGCTGAACTCTTTCTGGTTGCTGGACAGCGAGAAGGGTGAAGCTCGTTGCCTGTGCGCCAAAGGTGATTTCAAGGAAGATCAGGTTGTTGCTGTCAGCAATCTGGGTGATATCGAATACCGCGAAATCCCGGTAGATGTAAAACCGGAAGTGCGTGTTGAAGGTGGTCAGCATCTGAACGTGAACGTGCTGCGTCGTGAAACGCTGGAAGATGCCGTTAAGCATCCGGAAAAATATCCGCAACTGACCATTCGTGTTTCGGGTTATGCCGTCCGTTTCAACTCACTGACCCCTGAACAGCAGCGCGACGTTATCGCTCGTACCTTTACCGAAAGCCTGTAATTCTTACGGGCGCGGAAATAAAAAAGCCGGGAATTTCATTTCCCGGCTTTTGTTTATTCTTCTGTTGACGGCGTTGAGTCTGCGCTGCCGCTCGGCTTACGACGCTTACCAATGTTTTTGGTATCGCGATGGCGTTTCTTGACGCGCGGTTTTTCTTTCTCTTTCTCTTTTTTCTTCTCTTCGCGTTTCGCCAGCGCTTTCTTCGACGGTTTCCCGGTCATCTTCTCGCTTGGCGCACGCGTGGTCGGGCGAAGCTCATCAATAACACGCGGTTTCAGCGGTTCTTCGATATAGCGGCCGATTTTCTGCAGCAGCAGGTGATCGTGGGCTTCAACCAGCGAGATTGCAGTACCTTTGCGGCCCGCACGACCCGTACGACCGATGCGGTGAAGGTAGGTGTCGCCACTGCGCGGCATGTCGAAGTTAATAACGTGACTCACATCAGGAATATCAATCCCGCGGGCCGCAACGTCGGTGGCAACCAGCACGTTAACGCGACCGTCGGTAAGACGTTTAATGCCTTCGTTACGCTTAATCTGCGCCATCTCGCCTTCGAGGTAGCAGTTATTGATGCCAGACGAACGCAGCATTTCTGCCAGTTCATGTACACGCTCGCGCTTACGCACAAACACGATAGAGCGGGTAGCGTCTTCCTGTTTCAGCAGGTGCTTCAACAGGGCAACTTTATGTTCGAAGTTGTCGGCACGGTAATACCACTGGTGAATTTTTTTGCGCTCACGGGTGGATGGCGTTGCGGATACTTCCACTGGATCTTCCAGCAGACGCTCAGCAAAATCTTTAATGGCGTCGCCTTCCAGGGTGGCGGAAAACAGCATGGTTTGTTTGCGCCAGCGGGTTTCACCGGAAATATGCTCGATGTCCTGGGCGAAGCCCATATCAAGCATACGATCCGCTTCGTCAAGAATTAGCGTTTCTACCGCGCGGCAATCGAAATTTTCTTCTTTAATATATTGCAGCAGACGACCTGTCGTCGCGACAACGATATCCTGGTTTTCGCTGAACACTTCCGCGTGGTTCATGTAGGCCACACCGCCGGTGATCGTTGCGATATCGAGATGCGTATGCGCCGCCAGTTCGCGGGCGTGGTCGGCAACCTGCATAGCCAGTTCACGGGTTGGTGTGAGGATCAGAATGCGCGGCGGCCCGGATTTTTTGCGCGGGAAGTCGAGCAGGTGCTGCAACGCAGGCAGCAAATATGCCGCTGTTTTACCGGTACCGGTCGGCGCGGAACCAAGGACATCACGGCCATCGAGCGCAGGCGGAATAGCGGCAGCCTGAATGGCGGTCGGGCGAGTGAAACCTTTATCCTGGAGGGCATCCAGAAGGTTTTCGTCGAGTTCGAGTTCGGAAAAAGTCGTTACAGTCATGATCTACCTCTGTGTGGGGCGCTGATTATAGACGTTACGGCTGTAATGTTCATCTGTTTGTGTGGCTATCTGTTCTCAGGTATTGTGCTTAACCTAAAACAAATCCCGCTTTTACTTGCCAGGATGCATGATATGTTTGACCCAAAATCCGTGCTGCGTCGTAATGGATTTACCTTCAAGCAGTTCTTTGTTGCGCACGATCGTTGCGCCATGAAAGTGGGGACCGATGGCATTCTGTTGGGTGCCTGGGCACCGATTGCCCGCGTCAATCGTATTCTCGATATTGGTACGGGAAGCGGTCTGCTGGCGCTGATGCTGGCGCAAAGAACCGACGACCACGTCGCCATTGATGCCGTTGAACTCGATGATGACGCTGCCACGCAGGCGCAGGAAAACGTCGCGGAATCGCCATGGTCTGCGCGCGTGCAGGTGCATCACGCGGATATTCAGCAGTGGCTTCATCAGCAAACTCGCCGTTATGACCTGATTGTCAGCAATCCGCCCTATTATGAGCAGGGCGTAGAGTGTGCGACGCCGCAGCGCGAGCAGGCCCGTTATACCACGTCGCTCGATCATACCGCACTGCTGAATTGTGCCGCAGAAGCGATCACCGAAGAAGGATTTTTCTGCCTGGTGCTGCCGGAAAGCATTGGCACGGCGTTTACCGAGAAAGCGCTTTCGCTCGGCTGGAATCTGCGTTTGCGCACGGACATCGCTGAAACCGAACTGCGTCCGCCGCATCGCGTGCTGTTAGCGTTTTCGCCAAAAGCAGGGGAGTATTTTTGCGATCGGCTGGTGATCCGTGGGCCAGAGCAGCAATACTCAGAAGGGTATACTGCGCTGACCCAGGCCTTCTATTTATTCATGTAAGCCAGCGGGGAAAGCACTGACGGACCGGATTCCGCCAGCGGTTGCGGATAATCCAGCGTGTAGTGCAGACCCCGACTTTCTTTGCGTAGCATCGCACAGCGAACGATCAGTTCAGCGACCTGAACCAGGTTGCGCAGCTCCAGTAAATTATTGGAGACGCGGAATTTCGCGTAATACTCATCCAGCTCCTGTTGCAACAGGGTGATGCGACGCAGTGCGCGTTCAAGCCGCTTTGTGGTCCGCACAATGCCAACGTAGTCCCACATAAAAAGGCGTAACTCGTGCCAGTTATGCTGGATGACCACCAGTTCGTCCGGGTTCTCAACGCGGCTTTCATCCCACGCGGGGAGCGACGATGTCGCTCGCGCATATGGCATGCGCTTTTTAATGTCTTCGGCCGCTGACCAGCCGTAGACAAGGCACTCCAGTAGCGAGTTGGACGCCATCCGGTTTGCGCCATGCAGTCCGGTGTAGCTCACCTCGCCAATCGCATACAGGCCGTCAACGTCGGTACGGCCGTAATCATCCACCATCACGCCGCCGCAGGTGTAATGCGCCGCGGGCACAATCGGCACAGGTTGCCTGGTGAGATCAATGCCCAGACCGAGCAGCTTGTCGTAAATCATTGGGAAGTGCTGGCGGATAAAGTCGTCTGGCTTATGGCTGATGTCGAGATACATGCAATCCGCGCCAAGGCGTTTCATCTCATGGTCGATGGCGCGGGCGACAATATCGCGAGGCGCCAGCTCGCCGCGCGAATCAAAATCAGGCATAAAACGTGTGCCGTCAGGGCGTTTCAGTAACGCGCCTTCACCGCGAAGCGCTTCCGTCAGCAGGAAATTTCTTGCCTGCGGATGATAAAGTGCGGTCGGGTGAAACTGATTAAACTCCAGATTCGCCACGCGGCAACCTGCGCGCCATGCCATGGCAATGCCATCGCCCGACGAAATATCCGGGTTAGTGGTGTACTGATACACTTTTGATGCACCGCCCGTCGCCAGCACCACCGATTTTGCCTGACAGGTTTCCACGCGCTCCTGATTGCGGTTCCAGATCCACGCCCCGACGACACGCCGCGTGCCAGGCAGACCGATTTTATCGGAGATGATCAGATCGACGGCGTTATGGCGTTCGAGTATCTGAATGTTGGGATGATTCAGCGCCTTGCTGACCAGCGTGGTTTCCACGGCTTTACCGGTAGCATCGGCGGAATGAAGAATGCGGCGATGGCTGTGTCCACCTTCCCGTGTCAGGTGGTAGCTCTCTTCGCCGTTGGCCTGCGTTTGCGTATCGAACAACACGCCCTGATCGATGAGCCATTGCACACAGGATTTCGCATTACTGGCAACAAACGAGACCGCATGGCGGTCGCAGATCCCTGCGCCAGCAATTAAGGTATCTTCGATGTGTGATTCGATGCTGTCCGTTTCATCAAACACAGCGGCGATACCGCCTTGCGCGTAAAAGGTGGAGCCTTCGCTGGCCGGACCTTTACTTAAAACAATCACCGAGCTGTGTTCCGCCAGGCGTAATGCCAGCGATAAACCTGCAGCACCGCTGCCGATAATAAGGACATCACAAGCGTGGTTAGGCGTCGTATTCATCTTTTTTGTTTAATGTACTAAACATGGTTTCGCGAGCATATCACTCAGATAGGCTTTTTAGCACTTTTTTTTACGATGAAGTTGTAATGACTAAACAGAAAGCCGGTGAAAGAAGGTGTCTGAAAGCGAGGAAATATTTTGCGAAGCAGATCGTTAGCTTCAGATTTTATGATGAAATAAACCCTGTGTTAAGCTACCCTGCTGGCGTGCTGAACGCTTTAATTACACACAATCGCGTTGTTAAGCATCGGTAGACTTATAATGAATGATAATGAACAGTCTCAATGATTAACAAAAAAACAATGGCGTAACGGAACTTTATGATTATCAGAAACTCTAACCGAGTGCTTGCTCATAGTGCATTGATGGAGTGGCGTTCTGATTACGCATGGGAATTAGGTTTGGGGAGACATTACCTCGGATGAGCGAGCAGTTAACGGATCAGGTCCTCGTTGAACGGGTCCAGAAGGGAGATCAGAAAGCGTTTAACCTGCTGGTAGTGCGCTATCAGCATAAGGTGGCGAGTCTGGTTGCCCGCTATGTACCATCAGGTGACGTGCCTGATGTCGTACAAGAGTCTTTTATTAAAGCCTATCGTGCGCTGGATTCTTTCCGGGGGGATAGTGCTTTTTATACCTGGTTGTATCGCATCGCGGTAAACACCGCCAAGAACTACCTGGTTGCTCAGGGGCGCCGTCCGCCATCAAGTGATGTAGACGCTATTGAAGCAGAAAACTACGAAAGTGGCGGTGCGCTGAAAGAAATTTCGAACCCTGAGAACTTAATGTTGTCAGAAGAACTGAGACAAATTGTTTTTCGTACCATTGAGTCGCTTCCGGAGGATTTACGCATGGCAATTACCCTGCGGGAGCTGGATGGCCTGAGCTATGAAGAGATAGCCGCTATCATGGATTGTCCGGTCGGTACCGTTCGTTCGCGTATCTTCCGGGCGCGAGAAGCTATTGATAATAAAGTTCAACCGCTTATCAGGCGTTGACGATAGCGGGATACTGGAAAAGGTATTTAGGCATGCAGAAAGAACAACTTTCCGCTTTAATGGATGGCGAAACGCTGGATAACGAGCTTCTCAATACGTTGAGTGGTTCTCCTGAACTGCAAAAAACCTGGGAAAGCTACCACCTCATCCGCGATTCACTCCGTGGCGATACAGGCGAGATGCTGCATTTTGATATCTCCGCCCGCGTCATGGCCGCCATTGAAAATGAGCCTGTGCGCCAGGCAACGCCGTTGATTCCTGAAGCCCAACCGGCACCGCACCAGTGGCAGAAAATGCCGTTCTGGCAGAAAGTGCGCCCGTGGGCCAGCTCACTTACACAAATGGGTGTCGCCGCCTGTGTATCGCTTGCAGTCATCGTCGGCGTGCAGCAGTATAATGGGCAATCTGAATCATCCCAGCAGCCTGAAGCACCTGTCTTCAACACCCTGCCAATGATGGGTAAAGCCAGCCCGGTTAGCCTGGGCGTACCTACTGATGCCACTGCCGGTACCGGCCAGCAACAGCAGGTGCAGGAGCAGCGCCGTCGCATCAATGCAATGTTGCAGGATTATGAGTTGCAGCGCCGTTTGCACTCCGAACAGCTTCAGTTTGAACAGGCACAAACCCAGCAAGCCGCTGTTCAGGTGCCGGGGTATCAAACTTTAGGAACGCAATCGCAGTAATGAAGCAACTTTGGTGTGCCATACCGCTTGTGGTTGGTAGCCTGTTCTTCTCTGTCAACGCCTCGGCTGATGTTTCGTCCGGGGCGTTGTTGCAGCAAATGAACCTGGCGAGCCAGTCACTCAATTACGAGCTGTCATTTGTCAGCATCAGCAAGCAAGGCGTCGAATCACTGCGTTATCGCCACGCTCGTCTTAACAATCAACCGTTATCTCAGCTTCTGCAGATGGATGGCCCGCGTCGTGAAGTCGTCCAGCGCGGCAATGAGATCAGCTATTTTGAGCCAGGGCTCGAACCCTTCACGCTCAATGGCGACTACATCGTTGATTCCTTACCTTCGCTGGTCTATACCGATTTTAAACGCCTGTCGCCTTATTACGACTTTATCTCCGTCGGGCGAACCCGTATTGCCGATCACCTCTGCGAAGTGATTCGCGTGGTGGCAAAAGACGGCACGCGTTACAGCTATATCGTCTGGCTGGATTCCGAAACCAAACTGCCGCTGCGCGTCGACCTGCTCGATCGTGACGGCGAAACGCTGGAACAGTTCCGGGTGATCGCTTTCACTGTGAACAACAGCGTGAGCGATAGCATGGAAAATCTGGCCAAAGCCAGCCTGCCGCCGCTGCTTTCGGTTCCGGCGGGAGATAAATCCAGCTTTAACTGGACGACCTCGTGGGTGCCGCAGGGCTTCAGCGAAGTCTCCAGTAGCCGCCGTACTTTGCCTACGCTTAATGTGGCGGTGGAATCGCGTCTTTACTCCGACGGCCTGTTTAGCTTCTCCGTGAACGTCAGCCGGGCAACGCCGACCAGCAGCGAACAAATGCTGCGTACGGGACGTCGCACGGTGACCACGTCGGTTCGCGACAACGCGGAAATCACTATCGTCGGCGAGCTGCCGCCGCCCACCGCGAAGCGTATCGCGGAAAGCGTTAAATTCGGGGCAGTACAATGATTAAAGATTGGGCAACCGTCGTCTCCTGGCAAAGCGGGCTGGCGAAGGTCAGTTGTGATGTCAAAGCGTCGTGCAGCAGTTGTGCATCGCGCGCGGGCTGCGGCTCTCGCATACTGAATAAGCTCGGGCCGCAAACGCAGCACACAATCGTCGTCCCGAGCGAGCAGCCGCTCGTCGCCGGGCAAAAAGTGGAACTGGGTATTGCGGAAGGCAGCCTGCTGAGTTCTGCGCTGCTGGTTTACATGTCGCCGTTGGTGGGGTTGTTTGTGGTAGGCGGCCTCTTTCAGATACTGTTCGGTGGCGATCTCGCGGCACTTTGCGGCGCGCTGCTCGGTGGCGTCGGCGGTTTTTTGCTTGCCCGCGGCCTGTCGCCAACGCTGGCGGCACGAGCCGAATGGCAGCCGGTCATCCTGAGCGTTGGCCTTCCTCCTGACATGCTGCGCGTTGACGCATCCCCCTCCGAAACAGGCCAGTGATCGCGCTGGCTTTTGTTTTACTTACATCTCGCATCAGATCTCCCGCTAAGCTTACCGGAAGAGCATTTCCTGGTTGTGGCGATGTAGTGTAGAATGCGGCGTTTTCGAACGACACAACGTCAGGCACAGAACAGCGGCCTCAAGGTATTCGTAAGGCATAATTAATTAATATATGAAGAACATACGTAACTTTTCGATCATTGCTCATATCGACCACGGTAAGTCGACGCTGTCTGACCGTATCATCCAGATTTGCGGTGGCCTTTCTGATCGTGAAATGGAAGCGCAGGTTCTCGACTCCATGGATCTGGAGCGCGAGCGCGGCATTACGATTAAAGCGCAAAGCGTGACGCTCGATTATAAAGCCTCCGATGGCGAAACTTATCAGCTGAACTTTATCGATACCCCGGGCCACGTTGACTTTTCCTATGAAGTCTCTCGTTCGCTGGCGGCGTGCGAAGGCGCGTTGCTGGTGGTTGATGCCGGGCAGGGTGTTGAAGCCCAGACGCTGGCGAACTGCTATACCGCCATTGAAATGGATCTGGAAGTGGTTCCGGTCCTGAACAAAATCGATCTGCCTGCCGCCGACCCTGAGCGCGTGGCAGAAGAGATTGAAGACATTGTCGGCATTGACGCCACCGATGCGGTGCGCTGCTCGGCGAAAACCGGCGTTGGTGTTCAGGATGTGCTGGAACGCCTGGTGCGTGATATCCCGGCGCCGGAAGGGGATGAAAACGCGCCGCTGCAGGCCCTGATTATTGACTCCTGGTTTGATAACTACCTGGGGGTCGTGTCTCTGGTGCGCGTTAAAAACGGCACTCTGCGCAAAGGCGACAAAATCAAGGTGATGAGCACTGGTCAGGTGTATAACGCTGATCGTCTTGGCATCTTTACGCCGAAACAGGTTGACAGGACCGAACTGAAGTGCGGCGAAGTGGGCTGGCTGGTCTGCGCGATTAAAGACATTCTCGGTGCGCCGGTGGGCGATACCCTAACGCAAGCGCGTAATCCTGCCGATAAAGCCTTACCGGGCTTTAAAAAAGTGAAGCCACAGGTATATGCCGGTCTGTTCCCGGTCAGCTCTGATGACTACGAAGCCTTCCGCGATGCGCTTGGCAAATTAAGCCTGAACGATGCTTCCCTGTTCTACGAGCCGGAAAGCTCCACGGCGCTGGGCTTTGGCTTCCGCTGCGGCTTCCTCGGTCTGCTGCACATGGAGATCATCCAGGAACGTCTGGAACGTGAATACGATCTGGATCTTATCACCACCGCGCCGACGGTAGTGTACGAAGTTCAGATGACCAACAAAGAGGTGGTTTACGTCGACAGCCCGTCCAAGCTGCCGCCGCTGAACAACATTGACGAGCTGCGCGAGCCTATCGCCGAGTGTCATATGCTGCTGCCGCAGGAATATCTCGGTAACGTCATCACCCTTTGCGTGGAAAAACGCGGTGTGCAGACCAATATGGTCTACCACGGCAATCAGGTCGCGCTGACCTATGAAATCCCGATGGCGGAAGTGGTGCTCGACTTCTTTGACCGCCTGAAGTCCACCTCCCGCGGCTACGCGTCGCTGGATTACAACTTCAAGCGCTTCCAGGCGTCCAACATGGTGCGCGTGGATGTGCTGATCAACGGCGAGCGCGTCGATGCGCTGGCACTGATCACCCACAACGAGAATGCGCCGTACCGTGGTCGTGAGCTGGTAGAGAAGATGAAAGATCTGATCCCGCGCCAGCAGTTTGACATCGCTATCCAGGCGGCAATCGGTAACCACATTATTGCGCGCTCGACCGTGAAACAGTTGCGTAAAAACGTACTGGCAAAATGTTACGGTGGTGACGTGAGCCGTAAGAAAAAGCTGCTGCAGAAACAGAAAGAAGGGAAGAAGCGAATGAAGCAGGTCGGTAACGTTGAGTTGCCGCAGGAAGCATTCCTCGCCATTCTGCATGTCGGTAAAGACGGTAAATAACCCTTAAGGAGTTGGCATGGCGAACAAGTTTGCCGTAATCCTGGTGCTCGCGACCCTGATAACAGGGTTGCTGTGGTGCCTGGATAAGTTCTTTTTCGCAGCAAAACGTCGTGAGCGCCAGGCTGCGGCGCAGGCGGCGACAGGCGATCAACTGGATAAAAAAACGCTGAAGAAAGTCGGCCCGAAACCGGGCTGGCTGGAAACCGGCGCATCGATTTTCCCGGTGCTGGCGATCGTGCTGGTGGTACGTTCTTTTATTTATGAACCTTTCCAGATCCCATCAGGTTCGATGATGCCAACGCTACTGATTGGTGACTTTATCCTCGTGGAGAAATTCGCTTACGGCATTAAAGATCCGATTTACCAGAACACGCTGATCGAAACCGGTCATCCAAAACGCGGTGACATTGTAGTCTTTAAATACCCGGAAGAGCCGAGTCTGGACTACATCAAACGCACCGTGGGGGTGCCGGGCGATAAAGTCACGTATGATCCAGTGGCGAAAGAGGTCACTATCCAGCCGGGCTGCAGCTCCGGGCAGGCGTGCGGCAACGCACTGCCGGTGACCTATTCCAACGTTGAACCGAGCGATTTCGTGCAGACGTTCGCCCGTCGTAACGGCGGCGAAGCGACCAGCGGCTTTTGGGAATTGCCGAAAGGCGAAAGCAAAGAAAACGGTATTCGTCTGACGGAGCGTAAAGAGACGCTGGGCGAAGTGACCCACCGCATTCTGACTGTGCCTATCGCGCAGGATCAACTGGGCATGTATTACCAACAGGCCGGCCAGCCGCTGGCGACCTGGATTGTGCCGCCCGGCCAGTACTTCATGATGGGCGATAACCGCGACAACAGCGCCGACAGCCGCTACTGGGGTTTTGTCCCTGAAGCGAACCTCGTTGGCCGTGCCGTGGGGATCTGGATGAGCTTCGAAAAACAAGAAGGTGAATGGCCGACGGGCGTGCGTCTGAGCCGTATTGGCGGTATCCACTAATTCTTTTTTCCTCCCTCCCGTTCATGTTGTCGCCAGGCGATGGCGGCAACATGAATTATTTAAGATATAAATCGGTTCTGACTAACGACTTCCTTTCACGTTGTGTATAGAATATTCCCCCGAAAGTTTTGGTTGTCTCCTGCACAGGAGCCACGGCACACGAAACCGCGTTGGTGATGCTTTTTCAGGTCGGTTTCGTGTGCTGAATTGTTGACGCATTCATTTATTGGTAACGCATGAACCCCATCGTAATTAATCGGCTTCAACGGAAGCTGGGCTACACTTTTCATCATCAGGAGCTGTTGCAACAGGCATTAACCCACCGCAGTGCCAGCAGCAAACACAATGAACGTCTGGAATTTCTGGGCGATTCAATTTTAAGTTATGTGATTGCCAACGCGCTCTATCACCGCTTCCCTCGGGTTGACGAAGGTGACATGAGCCGTATGCGCGCCACGCTGGTTCGCGGTAATACGCTGGCGGAAATCGCCCGCGAATTTGAACTGGGTGAGTGTCTGCGTCTTGGGCCTGGCGAATTGAAAAGCGGTGGTTTTCGTCGCGAATCTATTCTTGCCGATACGGTCGAAGCACTGATTGGCGGTGTCTTCCTCGACAGCGATATTCAGAATGTCGAGAAGCTGATCCTCTCCTGGTATCAGACGCGTCTGGACGAAATCAGTCCGGGCGATAAGCAAAAAGATCCGAAAACGCGCCTGCAGGAATATTTGCAGGGGCGTCATCTGCCGTTGCCTACCTATCTGGTGGTGCAGGTGCGTGGCGAAGCCCACGATCAGGAATTTACTATCCACTGCCAGGTCAGCGGCCTGAGCGAACCGGTGGTTGGCACAGGTTCCAGCCGTCGCAAGGCTGAGCAGGCCGCCGCCGAACAGGCGCTGAAGAAGCTGGAGCTGGAATGAGCGAAGAAAAAACCTACTGCGGATTTATTGCCATCGTTGGTCGTCCGAACGTTGGCAAATCCACACTGCTGAATAATCTGCTCGGGCAAAAGATCTCCATCACTTCCCGTAAAGCGCAGACCACCCGTCACCGCATCGTCGGTATTCATACGGAAGGCGCGTATCAGGCGATTTATGTTGATACCCCAGGCCTGCATATGGAAGAGAAACGTGCGATCAACCGCCTGATGAACAAAGCGGCGAGCAGCTCCATCGGTGACGTCGAACTGGTGATTTTTGTGGTTGAAGGCACCCGCTGGACGCCGGATGACGAAATGGTGCTGAACAAGCTGCGCGAAGGCAAAGCGCCGGTGATCCTCGCGGTCAACAAAGTCGACAACGTGCAGGAAAAAGCCGATCTACTGCCGCATCTGCAATTCCTCGGTAGCCAGATGAACTTCCTTGATATCGTGCCGATCTCAGCAGAAACCGGACTGAATGTGGATACCATCGCCGGTATCGTGCGTAAGCACCTGCCGGAAGCCGTCCACCATTTCCCGGAAGACTATATCACCGACCGTTCTCAGCGCTTTATGGCGTCTGAAATCATCCGTGAGAAGTTGATGCGCTTCCTCGGTGCTGAGCTGCCATATTCTGTAACCGTTGAAATTGAGCGTTTCCAGACCAACGAACGTGGCGGGTATGACATCAACGGGCTGATCCTCGTTGAGCGTGAAGGGCAAAAGAAGATGGTGATTGGCAACAAAGGCGCCAAAATCAAAACCATCGGCATCGAAGCCCGCAAAGATATGCAGGAGATGTTCGAAGCACCGGTTCACCTGGAACTGTGGGTGAAGGTGAAATCCGGCTGGGCCGACGACGAACGCGCGCTGCGTAGTCTCGGCTATGTAGACGATCTCTGAGAGTAACATACTCTATGGAAGTGGATGGGTGGCAACGCGCTTTCGTCCTCCATAGCCGTCCCTGGAGCGAAACCAGCCTGATGCTGGACGTCTTCACGGAAGAGTCTGGTCGCGTGCGCCTGGTTGCTAAAGGCGCACGGTCTAAACGTTCTAATCTAAAGGGCGCCCTGCAACCCTTTACACCTCTGCTGGTCCGTTTTGGCGGGCGCGGCGACGTCAAAACGCTGCGCAACGCGGAAGCTGTCTCGCTGGCGCTTCCCTTAAGCGGCATTGCGCTCTACAGCGGATTGTACGTCAACGAATTAATCGCCCGCGTGCTCGAACATGAGACCCGCTTCTCTGAACTGTTCTTTGATTACCTGCACTGTATCCAGTCGCTGGCGGGGGGAAGTGGTTCGCCTGAACCCACGCTTCGCCGCTTTGAACTGGCGTTGCTGGGGCACCTGGGATATGGCGTCGATTTTCTGCACTGCGCTGGCAGCGGTGAACCAGTGGACGACACCATGACCTATCGCTACCGTGAAGAGAAGGGTTTTATTGCCAGCATGGTGATTGATAACAACACCTTTACCGGGCACCATCTGAAAGCGCTCGCCAGCCGCGAATTCCCGGATGCTGACACGCTGCGCGCAGCGAAACGCTTTACCCGTATTGCGCTGAAACCCTACCTGGGGGGAAAGCCGCTCAAAAGCCGCGAGCTGTTCCGGCAGTTCATGCCGAAGCGGTGAGTGACACGAACGAAAATAATACCGAGGATTGTCATGGCTGAATTACTGTTAGGCGTCAATATTGATCACATTGCCACCCTGCGTAACGCGCGCGGAACGGCTTATCCGGATCCGGTGCAGGCGGCGTTTATTGCCGAGCAGGCCGGCGCGGATGGCATTACTGTGCATTTGCGCGAAGACCGACGCCACATTACCGATCGCGACGTTCGCCTCCTGCGTCAGACGCTGGACACGCGCATGAATCTTGAAATGGCCGTCACCGAAGAGATGGTGAAGATCGCCTGCGAGACGAAACCGCATTTCTGTTGCCTGGTGCCGGAAAAGCGTCAGGAAGTGACCACTGAAGGCGGGCTGGATGTCGCCGGACAGCGCGACAAAATGCGTGACGCCTGCCAGCGCCTTGCCGCTGCTGGCATTCAGGTTTCGCTGTTTATTGATGCCGACGTTGAACAGATCAAAGCCGCTGCGGAAGTCGGCGCGCCGTACATTGAAATTCATACCGGTTGCTACGCGGACGCGAAAGACGATGCCACCCTGGCGTGTGAACTGGAACGTATCGCTAATGCCGCGACCTTTGCCGCGAGCCTCGGACTGAAAGTTAACGCTGGTCACGGGCTGACCTATCACAACGTCAAACCGATTGCCGCCCTGCCGGAAATGCACGAGCTGAACATCGGTCACGCGATCATTGGTCGCGCTGTGATGTGCGGTCTGAAAGAGGCGGTAGCCGAAATGAAACGTCTGATGCTGGAAGCGCGCAAGTAATGGCTATTCTGGGCTTAGGGACCGACATCGTCGAAATCGCCCGTATCGAATCTGTGATCGCCCGTAGCGGCGATCGTCTGGCGCGGCGTGTGTTAAGCGATAACGAATGGGCTATCTGGGAATCGCATCAGCAGCCGGTACGTTTTCTGGCCAAACGCTTCGCTGTCAAAGAAGCAGCGGCAAAAGCGTTTGGCACCGGCATTCGCAACGGTCTGGCGTTTAATCAATTCGAAGTGTACAACGATGCGCTGGGTAAGCCCCGGCTGCGTCTGTGGGGCGAAGCCAAAACGCTGGCGGAAAGTCTTGGCGTGGCGACTATTCACGTCACGCTCGCGGACGAACGTCACTATGCCTGCGCGACGGTGATCATCGAAAGCTAAGGTCAGATTTTATCGGCGTGATGCATCTGGACGAATTTGTCCCACAATTGCTCTTCCGTTTCGATGTGTGCCGGATCTTTCAGAATGGTATTGGGAATCGGGCACACTTTCTGGCAGGTTGGCATGTCGTAGTGACCGATGCATTCGGTGCAGCGATCGCTGTTAATCTCATAAATGCTGTCACCCATCGAAATGGCCTCATTCGGACATTCCGGTTCGCACATATCGCAATTGATACATTTTTTGGTGATTAACAGCGCCATCAGGAAATTCCCGGAAACAACACAAACAGGGCGGGCATTATACCCTCATTCCCTGTTCAGACCAGTTTTTTCACTAATGCTTCGCTGTGGCGAATACGCTCCGGCGCATGCTCCAGATCCTGCTGAACCAGCGCCATAAACAGCAAATCGGCTAGCATCATTTGCGCGCTGGTGGATGAAATCGCCGCGCTGCGCGTCGCCTGTTCCTCGGCGATGGTATAAAGGCAGAGGCTGGCTTTCTGTTGCAGTGTGTTTGGCGAAAAACCGGTGATGGCGAGGACTTTTGCGCCGACGCGCAGCGCCTCTTCGGTCGCCAGATTGATTTCCCGGCGCTCGCCGGAATAAGAGATAGCGAGCAGCAGATCCTGCGGCTCCAGGGCCTGCACGGTAGCCAGCAGCGCATGCATATCCTGTTCGGCCACGGCATTGAGGCCAATTTTCATCAGCTTCCAGCTAAAGTTCCGCGCCACCAGGCCGGAGGCGCCGATCCCGGTCAGGATGATACGCCGCGCATCGCGCAGCAGCGCCACGCTCTCCAGCAGCTTATCTTCCGCATTCACATCCAGCGAGGCGTGCATCGCGGCAATGTTATCTTTGATCAGTTTCTCGCCCACCAGACGCAGCGGATCGTCGCCGCGGATCAGATTATGAACCGGCACGGATTGCGGATGCGGATGACTCGCCAGCGCTTCACTGAGCGCCAGCTTGAGCGCCGGAAACCCTTTAAACCCTAATTTTTGTGCAAACTTCACCACGCTGGACTGACTGACACCGGCTTCCTTCGCCAGTTGTTGCGAGCTGAGGTGGCGAGCCTCGTCGGGCTCGGCAAGAATAAAATCAGCCAGTTTTTTATCGCTTTGCGCCAGCCCCGGGTAACGCTGGCGGATGCGGATTAAACAATTCATTAAGCCTGCCTGTGAGAATTTTTTATTCAATTATAGGGCATCAGGACGAATAACTGTGACCTGAAAAACGCTTGATTTGTTGCGTTTTTAGGCTATTTATTATTTTAATCAACAGGATACGCTGTCTTTCCAGAGAGATAAAGCCTCATTGCGCCACGTTTTCGGAAATGTGAGGTTATCTCTGTTAGGCTATGGAACAGGATTGCCGGTTAATGATTTTCAGGAGTGAAGTGTGGTCAGTAACGAGCGCCGAGTCGTTTTTTTTGATCTGGACGGAACGCTGCATCAGCAGGATCTGTTCGGCAGTTTTGTCCGTTATCTGCTGCGTCACCAGCCGCTGAATCTGCTGCTGGTGATCCCTGTGCTGCCAGTGGTGGCTGTCGCGCTGGGGATCAAAGGCCGTGCCGCGCGCTGGCCGATGAGCCTGCTGCTGTGGGCCTGCACGTTTGGTCACAGCGAAAAAAGCCTGCGGGCGAAAGAAACCAAATTTGTCGCCTGGTTTCGTGAAAATGTGACCACGTTTCCGGTGGTGCACGAACGGCTGACGCAATATCTTACCAGCTCAGATGCTGACGTGTGGCTGATCACTGGCTCGCCGCGGTCGCTGGTGGAAAAAGTCTATTTCGACACGCTCTGGTTGCCGCGGGTGAATGTGATCGCCAGTCAGATTGAACGCCGTCACGGTGGCTGGGTATTAACCTTACGCTGCCTGGGCTATGAAAAAGTGGTGCAACTGGAGCGTAAAATTGGTTCACCGCTGCGCCTGTACAGCGGCTACAGCGACAGCCATCAGGACAACCCGTTGCTCAGCTATTGTGAGCACCGCTGGCGCGTCACGCCGCGTGGTGAGCTGCAACAGCTGGAATAGTGGGTAAATCAATAACGGCTGTGTATAATGCGCCCCGCTGTCATTTCTGGAGTGCCCGACGTGTCCGACAACGAACACAACCATGAATACTGGATGCGCCATGCGTTGACGCTGGCTAAACGCGCCTGGGATGAAGGTGAAGTGCCGGTCGGCGCGGTGCTGGTGCACAACAATCAGGTGATTGGCGAGGGCTGGAACCGCCCGATTGGCCGCCACGATCCGACCGCGCATGCTGAAATCATGGCGCTGCGACAGGGCGGGGCGGTGCTGCAAAACTACCGTCTGATCGACACCACACTGTATGTCACCCTGGAGCCGTGCGTGATGTGCGCAGGGGCGATGGTGCACAGCCGCATCGGGCGGCTGGTGTTCGGCGCGCGGGACGCTAAAACCGGTGCCGCCGGGTCGCTCATTGACGTGTTACATCATCCGGGAATGAATCATCGGGTCGATATCATCGAAGGGGTGTTGAGCGACGAATGCGCCGCCCTGTTGAGTGATTTTTTCCGCCACCGCCGGGCGGAGAAAAAAGCGCTGAAGAAAGCCGCCAGCGCGCAAAATGCCTCTTAATGACGAGGCACGTCGACCAGTAAACGGGGCGTTTTTGCCTGCAGCGGCCCGTTGTGCTCACCCGGGAAGATCGATAAAAACGGCAGCACACCTGTCCGCTTATGATTAAGCTCTTCTGGCGACACCGCCGGGTAATCCTGCGCAATCTGTACCGCCTGCGCCGCTTTCTTCTCTTTCTCCAGCAGATACCCCACCAGGCTTATCTGATACTTGCGGATATTCTCTACGTACGCGTACGCTTCATGTCCGCGCGCATAGCCGTAGGTCAGTTTGCTGTAGTACGGCTTCTGGCTGAGCAGCGGTAGCCGCTGCTTCACATCCGCCCAACTGTCAGGATTGCCTTTCTGCTTCGCTGTCAGCGCCCGGGCGTCCAGCATATGCGCGTAGCCCATGTTGTAGGCCGCCAGCGCAAACCAGATCCGCTCTTCCTGCGGCACCGTTTCCGGCACCTTGCTCATCATGTCCTGAAGATAGCGCATCCCGCCGCTGATGCTCTGCTCGGCGTCGGTTCTGTCCGTCAGACCGAGACTCTGGGCGGTGTTTTTGGTCAGCATCATCAGACCGCGAACCCCGGTCGGCGAGGTGGCCAGTGGATCCCAGTGCGATTCCTGATAAGAGATAGCGGCCAGCAGACGCCAGTCGATCTCCTGGGCATACTTTTCAAACATCGGTTGCAGGTCAGGCAAGGTGCTGTCGACCGCGCGCAGGAAAGAGCGGGTATCAACGTAATCAAAGTCTTCGCCGTGACCCAGATACTTCTCTTCCAGACGGGCCAGCGTGCCGTCTTCATTAATATTATTGAAGAAGTCGAGCATCGCCGCCGACAGAGTGTTGTCCTCGTCTTTCAGGCTGAACCAGGTCACTGGCTGTTCATCGGTGACGTCGAGCGCCACGGCAAGTTCCGGGTGCACGCGCTGGAACAGACTGATCGCCACCGAATCAGCGATGGTGTAATTGATTTTGCCTTCAATCACGTCTTCCATCAGCGCCACGGTGCCGCGTTTGTCATCCACCGTCCAGGAGAGGTTGGGGTACTTTTTTTCCTTCAGTGCTTGCAGGTCGTTGATGGCGACATGTCCCGGCGCAATGGTCAGTTGCTGCGCGTTGAGGTTTTCCAGCGAGCGCGGGCGGGGATTTCCCACTTTGTAGACCAGCTGTTGTGACACGGAATAATAGATTGGCCCCGGCTGGTAGTTTTTAACACGCTCGGTGTTGTACACCAGCCCGGCGGCCAGCATATCGGCGTCGTCGTTATCGAGATCATCAAACAGCTCGCTGATGTTCTGGCGAACGGTAATAGTCAGTTTCACGCCCAGATAATTGGCGAACTGTTGTGCCAGCTCATAATCCAGGCCGACATTTTTATTATTGATGTTGCTCCAGGTCAGCGGCGAGGCGATAGTGCTGACGCGCAGCTCACCCCGCGACTGAATCGCCGCGATGCGGTTATCGGCTTTGCCGAACCAGAGAATAGATGGCCAAAGGGCCGCTGCCAGCAGCAGAGCAACAACACCGATAAGCAGATAATTAATCTTTAATTTTTTCAATTAGTTAATTCTCTGCGCTGAGTGAATATCAGTCAGCCGTTACCATAATGATGTCAGGGAGATTGAGATATGTGAGCGGCATTTTGCTTAACAATGCGCCAGTTGGCAACTAATTAGAGAGATAAGTCACACCAATTGACAAAACAAAGCGGCGATTTTATTTCGACGCAAACGGTTACGTCGCCGCCCAGGATCCTCTATAATGACGCCCGTTTTCCCCCTTGCGTACACTGAAACCCAGAAGACGAGAGACATATGATGGAAATTCTGCGAGGTTCGCCTGCACTGTCGGCATTTCGGATCAACAAATTACTGACGCGCTTCCAGGCAGCCAACCTTCCGGTCAGCGATATCTATGCTGAATATGTTCATTTTGCCGAACTGAGCGCCGTGCTCGCCGGTGAAGAACATGCCCGGCTTGAACGTCTGCTCAAGTATGGCCCAAGCCTGAGCAGCCATGCCCCCACCGGAAAACTGCTGCTCGTCACACCTCGCCCTGGCACCATCTCCCCCTGGTCTTCCAAAGCAACCGACATCGCCCGTAACTGCGGATTATCGCAGGTGGTTCGTCTGGAGCGCGGCGTCGCCTGGTATGTCGACGCGAGCACGCTGACCCCGGAACAGTGGGACGCTGTAGCAGCAGAACTGCACGATCGTATGATGGAGAGCGTGTTTACCTCTCTGGATGAAGCGGAAAAACTGTTTGCCCATCATCAACCGGCACCGGTCACGGCGGTTGATCTGCTGGGGCAGGGGCGGCAGGCGCTGATTGACGCTAACCAGCGTCTCGGCCTGGCACTGGCGGATGACGAAATTGAATATCTGCAGGCCGCGTTTGAAAAACTCGGTCGCAACCCGAACGACATCGAACTCTATATGTTCGCGCAGGCCAACTCTGAGCACTGCCGTCATAAAATCTTTAACGCCGACTGGGTGATCGACGGCGAACAGCAGCTTAAGTCGCTGTTCAAAATGATTAAAAACACCTTCGAGAAAACGCCGGATCACGTACTGTCTGCCTATAAAGACAACGCGGCGGTGATGGAAGGCTCTGAGGTCGGGCGTTTCTTTGCCGACCACAACGCCGGGCGCTACGACTTCCACCAGGAAGCAGCGCATATCCTGATGAAGGTTGAAACGCACAACCACCCGACGGCGATTTCGCCATGGCCGGGCGCGGCAACCGGCTCCGGCGGTGAAATTCGTGATGAAGGCGCAACCGGTCGCGGCGCAAAACCGAAAGCCGGGCTGGTGGGTTTCTCGGTCTCTAACCTGCGTATTCCGGGCTTTGAACAGCCGTGGGAAGAAGATTTCGGTAAGCCGGATCGCATCGTCACCGCGCTGGATATCATGACAGAAGGCCCGCTCGGCGGCGCGGCGTTCAACAACGAATTTGGTCGCCCGGCGCTGAACGGCTATTTCCGTACCTATGAAGAAAAGGTGAACAGCCACAACGGCGAAGAGCTGCGTGGTTATCACAAGCCGATCATGCTGGCGGGCGGTATTGGCAACATTCGCGCCGACCATGTGCAGAAAGGCGAGATCCCGCCGGGTGCGAAACTGATCGTACTGGGTGGCCCGGCGATGAACATCGGTCTCGGCGGCGGCGCGGCGTCGTCCATGGCTTCCGGCCAGTCCGATGCCGATCTCGATTTTGCCTCCGTTCAGCGTGACAACGCGGAAATGGAGCGCCGCTGCCAGGAGGTGATCGACCGCTGCTGGCAGATGGGCAATGACAACCCGATTCTGTTTATCCACGACGTCGGCGCGGGCGGTTTGTCTAACGCCATGCCTGAACTGGTCAGCGACGGCGGTCGCGGCGGGCGCTTTGAACTGCGCGACATCCTGAGCGACGAACCGGGCATGAGCCCGCTGGAAATCTGGTGTAACGAATCCCAGGAGCGCTACGTGCTGGCGGTTTCCGCTGATCAGCTGTCGCTGTTTGACGCCCTGTGCCGCCGCGAGCGTGCGCCGTATGCGGTGATTGGTGAAGCCACACAAGAGCAGCATCTGACGCTGAACGACCGCCATTTCGACAACCAGCCGATTGATATGCCGCTGGATGTGCTGCTCGGCAAAACGCCGAAAATGACCCGCACCGTGACGACACTCACCGCCAAAGGCGATGCGCTGAACCGTCAGGGGATTACCGTTGCCGATGCAGTGAACCGCGTTCTGCACCTTCCGGCAGTGGCTGAAAAAACCTTCCTCGTCACCATCGGCGACCGTACCGTCACCGGTATGGTGTCGCGCGATCAGATGGTTGGCCCGTGGCAGGTGCCGGTGGCGAACTGCGCGGTGACCACCGCCAGCCTCGACAGCTACTACGGTGAAGCGATGGCATTGGGCGAACGTGCGCCGGTTGCGCTGCTCGATTTTGCCGCCTCGGCACGTCTGGCCGTCGGCGAAGCGTTGACCAACATCGCGGCGACGCAGATTGGCGACATCAAACGCATCAAACTCTCCGCTAACTGGATGGCGGCGGCAGGGCACCCGGGTGAAGACGCGGGTCTGTATGAAGCCGTTAAAGCGGTGGGCGAAGAATTGTGTCCGGCGCTGGGGCTGACCATCCCGGTGGGTAAAGACTCGATGTCGATGAAAACCCGCTGGCAGGAAGGCAGCGAGCAGCGCGAAATGACCTCGCCGCTGTCGCTGGTGATCACCGCGTTTGCCCGTGTGGAAGACGTACGTCGCACAGTGACGCCGCAGCTCTCTACCGAGGATAACGCGCTGCTGCTTATCGATCTCGGTCAGGGGCGTAACGCGCTCGGCGCGACGGCGCTGGCGCAGGTTTATCGTCAGCTTGGTGACACACCGGCTGACGTGCGTGACGTGGCACAACTGAAAGGCTTCTACGACGCCATGCAGGCGCTGGTGGCGCAGCGTCAACTGCTGGCCTATCACGACCGTTCTGACGGCGGTCTGTTGGTGACGCTGGCGGAAATGGCCTTCACCGGTCACTGTGGCGTGCAGGTGGATATCGCCGCGCTGGGCGACGATCATCTGGCGGCACTGTTTAATGAAGAGCTGGGCGCAGTGATCCAGGTTCGCGCGGCGGATCGGGAAGCCGTTGAAGCGCTGCTGACGACACATGGCCTCGGTGACTGCATTCACTACCTTGGCCAGGCGGTGACGGGTGATCAATTCATTATTGAGTCGGACGGGCAAAGCGTTTACCGCGAAAGCCGCGCGCAGCTTCGTCTATGGTGGGCAGAAACCACCTGGCAGATGCAGCGCCTGCGCGATAACCCGGAATGCGCCGATCAGGAGCACAACGCGAAAGCCAACGATAACGATCCGGGTCTGAACGTGACGCTCAGCTTCGACATCGATGACGATGTCGCGGCACCTTACATTGCCACTGGCGCGCGTCCGAAAGTGGCGGTTCTGCGTGAGCAGGGCGTTAACTCCCACGTGGAAATGGCGGCGGCATTTCACCGCGCTGGTTTCGACGCCATCGACGTACACATGAGCGATCTGCTGGCGGGGCGCATCGGGCTGGGGAATTTCCAGACGCTGGTGGCCTGCGGCGGTTTCTCTTACGGCGACGTACTGGGCGCGGGTGAAGGCTGGGCGAAATCCATCCTCTTTAACAGCCGCGTTCGCGATGAGTTCGAAACCTTCTTCCACCGTCCGCAGACGCTGGCGCTGGGTGTCTGTAACGGCTGCCAGATGATGTCTAATCTGCGCGAGTTAATTCCAGGCAGTTCGCTGTGGCCGCGTTTCGTGCGTAACCATTCTGACCGCTTTGAAGCGCGTTTCAGCCTGGTAGAAGTGACGCAAAGCCCGTCGCTGCTGTTGCAGGGCATGGTAGGTTCGCAGATGCCGATTGCTGTTTCGCATGGCGAAGGGCGTGTGGAAGTGCGTGATGACACGCATCTGGCGTCGCTGGAAAGCAAAGGGCTGGTAGCGCTGCGTTACGTGGATAACTTCGGTAACGTCACCGAAACCTATCCGGCGAACCCGAACGGCTCGCCAAATGGGATCACCGCAGTCACCAGCGAAACCGGTCGCGTCACCATCATGATGCCGCACCCGGAACGCGTTGCCCGTACAGTATCGAACTCCTGGCACCCGGAAAACTGGGGCGAGGACAGCCCGTGGATGCGTATCTTCCGCAACGCGCGTAAACAGCTGGGTTAAACGCGGATATAGCGATAGCGCCGGGCGGCACTGCGTTTGCCCGGCCTGTGGTTTTTTGTAGGCCCGGTAAGCGAAGCGCCACCGGGCTTTTTTATCTGTCGCGATAATGCGACAGCAGATGGTTTTGAGTGTCGCCAAAAAGAGACATTTAACTTATTGATTTATAACGATGTTAATAAACCGCGATGATGCTGTTGCTAATCAGAGACACTGTGGTTAAAAGATGTACCAAGCCAACACCCTACTGATTATCAATAAAATACATAGATATCATTATGTTAATAAATAGTTTTGAAAGATGGCATGCTTAGTGCATAATACTTAGCAGTGGCTCATTCACTCTCTTATGTCAGCCCCTTCGGGACGTGCTACATAAACCTCGAATGACGCACAAACAGGTGCCTGCCGTCCAACTTCTGATATCAGCGTAGCTATATCAACCTCCGGGCGAAACGTCGAGTTAGGCACCGCCTTATTTCATGATAAAGCCGGGTTTTTACCCGGCTTTGTTGTATCTGTACCTCGTCCTCAGTTAACCTTCCTGAATGCTTAAATGTTGAGACGAAATCATTGAAACGCTGGTCTCTTTTCCCTCGCTCGTTGCGTCAGCTGGTCATGCTCTCCTTTTTGCTGATCCTGCTGCCGCTGCTGGTGCTGGCCTGGCAGGCCTGGCAGAGCCTGAATACGCTGAGCGCACAGGCGGCGCAAACGAACCGTACCACGCTAATTGATGCCCGCCGCAGCGAAGCGATGACCAACGTGGCGCTGGAGATGGAGCGTAGCTATCGCCAGTACTGTGTGCTGGATGACGCGACGCTGGCGAAAGTCTATCAGAGCCAGCGGCGGCGCTACGCCGAGATGCTGGACGCGCACGCAGGTATTCTGCCGGACGACAAACTATATCAGTCGCTGCGCGAAGATCTGGACGCGCTGGAAACTATCCAGTGCAAAAACAGCGGGCCGGACGCGTCATCAGCAGCACGGCTGGAAGCGTTCGCCAGCGCCAATACTGAAATGGTGCAGGCCACCCGCACGGTGGTTTTCTCGCGCGGGCAGCAACTTCAGCATGCCATCGCCGAGCGCGGACAGTTCTTTGGCTGGCAGGCGCTGGTGCTGTTCCTGGTGAGTCTGGTGATGGTGCTGCTGTTCACCCGCATGATCATCGGCCCGGTGAAGGGCATTGAGCGTATGATCAACCGGCTGGGGGAAGGGCGGTCGTTGGGGAATACCGTGGTATTCACAGGGCCGCGTGAACTGCGTTCGGTCGGGCAGCGCATCATCTGGCTGAGCGAGCGCCTTGCCTGGCTGGAATCGCAGCGTCACCAGTTTTTGCGCCATCTTTCCCATGAACTGAAAACGCCGCTCGCCAGCATGCGTGAAGGCACTGAATTGCTGGCGGATGAGGTGGTCGGTACGCTGACGCCGGAACAAAAAGAGGTGGTCGACATTCTTGACGACAGCAGCCGCAATCTGCAAAAGCTGATTGAACAGTTGCTGGACTACAACCGCAAACTGGCCGACAGCGCGACGGAAATGGAAAATGTTGATATCGCCTCGCTGGTGGAAATGGTCGTCTCCGCCCACAGTTTACCGGCACGGGCTAAAATGATGCATACCGAGGTGATGCTCGACGCGCGCGAGTGTCATGCTGAGCCGATGCTGTTAATGAGCGTACTGGATAATCTCTACTCTAATGCGGTGCACTACGGTGCTGAATCCGGTAACATTTATATTCGCAGCCGTACCCTGGGTGAGAAGGTACGCATTGACGTTGTGAACACGGGAACGCCAATACCTGAGGCCGAGCGCGGAATGATTTTTGAACCGTTCTACCAGGGGAGCCATCAGCGTAAAGGTGCGGTAAAAGGGAGTGGGCTGGGATTAAGCATTGCCAGAGATTGCGTACGCCGTATGCATGGCGAACTCAATCTTGTGGATGACAGCACGGGCGACGTCTGTTTTCGCATCGAGCTCCCTGCCTTCGGGCCAGAACACACACACAAATAAATTTCAGTCTGGTGAATATGTCCCATTTCTTAGCCTCAATTTTTAACGCGGTGCGCTGGCGTCGCGTCATCTTCCCGGCGATGTCCAGCCTGATGCTGGCCGGATGTACATCGGGCCTGATCCACCATGCCGTTGGCGATAAAATAGACGAAAACCTGCCACAGCAACAGGTTGCGGATTTCCTGTCGACCGATTGTGCCGATATCTGGTCGCTGACTGGTGAAATCACTGACAAAAACCCGCTCTACTGGCTGCGCGGCATCGACTGCGCGGAACGCTTAACGCCGGAACAGGCGCGTACCGAAGCCCGTATGCTAGATGGTGAACGCTGGCAGGAGGCGTTCAAGCGCGGCATTTTGCTGGGTAATGCCAAAATTAACCCGGTCGAACGCCGCGAACTGCTGGCGCACATGGATGCCCAGAGCCGTCAAATCCCGACGCAGGTACGTCCGCTGTTCGAGCTATGGCGTGACGGGCAGGCGCAGCAATTGCAGCTCTCAGACGAGCGTTCACGCTATGCGAAACTGCAACAGACCAGCGACAGCGAGCTGGACATCCTGCGCCAGCAACAGCAACACCTGCGCTCGCAACTGGATCTCACCACCCGAAAACTGGAGAACCTGACGGATATTGAACGTCAGCTTTCTACCCGCAAACCCGCCGGGAATTTCAATCCGGATGCCAGTCATGCCGGGGATAAACCCCCGGCCACGAAGGATGACGCTCCGTCTGATGAGGATAAGCCATGATCACCCGCAAGCCCGCCCGTCTTTTACTGGTTGATGACGACCCCGGTCTGCTCAAGCTGCTTGGCATGCGGCTCAGCAGCGAAGGGTACAGCGTTGTCACTGCCGAGAGCGGTCAGGAAGGGTTGCGCGTGCTGGCGCGGGAAAAGATAGATCTGGTCATCAGCGATCTGCGAATGGACGAGATGGATGGTCTGCAACTGTTTGCCGAGATCCAGAAAGTGCAGCCGGGAATGCCGGTGATCATCCTCACCGCGCACGGCTCGATCCCGGAAGCGGTCAGCGCCACGCAAAAAGGGGTGTTCAGCTTTCTCACCAAACCTGTCGACCGTGATGCGCTGTACAAAGCCATCGATGAGGCGCTGGAGCACTCGGCGCCCGCGGGTGACGACCAGTGGCGGGAATCCATCGTCACCCGTAGCCCGCTGATGCTGCGTCTGCTGGAGCAGGCCAGAATGGTGGCGCAATCGGATGTCAGCGTGTTGATCGTCGGGCAGAGCGGCACCGGGAAAGAGATTTTTGCCCAGGCGATCCACAACGCCAGCTCGCGCAGCAGTAAACCATTTATCGCCATTAACTGCGGCGCCTTGCCGGAACAATTGCTGGAATCGGAGCTGTTTGGTCATGCGCGCGGTGCCTTTACCGGCGCGGTCAGCAACCGTGAAGGGCTGTTCCAGGCGGCGGAAGGCGGCACGCTGTTTCTGGACGAGATCGGCGACATGCCGATCTCATTGCAGGTCAAACTGCTGCGCGTCCTTCAGGAGCGTAAGGTGCGCCCGCTGGGCAGCAACCGGGATATCGACATCGACGTGCGCATCATCTCCGCCACACACCGCGACCTGCCCAAAGCGATGGCGCGCGGCGAGTTTCGCGAAGATCTGTTTTATCGACTGAACGTGGTGAACCTGAAGATCCCGGCGCTGGCCGAGCGTACGGAAGACATTCCGCTGCTGGCGAATCATCTGCTGCGCCAGTCGGCGGATCGTCACAAGCCGTTTGTGCGCGCGTTTTCTACCGATGCCATGAAACGCCTGATGGCCGCGAGCTGGCCCGGCAACGTGCGCCAGCTGGTGAATGTCATTGAGCAGTGCGTGGCGCTCACCTCATCGCCGGTCATCAGTGACGCGCTGGTGGAGCAGGCGCTGGAAGGCGAAAACACCGCGCTGCCGACCTTTGTCGAGGCACGGAATCAGTTTGAGCTAAACTACCTGCGCAAGCTGTTGCAGATCACCCGCGGCAATGTAACGCACGCGGCGCGTATGGCAGGTCGCAACCGCACAGAGTTCTACAAGCTTCTGTCCCGCCACGAGCTGGACGCGAATGATTTTAAAGAGTAGTACCTCATTTTTTCCGACGAATTTTTCCGACGATATGATACGGTAAGCAACCGGTTACGCGTATAAAGACAGGAACACCATGAAAAAGATTGATGCGATTATTAAACCCTTCAAACTCGACGATGTGCGTGAAGCGCTGGCAGAAGTTGGTATCACCGGGATGACGGTAACGGAAGTCAAAGGTTTTGGCCGTCAGAAGGGGCATACCGAGCTGTACCGTGGCGCGGAATACATGGTGGACTTCCTGCCGAAAGTGAAAATTGAAATCGTCGTGACCGACGACATCGTCGATACCTGCGTGGACACAATCATTCGTACCGCGCAGACCGGCAAAATTGGCGATGGTAAGATTTTCGTCTTTGATGTGGCGCGGGTGGTTCGCATCCGTACGGGCGAAGAAGACGACGCGGCAATCTGATAAAAAAACGTCCTCTCACCGCGACGGGCGAGAGGACGTCATTCCTTTTTACAGCACTTTATGTGGGCCAAAGCATTCGTAATGAATGTGCTCCTGATTCACTCCCAGCGTCACCAGCTGCTTCGCGGCAAACTGCATGAAACCGACCGGACCGCACAGATAAAACTCGGTTTGCGGATCGGTGAACTGACCTTCCAGCGCTGTTAAATCCATCATCCCTTCGCTGTCAAAACGGTCGCCTTCCTGCGGAATACGATACCAGGTGTGGGCGTTGAAGTTGAGCAGTTTGCTGCCGAGCACCGCCACTTCATCGGCAAAGGCATGGACATTGCCGTTTTCGGCGGCATGGAACCAGTTCACCTGTGCCTGATGGCCGTGGTGCGCCAGCGTATCCAGCATCGCCAGCATCGGCGTCTGACCCACGCCTGCAGAAATTAGCGTCACTGGCGTTGTCGGCTCAACGTTCATAAAGAAATCGCCTGCTGGCGCCGCCAGATGTACCACGTCGCCGACGCTGGCGCTGTTATGCAGCCAGGATGACACCTGTCCGCCATCTTCGCGTTTCACGGCGATGCGGTAACCTTTGCCGTCCGGTTTGCGGGTCAGTGAGTACTGGCGAATTTCCTGATGCGCAAACCCTTCCGGCTTCAGCCAGACGCCGAGATACTGCCCGGGTTGATAATCCGCCACCGGCTGGCCGTCTACTGGTTCGAACTCGAAACTGGTGATAAGCGCGCTGCGCGGGGTTTTGTTGACGATACGGAACGCGCGTGTGCCTTCCCAGCCGCCTTGTTTCCCTGCGTTTTGCCGGTAAATTTCCGCTTCACGGTTGATGAACACACCCGCCAGCACGCCGTAGGCTTTGCCCCACGCCTCCAGCACTTCCTGACCGGGGTTGAACATTTCGTCCAGAGTCGCCAGCAAGTGGCTGCCGACAATGTTGTACTGCTCCGGTTGGATCTGAAAACTGGTGTGTTTCTGGGCGATTTTTTCCACCGCCGGCAACAGCACCGCCAGATTGTCCAGATTGCTGGCGTAAGCGGCGATGGCATTGAACAGGGCTTCACGCTGATCGCCGTTACGCTGGTTGCTCATGTTGAAAATTTCTTTGAGCTCCGGGTTATGGGTGAACATGCGATCATAAAAATGGGCAGTGAGTTTTGGACCGGTTTCGACCAGAAGAGGGAGGGTGGATTTAACCGTAGCGATGGTTTGCGCGTCGAGCATAGCAACTTCCTTTTTTATGTTATCTTAATGATGCATTTGAAATGCATCTTATAAAAATACCCCTGCGTTGTAAATGGATCTTTGCTGCGTGAAAAATTTGCATCACAAACCTGAAAAGAAATCCTTAAGTAATGAGAAGTGCTTTATTCCTCAATTCCTTGTGGCATCACGACGTAATCGTTTGCGTAAATTACTTTGTCAAGACCTGTTATCACACAACTAATCAGTTATACTGTTGGCCGTTGTCCAAACCGGACCCCTTTTCAGGGTTGAAATTTTATTGTTAGCTGAGTCAGGAGATGCGGATGTTAAAGCGTGAAATGAACATTGCCGATTATGATGCCGAACTGTGGCAGGCTATGGAGCAGGAAAAAGTACGTCAGGAAGAGCACATCGAACTGATCGCCTCCGAAAACTACACCAGCCCGCGCGTGATGCAGGCGCAGGGGTCTCAGCTGACCAACAAATACGCGGAAGGATATCCTGGCAAGCGCTACTACGGCGGCTGCGAATATGTGGATATCGTTGAGCAACTGGCGATCGATCGTGCGAAAGCACTGTTCGGCGCTGACTACGCGAACGTGCAGCCGCACTCCGGCTCGCAGGCTAACTTCGCGGTTTACACTGCGCTGCTGCAACCGGGCGATACCGTTCTGGGTATGAACCTGGCGCAGGGCGGTCACCTGACGCACGGCTCTCCGGTTAACTTCTCTGGCAAACTGTACAACATCATTCCTTACGGTATTGATGAGACCGGTAAAATTGACTACGAAGACATGGCGAAGCAGGCGCAGACCCACAAACCGAAAATGATTATCGGTGGTTTCTCTGCTTACTCCGGTATAGTTGACTGGGCAAAAATGCGTGAAATCGCTGACAGCATCGGTGCATACCTGTTCGTCGATATGGCGCACGTCGCCGGTCTGATTGCCGCTGGCGTGTATCCGAACCCGGTTCCGCATGCGCACGTGGTGACCACCACGACCCACAAAACGCTGGCGGGTCCGCGCGGCGGCCTGATCCTGGCGAAAGGCGGTGACGAAGAGCTGTACAAGAAACTGAACTCTGCGGTGTTCCCAAGCGCACAGGGCGGCCCGTTGATGCACGTTATCGCGGCGAAAGCCGTGGCGCTGAAAGAAGCGATGGAGCCAGAGTTCAAAGTTTACCAGCAGCAGGTGGCGAAAAATGCCAAAGCGATGGTGGAAGTGTTCCTGAACCGTGGCTACAAAGTGGTGTCTGGCGGCACTGAAAACCACCTGTTCCTGCTGGATCTGGTCGATAAAAACCTGACCGGTAAAGAAGCAGACGCCGCGCTGGGTCGTGCCAATATCACCGTGAACAAAAACAGCGTACCGAACGATCCGAAGAGCCCGTTTGTGACCTCCGGTGTTCGTATCGGCTCTCCGGCTGTCACCCGCCGCGGCTTTAAAGAAGCGGAAGTGAAAGAGCTGGCTGGCTGGATGTGTGATGTGCTGGACAACATCAACGACGAAGCAAACATCGAGCGCATCAAAGGCAAAGTGCTGGATATCTGCGCCCGCTTCCCGGTTTACGCATAATCCCGCTTCCATAAAAAAGGCCGCGTTAGCGGCCTTTTCTGTTTCTAGCGTCGGTCGAGGGAAATCGCCCCCGGCCCGGTGATCGCCAGCAGGATAAACGCGCCTGCGATGCTCACGTTTTTATAGAAGTTAATCATATTCGGCACCACGGCGTCGCCGCTCATATTCCAGTAGTGGTGACCAATCAACGCCGTTCCCAGCGTATAAATAATGAAAAGCACCGCCAGCGGACGGGTGAAAAAGCCGAGCACGATAAGGATCGCCGCCGGGACTTCCATAATGATCGCGACAATCGCCGACAGCGTGGGCAACGGCGCACCGGAGCTCGCCATATACTGCACGGTACCACTGAAACCGAGCATTTTCGGATAACCGAAAATGATGAACAGCAGCACGATGGCGATGCGGGCAATCAACAGCAACAGATGACGTGACTGACCAAACTCAAAATAGCGAAGCGATTGCATGACAGTTCCCTCTTAACAGGTGTGATTTAAACGTAATACACATTTTCCTGCTCTGCCATGCCACCCGCTGGTGAAAATTACTGCTCCTGACGCAACGTCAGCCCCACATCACCTCCCGGATGGACCGCCAGCAGAGTCTCCTTCGAATAGCCGCTCTCGTTCATCAGGCAGACGCAGGCGGCGTCGAAAATCGCCAGTACCAGCACAATAGACGTCGTTGCCAGCATGTCGAGGGGATCCGCTTCGCGCCGCACGCCAGTGGAGATCACCAGCCGCGAGGCCTGCGCTATCGCCGACGCCGGGTTTTCCGTCACGCTAATCACCGGAACATTACGGCTCGCCAGCCCCGGCAGCAGGCGGGTCAGCTCGTCGGAGTTGCCGCCGCGGGAGAGCATAATCACCAGATCGTCCGCCCGCAGAAAACCGAGATCGCCATGAGCGGCATCGGTGGCGCTCAGGTAGACTGCCGGGCGCTCGACGCAGGCGAACATATGGGCAATTTTGCGCGCCGCAATGCCGGACGTGCCGACGCCGGTGACCACGATTTTGCCTTTGCAGCCGCGCAGTTCCGCCATCAGTTGCTGCCAGACCGTCTCGTTCAGATGCTGACCCAACCCGGCCAGCGCGTCACTGTAGAGTTTCCACGTATCGGTGGCCTGTTGCCATGGGCTGCTCATGCGTCCTCCTGCATCAGCTGGCGGTATTTCATGTGATCCTGATACATCTCGTGAAACACCTGATATTTACGGTCGTAATACTGTTTGATGCGGTTGGTCTGCGGCGTTACCGTTTTGCCGATGCGACTCATCGCCGACATTGCTTCCGGGAAGGTGTCGAAGACACCCGCCGCCACCGTGCCCATCATCGCGCCGCCGAGCAGCATGGCTTCGCTCTCTTCCGGCAATAACATGGCGCAGCCGGTCGCATTCGCATGCTCCTGCACAAAGATGGGGTTCTTGGTGCCGCCGCCGCTCGCCATGATGGTATCAATGGCATAACCGCTCTGATTCATGGTTTCGATGATATGCCGCGTGCCGAGGGCGATGGCCTGAATGGTCGCCAGATAATGCAGCGCCATATCCTCCGGGGTGCGCGACAGCTTAAGACCGGTCATTGCGCCTGTCAGTGTCGGGTTGGCGCGCGGTGAGCGGTTGCCGTGGAAGTAGGGCAGGATGTGAATATCGCGGGTCAGGAAGGCGATGTTCTCCGGCTCACCGGCCATCTTACGCAGCAGCGCGTTCAGTGCTTCGTAAATGGTATGTCCCTGGGTTTTAGCCTGCGCCAGCAGTGTTTCATAGCAAGGGTGTGACTGAATAATATGATCGATAAGCGCGCCGGTCGCCGACTGTCCGCCTTCGTTGAGCCAGTAATCCGGCAGCACGGCCGAATAGTAGGGACCCCAGACACCGCCAATAAACCGTGGTTGCCGGGAAATAGCCATATGCCCCGTTGAGGTGCCGCCAATCAGCGCGATGCGGCGGTCGAAATCTGCCACATCGCCCGACACGCCACTGGCCCCCAGCGTACCGAGTGTGCCGGCATGCGCATCAATAATCGACACGCTGACCGCCGTACCGGGGATGAGCCCCATCTCGCTGGCGGCACGTTGCGTCAGGCCATGTCCGAGTGGCTCGCCCATGGTCTTCACATAGCGGCCAATTTTTTCCGCATCATGCTCCAGCAAATCTTCCAGCCCAATCTCGCGGAAATAGCTGGCGTCCCATTTGTCTTCGTGGCCCATATAGGTCCACTTACAGACAGTCGAGCACAGCGACCGCGTGTCGTCGTTGGTAGCGCGCCAGGTCAGGAAATCCGGCAGGTCAAAATAGTACCCGGCATTCGCCCAGGTGTTCGGCATATGCTGTTTCAGCCACAGCAGTTTTGGCGTCTGCATTTCCGGGGAAATAATCCCGCCGACGTAATCCAGCACCCGGTGGTGCAGGGCGTTGATGCGATCAGCCTGGGAAATGGCGCGGTGATCCATCCACACAATGATATTCTGCTCGCTGCGCCCGGAAGGGCTGATGGTCAGCGGCTTGCCTTCTTTATCCAGTACCACCAGCGAACAAGTGGCATCGAAGCCTAATCCTTTGACCTGAATCGGGTTGATATCGGCCTGATTGACCGCATCGCGCACCGCGTTACAGACCGCCTGCCAGATATTGTCCGAGGATTGTTCAACGAAATCAGCCTGCGGGCGATAAATCTCAATGGCCCGGCTCGCTTGTCCTACCATTCTGCCGTTCAGGTCAAACACGCCTGCGCGGGCGCTTCCGGTACCTACATCCACACCAATGAAGTAACTCGCCATTATTCTTCTCCTGAAATCAGGCTTTACGATTCTGTAATGCGATAAAGAGGATCAGCACAGCGCCCCAGAGCGCCATCGTCAGATAACTGCTGATCCCCAGCAAATTAAAGCCACTCTCCAGCATTTGCAGCACCACCAGCGCCAGCACCAGACCAATCACCCGGCCGAAGCCGCCGTCCGGGTTAATGCCGCCCAGCACGGAAGCCAGAATGGTCACCAGCAGGTAAGATTCGCCGTAACCCGCTTTGGCGGAGTTGAACTTCGCCATCATCAGAATGGCCGCCGCCCAGCCCAGCAGTGCGGAGATGACATACACCGAAATTTGTACCCGGATGGTGTTCACGCCGCTGTAGCGGGTGGCCTGTTCGTTCGAGCCCACGAGGTACAGGCTGCGGCCAAGCGTGGTGTGCTCAAGCAATACCCACAGCAGCACCGCGACCAGAATAAACAGCAGCAGCGCAACGGGGATCCCCAGCACCATGGCGTTACCGAAAAACTGGATCACCGCCGGGAAACCGGAAATCACCGTTCCGTTGGAGAGCAAAATATTGAGCCCGGAAATCAGCGTCATGGTGCCGAGTGTGGCGAGGATCGGCGAGACACCAACCCAGGCGATGAGCGCACCGTTCAGCGTACCGATAGCCACCGCCACCAGCAGGCCCGCCAGCAGCGCCAGCACCACAAACAGCGGGTTATCCGGATGGCTGACAATCACCGCAGCCATCGCCAGTGAACAGGCGTTGGCGCTGGCGATGATCGACAGGTTAATTCCCCCGGTCAGCATGGTGATGCCCATCCCCAGCGCCAGCATGCCCAGAATCGGTAATTGCGAGCTGATGGACTGGAAATTGGCGATGCTGAAAAAGCGACCGCCGAGCAGCAGGGAAAAGACCACTGCCACCACAATAATGATCACGCACTGCAGGCGGATGATGGCATCACCGGGTAAGAGTCTTGCGAACGCTTTCATCTCAAAGCTCCCTTGCGAGTTTGCGTTTTTCATTCCAGGCCGTGGCGCTGATGCTGACCAGGATAATGGCGCCGCTAAAGACGGTGTGCCAGTAAGAGGAGACGCCGAGCAGCGTCAGACCGTTCTGCAAAAAAGCCAGCAGGATCACCCCGAGCAGTGTACCGATGAGCGTGCCGCGTCCGCCGCTCATGCTGGTGCCGCCCAGCACCACCGCCGCCAGTACCGTCAGCTCAAACCCGAGCAGCGAGTTGGGGGCAACAGACTGGGTGATTTGCGCCTGCACCACGGCGGCGATCCCGGCGAGGATCCCCATATAGCCGTAGACATAAAAATGCAGTTTCAGCAGATTCAGCCCGAGGCGCGACGCCGCGTCACGGTTGCCGCCCATCGCGTAAATCTGCCGCCCGAGACGGGTAGAGTTCATCAGCACCGCGGTAAACAGAATAACGCCCGCCAGGCACAGCAGGGGCAGCGTCAGACCGTAGTCATAGCCATCCGCGGCGGTGAAGGAAAACCAGTTGATGCCGTTCATAAACCAGTCCGGGAAGCCGTACAGCCAGGTGCCTTTAGTGGCGTAGACCAGCAGCCCGTAATAGACGTTGAGCGTGGCGATGGTAATGATGATCGCCGGCACGCGCAGCCAGTAGACCAGGAAGCCGTTGATCAACCCCAGTAACAGGCCGACGGCAACAGAAATCAGCAGCGCCAGCGCGAAGTTGCCGCCATGGGCGATCACCCAACTGGCCATCACATACTGGGCAATGGCGGTCATCGCCGGGAATGAGATATCAATACCGCCGGAAATCAGCACCACGAACAGCCCACAGGCGAGGATGCCGAGAATAGCGTAGCTGGTGGCAACGTCCGTCAGGTTGCCCAGCGACAGAAACTCATCGGTACTGATGCTCAGCCCCACGGCCAGCGCCACTACCAGCAGGCCCAGCCAGAATTCGTGGTGTCCCAACAGGTGCGAAAGACGTGCGTTATTCATTGACCACCTCAGCAATTTCTTCTTCGCGGCAACGATGAGGATTAAATTCCGCCACCAGTTCACCGCGGCGCATCACCAGCACACGGTGGCTGTTATACCTGGCTTCCTGGATCTCATCACAAATCATCAGCACCGCCATTCCCTGTTCCGCCAGGTTACGGGCTATCTGATAGATCCCCTCTTTGTTGGCGATATCCACGCCGACGGTAGGGGAGTCGAGAATAAGGATCCGCGGGTTGGTCGCCACCCATTTTGCGATGGCGATGCGTTGCGCGTTGCCACCAGAGAGGGTTTTCACCGGCAGTTGGGGATCAGAGACTTTTATATTCAGCTCGCGAATCAAATCGTTGACCAGCGTCTGCGCTTTCTGGTGGTCGAGCAGACCGCTACGGGTGTGGAGTTTGTCGAACACCGTGACAATGGTGTTGTCGTAGATCGACTGCTCCATAATAAGCCCCTGCGTCAGCCTGTCTTCCGACACGTAGCCAATGCCATGTTTTATTGCGTCCTGGTTATTGCGAAGCGTGACCGGTTTACCGTTGATGCGGATTTCGCCGCTGTCCGGGTGGGTCATGCCGAAAAGGCTCAGGCACAGTTCGGTGCGCCCGGCGCCCAGCAGGCCGACAATCGACACGATTTCGCCGCTACGCAGTGAGAGATTAATGTTGTGGTATTTGCCTTTGCGGCTGAGATTGCGCAGTTCCAGCATCGGTTCCTGCTCGACCGGCGGTTTCTCAGGCAGCGGGCTGTAATGAAAACGCTGCCCGGTCATCAGGAAAGCCAGCTCGTGGCTGTCGAGTTCCTGCGCCGGAAACGTACCGACTAACTTGCCGTCGCGCATCACGCTGATACGGTCTGCCACTTCCATCACCTCATCCAGACGATGGCTGACAAACACCACGCAAATCCCGGCGGCTTTCAGTTCGTTGACCACCCGCAGCAGGCCGTTAACTTCCTGACGGGTGAGGGAGGCGGTGGGTTCATCCATAATCACCAGCCGGGCATCGGCGGCGATAGCGCGGCAGATGGCCACCAGTTGGCGGTCGGCAATCGACAGTTTTTCGACTTTTTTATCGGGATCGAGGCGCACACCAATACGCTGCATCGCGGTCAGCGCCTGTTTTTTCATCGCACCGCGGCGGACCCAGATATCGCCGCCCGGCAGATAGCGGTTGACGGCGATATTCTCCGCCACGCTGAAATTGGGGAATAACGACAGGTCCTGATAGATGACCTGAATACCATAATGAGCGGACAGCGACGGCGTCAGCTGATGAAACAGTTTGCCGTCGAGTAATATCTGCGCTCCTTTTTCCGGGTGATACACTCCGGAGATCACTTTGATGATCGTGCTTTTACCACAGCCGTTCTGTCCTGCCAGACAGTGAACTTCGCCTTTATTCAGCGTCAGGCTCACGTTATCCAGCGCCAGCACGCCCGGGAATTGCTTGCTGATATTCTCAAGAGTGATAAATGCGGTGGTGTCTGTCATGACAATGCCCCTGCAAGCGCCCCGCAGGGCGCTAATGTAAATCCGGGTGATAATTGCCGGCCAGACGGCCGGCGTTAGGGTTCCCTGGTGCGGGCAGAATGCCTCAGAAACCGAGTGATTGTGCGTTGTCTTTGGTGACTTCGAGGATCTTGTTAAAGCGGATCACTTTCTTGTCCATGTCGACGTCGGCTTTCCCTAAGCCATCGATGGTCAGATCCTGGGTGACGGCTTTGCCCTGCAGCAACTGATCAGCCACCGTTACCAGCGCATAACCGGCATCACGCGGATCCCACAGCAGTGCTTTTTTGATATCGCCGCGCATCAGGTAAGGCGCCGCCTGACCAGGCATGGCAATACCTACCACCGCCACTTTATCTTTCGCGCGTTTTTTCTGTACCGCCTGGCCTGCACCAATCGGGCCGAGCGAACCGAAACCGATGATCCCTTTCATTTGCGGATAGGTTTTCATCAGATCAAGCGTGGTGGCGTAGGACTTATCAATGCTTTCCGCTACCGGCAGACGCGAAGTGACTTCAAACATATCCGGGTATTTTTCTTTCTGATATTTGATGGCGGAGTCCGCCCATGCGTTATGCAACGGCACGGTTAAAGAACCCACGTAAATGGCATACCCGCCTTTACCACCCATGTCTTTCGCCAGCTCATCGATGTTAGCCTGCGCGTATTTCTCGCTGTCGATGGTTTCAATATCCCACTGACCGATCTGCTGGTCAGGCGATTCATGGGTCAGCACGACAATGCCTTTATCACGGGCTTTTTTCAGCACCGGCTCCAGCACTTTGGCGTCGTTCGGCACCACGATAATCGCGTTCACATTTTTGGCGATCAGATCTTCAATCACCTTCACCTGTTGTGCAGGATCGGGCGTTGACGGGCCAGTCTGATACGCGTTGACATCCAATTTTTTAGCCGCTTCGCTAACACCTGTTTCCATGCGGTTGAACCACGGAATGCCGGTGACTTTCGCCACCACCGCGATTTCATATTTTTCCGCCGCAAAGGAAGGACCGGACAACATGCAAGCAGAAACCAGAGTTGCACTGAGTAATGCGAGTTTGAATTTCATAGTTGTACCTTTTGGGGAGACAGAGGCATGTCACGGACAGGAGGTTATCAACGAAGGGAAGAGGGAATGAATTATAGTTTTCAGGAATGTGATTAATGCCCAAAATTGTAAATATATGGATAATTTAAGGTTAAAATTTAGTTATTTTTAACATTCATCTTATGTGGTGTGGGGTTTTAAATGTTAATAAAACCTCTTAATTAAACTTAAAATTAACAAAATTGTATCATTTATGTTCAGGGGTAGGCGATTTTTCCTCCATTTCGGCAGAATTGATCGTAAAAAATGTTTCCAGTTTGTGAACTGAATCGAGACAGGAAAAACGGCAGTTGTGCGCGCTTATCAGCCGTCTTCATTCAGCTGCGATTCCACATACAGATAGCCAATCCCAAGAATTTGCTGAGCGCGACTGAGCCTGCCGAAGCTGATTTGTGTCGCTTTCGCTTGCGGGCTGTCACCGTGATCGAAAGGGTTGAACCCGGTCTGCCGGACGATGGTGTTCAGCCAGCGATCACCGAACGCGCAGCTACGGCCATACAGCCAGATCTGATTAATATTGAGAATGTTGAGGAAGTTATACAGGCTGAGACCAATGGCGCTGGCGGCGTGTTCCACCCATGCCTGAATGCGCACGTCGCCTTTGCGCCAGGCTTCAATCAACGCCGCCGTGGTGAGCGCATCCGGGTTTAGCGTGCTGTCAGGCTGGGTTTTCAGCCAGATCCGCGCCTGCTTTTTCAGCGCGCTGAGGGAGGCGATAGTTTCCAGACAACCGTAGCGGCCACAGTCGCAGGCGGCGCCATCAGGATTAACAATGGTATGGCCGATCTGACCGCTGCCGTACAGGCTGCCGCGCCAGATCTTATCGCCAATCACGAACGAGGAGCCGATGCCGTAATCGACGTTGATGACGCAGAAATCCTGTAATCCCGCCGGATTCTGCCATTTTTCCGCCAGCGCCAGCATGGCGCAGTCGTTATCCATACGCACCTGCACTCCAAGTCGCTCTTCCAGCAGATATTTCATCTCCACCGGCGTTTTCCAGTGCGCCTGCGGCATGGTCTGCGACACCCCGGTGACCGGATCGACCTGCCCGTGAACCCCCAGCGCCAGGTTGATCCGCTGATCCGGGAAGCACAGCCGGTACTGGCGCCAGTGTTCAGCAATATGGTTCAGCAGTATTTGCGGGGTTTGCGCGTCGAACGACTGATGGCCCGGCTCGCCAACCGGCAACAAACGGGCATCGGCCAGCTGACTGTCAATGCTGGTAGGTGTGATGTTCATGCACAGCGTCCACGAACCGTTGAGCGGGATTTGATAGCTACCGCTGTTCAGACCGCGGGCGCTCAGCTTTTCCGTTGAATGGCTGATTTTTCCCTCATCCAGCAGTTCCTGCAAAATGTTGCTCACCGCCGGAATCGACAGCCCGGTGAGCTGTGCCAGCCGTGACTTGCTGAGCTGTTTTTCCCGCCACAGATGCGCCAGAAAAATAGTCTTGTTAGCCTCGCGGACGCGTGCATTATTGAAACCGGATCGCAACATACACTTAACTCCCTTAACTGTAATGCGTGAGCGTTGACTGCTTTATGTACGATACCGCCCACTACACTCCCCACAATGTTTGGTTTTACTTTACTTCATTTAGTGGAGAACAGCATGTACGGTTCAGTAAAGGTGTGGCAGGAGACGCTTTCACTTCCCACATGGACGACCGGGGCGGAAGACACGAACCCGATGTTTCTTGAAAAGCGCGTCTACCAGGGATCATCGGGGGCGGTATACCCGTATGGCGTGATCGATACCCTGACCGGCCAGCGTGAAATGCGCGACTATCAGGCGGTGTGGATGGAAAACGACTTCATCCGCGTGCTGCTGTTGCCGGAACTCGGCGGGCGCATCCATCGCGCCTTCGACAAAGTCAAACAGCGCGATTTTGTCTATTACAACGAGGTGGTGAAACCGGCGCTGGTGGGGCTGCTGGGGCCGTGGATCTCTGGCGGTATCGAATTTAACTGGCCGCAGCATCACCGTCCGACTACCTTCATGCCGGTCGATTTCACTCTTCAGGCGTCAGAGGATGGCGCACAAACGGTCTGGATGGGCGAAGCGGAGCCGATGCGTGGTTTGCAGGTGATGACCGGCTTCACGCTGTATCCCGATCGGGCGCTGATTGAAATTACCGGCAAAGTCTTCAACGGCAACGCCACGCCGCGCCATTTCCTGTGGTGGGCGAATCCGGCAGTGAAGGGCGGCGACGATCACCAGAGCGTCTTTCCTCCGGATGTCACAGCGGTGTTTGACCACGGCAAGCGCGACGTCTCCGCGTTCCCGATTGCCACTGGCACCTACTACAAAGTGGATTACTCGGCGGGCGTCGATATCTCCCGCTACAAAAACGTCCCGGTGCCGACCTCTTACATGGCGGAAAAATCGGATTACGATTTTGTCGGTGCCTATCACCACGGCGAGCGCGGCGGCCTGCTGCACGTTGCCGATCACCATATTTCACCGGGCAAAAAGCAGTGGACGTGGGGCTATGACGATTTCGGCCAGGCGTGGGATCGCAATCTCACTGATCGCAACGGTCCGTACATCGAACTGATGACGGGCGTGTTCACCGACAACCAGCCCGATTTCACCTGGCTTGCGCCTTACGAAGAAAAAGTGTTTGTGCAGAACTTCCTGCCGTACAGCGAACTGGCGACGGTGCAGAACGCCAGCACCTCTCTGGCGCTGAAACTGGAAAGGGAAAACGGTCAACTGACGCTGGGGATTTACGCCGTTGCGCCGTTGCAGGATGTGGTCGTTGAACTGAGCGCTGACGGCGCGTCGTTGTGGGAAACCACACTGTCGCTACAGCCGGGCAACAGCTGGCTGGAGACGATGACCGACCGTTTTTCGCAACGCTTAACTTTGACGGTTCGTTCTGCCACAGGCCAGATGCTGCTCAGCTATCAGGAACATATCGCCGAAGAGACTCCGCTGCCGGATCCAGCCCGCGCTCCCGCACAGCCACAGGAGATTACCAACAGCGATGAACTGTACTTTATTGGTCAGCATCTGGAGCAGTACAACCACGCCAGCCGTTTTGCCGCGGATTATTACCGCCGGGCGCTGGAACTGGATCCCCAGGATTATCGTAATAACGTCGCGCTGGGCACGCTGGCGCTTAACAGCGCCGACTGGCCGCAGGCGGAACAGTGCGCCCGCGCCGCGCTGGCGAGAGCGCACCGGCTGAACAAAAACCCGCGCGACGGCGAAGCCAGTATGCTGCTCGGCAGCGCGCTGGAGCGTCAGGGCGAGGAGGCTGACGCTCGCGAGCACTATTTCAAAGCAAGCTGGAGCGGCAACTGCCGTGATGCGGCCTGGTGGTCGCTGGCGCGTCTCGCGGCGAAAACAGGCAACTGGCAGGATGCGCTGGCGCATGTCGATCTCAGCCTGCAATTCAACGGCAGCAACCTGCTGGCGATGGGGCTGAAGGCGCTGGCATTGTCGCATCAACAGGGCGATGCCGACGCGCTGGTGTACATCAGTGAATGCCTGGAACGTTACCCGCTGAACTATCCGCTTCATTATGTCCGTTGGATGATCCTGCGTGATACGGCGTCGCTGAGAACGTTGCGTCAGGTCACCGGGCAGCGCGGGGCGAACGCCTGTCTGCTGGCGGGGTGGTTAACGTCTCTGGGGCAGAACGATGCCGCCCGCGAGATGTTGCAGAGCCTTGACTGCCAGGAGGCGCTGCCGCTGTTATGGCTGGCCTCGCTGACGGCCGATCCTGCGGCCCGCCAGCGGCTTATCGCTACCGCCGAAACGCAGCATGCGCGCCATGTCCGTTTCCCCAATACCCTCGACGAAGTACAGATGCTGCAATCGCTCGGCGACGCGCCTTTCGCCAGTTATTTGCTGGGCTGTTTCTGGTACAGCAAGCGGCGTTATGCCCCGGCGGTGACCTGCTGGCAGGCAACACTGCAACAGCGACCGGATTTCGCGCCAGCGTACCGTCTGCTGGGGATCTACGCCTGGAACAAGCAACAGGATGCACAGCAGGCACTGGCCGCGCTGCAACGGGCGGTTGACCTGGAGCCGGAGAACGCCCGCTTCCTGTTTGAACTCGATTTCCTCAACAAGCAACTGGGTGAAGCGGTGGCGCAACGGCTTTCCCGACTTGAAGCACGGCAGGCGGTTGTGCTGCGCCGCGATGATCTCACCGCCGAGTTGCTGAGCCTGTGGAACAGCAGTGGTCACTACGACGCAGCGGCGCAGGTATTGCAGGAGCGCGAGTTTCACCCGTGGGAAGGGGGTGAAGGCAAAGTCACCGGCCAGTATCTGCTCAATCAGCAGCACCGGGCGCTGATGGCCATCGCGGCAGGGCAGTACAGCGAGGCGCAGGGGCTGTTAACCGCCGCGTTACGTTACCCGCACAATCTGGGCGAAGGGCGACTGCCGGGGCAGACCGACAACGACATCTGGTATCTGCTCGGTTACTGCGCGGCAAAGCTTGGCAATCATGAGCAGGCGCAGGCGCATTACCGCCAGGCATCGCGGGGGGATTCCAGCCTCAATGCCGGTCGCTATTACAACGATCAGCCCGCGGATTATCTCTTCTGGCAGGGCATGGCGATGCGGGCGCTCGGTCGCACAGCAGAAGCGGCGCGGCATTTCCAGGCCTTCGCGAAGTGGGTTGCGGCGCATCAGGACACCATCCCGGAAGCCGATTTTTTCGCCGTATCGTTGCCGGATCTGGTGGTGCTGGATACGCCGCCATCTCATCACCATCGCGAGCACTGCCTGTTCATCGCGGCGCTCGGGCAACTCGGCGAAGGTGATTTCACCGCCTGCAACGCGACGATGGCAAGTCTGTTAACACTCAACCCGGCTCATGACAAAGCGCATCTGCTGCGCCATGCGCTGATGTGCGGCATTTTTGCGTCACTCTCAACAGAGGCACTTTTATGAACAATACGCAGACACAACTGAATATGGGCTACGTCTGGACGATTTGTCTGGTCGCGGCCTGCGGTGGATTGCTGTTTGGTTATGACTGGGTGGTGATTGGCGGGGCGAAGCCATTTTACGAGGCGTGGTTCTCCATCACCGATCCGGCACAGTCGGGCTGGGCGATGAGTTCCGCGCTGGCTGGTTGCGTCTTCGGCGCACTGATTTCCGGCTGGTGTGCCGATAAACTGGGGCGTCGCCTGCCGCTGATCCTGTCGGCTATTCTGTTCAGCGCCTCGGCGCTGGGAACCGCGCTCGCCACCAGTTTCGATATGTTCGTGATTTACCGCATTGTGGGCGGTGTCGGTATCGGTCTTGCGTCCGCGCTCAGTCCGCTGTATATCGCGGAAGTGAGCCCGGCGGAAAAACGTGGACGCTTTGTCGCCGTGAACCAGTTGACCATTGTGATTGGCGTGCTGGCGGCGCAGCTTATCAACCTGATCATCGCCGATCCGGTTCCAGGTGGGGCGACGCAGCAGATGCTGGTCGACACCTGGAACGGGCAGATGGGCTGGCGCTGGATGTTTGGCGCGGAGCTGGTTCCGGCACTGGCATTCCTGGTGTTGATGTTCTTTGTCCCGGAATCGCCGCGCTGGCTGATGAAAGCCGGAAAACCAGAGCGTGCCAGAACGATGCTGGAGCGTATTGGCTCGAAAGGTTATGCGGCACAGACGTTGCAGGATATCGCCCAGACCCTGCAACAGGACAATCATAAGGTCTCGTATTCCACCCTGTTGCAGCCGCAAATCAAACCCATCGTCATTATCGGTATGGTGCTGGCGGTGTTCCAGCAGTGGTGCGGGATTAACGTCATCTTTAACTACGCGCAGGAGATTTTTGCCTCCGCCGGGTTTGATATCAACGGCACACTGAAATCCATTGTGGCGACCGGGATCATCAACCTCGTCTTTACCATTGCTGCGCTGCCGCTGGTGGATAAACTGGGCCGCCGCAAGCTGATGCTGCTCGGCGCGTCCGGCCTGACCGTCATCTACGTGCTGATTGCCGGCGCTTACGCCATGGGCGTGATGGGTTGGCCGGTGCTGGTACTGGTGCTCGCGGCGATCGCCATCTACGCGCTGACCCTGGCGCCGGTGACCTGGGTGCTGCTGTCAGAAATCTTCCCGACCCGCGTGCGCGGTCTGGCGATGTCGCTCGGCACGCTGGCGCTGTGGATTGCCTGTTTCCTGTTGACCTACACCTTCCCGCTGCTGAACGCCAGTCTCGGCGCGGCGGGCAGTTTCCTGCTCTACGGGGTTATCTGTGCGGCGGGGTATTTCTATATTCTGCGTAATGTCCCGGAAACCAAAGGTGTGACGCTGGAGGCGCTGGAAGCTCAACTGGCGCAACTGCACCAGAAACACCCGGCAGGCGCGAATCCGGAGTCAATGCGCTGATGAGCGGGGTTCTGCAACTGGAAAATGCGCATCTGCGGATGCGCATTGATCCGCAGGGCGGTGCGCTGAAACAGCTCTTTTCACTGACGTTTCAGCGCCCGGTGCTGTACGACGCCGCAAATCCCGCCGCGCTGTTTCCGATGCTGCCGCTGGCGAACCGGGTGGCGGAAAACCGGTTCTGGCTACAGGGTCGGGAGATAGCGCTGCCGCAGAGCCCGGTGGATGCCGATTTTTACCTTCACGGCGACGGCTGGCTGAAACGCTGGCAGGTGGTGACGCAGACCGATAGCGGTTGCGAACTACAACTGCGCAGCCAGCATCCCTGCGGTTTTGATTATCTGGCGCGTTTGCGTTATCAGCTTCAGGACAACGTGCTGCATGCGACATTACACCTGACCCACTGCGGCGCAACGCCGATGCTTTACGGGCTGGGGTTTCATCCCTGGTTTCATTTTAACGCCCGTAGTCGCGTGCAGTTCAGCGCCAGCGGCTACTGGCCGGAAGGGGAGCAGCATCTGCCGCAGGCATGGCAGCCACAGTTGCCGGAGGCCGCCGATTTCAGCCACCCGACGTATGGGCGCGATGAATGGCTGAACGTCTGCTATTCCGGCTGGAGCGGACGAGCGCAGATCGATAATGATGTGATGTGTGTCACGCTTTTCGCGCAAACTCCGTGGCTGATGCTGTTCAGGATGTCGGGTCAGTCATTCCTCTGTCTTGAACCCCAGAGCCACCCGATCAACGCCCACCGCCAGCCGGGTCAGCCCGGGCTGGTGTTGCTGCAGAAAGGTGACGAAACCCGCTTCGGCATGTCAATTGTGGTCACTACGTCGCCAGAATCAGGTTAACCCACCGTTAACCGGAAGCTTGCGCCCGCCGGGGTTTATCGCCAGACTATCGCCACCATTTCGGGAGGGATCATGGTCTTGCACTCCACGCGCTGGCTGGCGCTCAGCTATTTCACCTATTTTTTCAGTTACGGTATTTTTCTGCCTTTCTGGAGTGTCTGGCTCAAGGGAACGGGCCTGACGCCGGAAACCATCGGCATTTTGCTGGGGGCAGGGCTGATTGCCCGTTTTCTCGGCAGCCTGCTGATTGCGCCCCGCGTCAGCGATCCTTCACGGCTTATTACCGCGCTGCGCGTGCTGGCACTGCTCGCTCTGTTGTTTGTACTGGCGTTCTGGGCCGGGCAAAATGTGGCATGGCTGATGGTGGTGATGATTGGTTTTAACCTTTTTTTCTCGCCGCTGGTGCCGCTCACTGATGCGCTGGCGAATACCTGGCAAAAACAGATCACCATGGATTATGGCCGGGTGCGGCTGTGGGGATCGGTCGCCTTTGTCATCGGTTCGGCGCTGACTGGTAAACTGGTGAGTCTGTTTGATTACCGGGCGATTCTGGTGCTGATTAGCCTCGGTATCGCCTCGATGCTGCTCGGCATGCTGCTGCGCCCGTCAGTGCTGCCACAGGGCGAAGCCCGCCATCAGGAGGCCGCGGGCTGGCCGGCCTGGCGTACGCTGGTGGTGCAGAGCTGGCGGTTCCTCGCCTGCGTCTGTCTGTTACAGGGCGCGCACGCGGCTTATTACGGATTCAGCGCCATTTACTGGCAGGGGGCGGGCTATTCTGCGTCGGCGGTGGGGTATCTCTGGTCACTGGGTGTTGTCGCTGAGGTGATCATCTTTGCGTTGAGCAAAAAAGTGTTCCGCCGTTTCAGCGCGCGGGATCTGCTGCTGCTTTCAGCGGTGTGCGGCATCGTGCGCTGGAGCCTGATGGGCTGGACGACGGCGCTGCCGTGGTTGATCGTCGCGCAAATCCTCCACTGCGGCACTTTCACCGTCTGCCATCTGGCGGCCATGCGCTATATTGCTGCGCGGCAGGGCAGCGAAGTCATCCGTCTGCAGGCAGTGTACTCTGCGGTTGCCATGGGCGGCAGCATCGCGGTCATGACCGTTTTCGCCGGGTTCCTTTATCAGCATCTGCACCAGGGCGTATTCTGGGTGATGGCGCTGGTCGCCGTACCGGCGCTGGTTGTACGCCCGAAGGCGGTGAATTAAGTCTCCAGCATTTTGCAGATTTGCTGCCGCTGATGCTCGCTGAGCAGATCACGGGCATGGATCAGCGGCGGCGAAAACAGCGGCAGTGTCACGGCGTACGGCGTGACTACCAGCGCCACGCCCTTGGGCGCGCCCTCTTTCTGGAAATCTCTGACGGACTGGTTTTTGATGTTGATCGGCAGCAGGGTCAGCTCGCGCAACTGCCGTTCTAATTCATTTTCCAGATTCGGATTGTCATCGGTGAGCAGCAGCACCTGCTTTTCGTGCAGCTCGCTCTCCTGCATCAACCAGGCACCAAAAATCACCGCCACCAGCCCCGATTCCTCTTCGGTAAAGCGAATGCCGAAATCCTCTTCAAACTCATGCAGCGCAATCCGCGTAGTACGCATCAGACGCGGGTAAAGATAGTTAATCTCTTCCGGCAGGCTGTTATCAATGCCTATGCTAAAAATCGAGCGGTTCAGCGCCTGCGAGAGATGGATATAGAGCTGATCACGCAGCCCCTGTTCATCGCTGAATTCGCGACCGGTCATTCCCTGAAAGCGTTCGATCAACCGCGAGATCGCCAGTTGCAGGCGGCGGTCATGCAGATGCCCGTCGTGTACCGGATCAGGCGTGCGGAGCATCATAAACAGCAGCGTCAGGAAGCGGTGCTCATCTTCATGGGGAAGCTGGTGAATGCGGCGTTGCCAGTGGCGAACAATCTCTTCCGCCACCTGATGCTCAATGCGTGCCTCGGTCCAGTTCTGCTGCGCGGCGTTGAAGGAGGGCGTCAGCCCGTGGTGATGCTGCAGCAGACAGTATTGCAGATAAAGCCGCAGGAAATGCAGGTCCCGGCATTCAAACTGCCGGTGCAGACCGCGTGCGCAACGGTTGATCAGCGCCTGCAAATTGGTGTCGTCGTATAACGTCCGGGCGATGCCCGCCAGCTTCAACTGCGATTTCAGTGCAGGCGTGTAGTGATGGCTGATAAACGCCGGGCATAAACGCAGCGCACGGCGCAGCCAGTGCAGCAGACACAGGCGCTGATCGAGTGGGGTGCCTTCAATCCGGTAGCAGCCGTCATGATGTGTGACGATGGTGAGCCGATGGTAGCGCTGTAGCTCATTGTTAATGTCAGCGATATCCAGTCTGGCGGTGTCGCCATCTACATTATTCACATTGCTGATGTATTGATGGGTAATTTCCTGCCCCGGAAGAGATAACATCAGCAGCGTCTGGCAGCGGCGCTGCGGACTGGAAAGCGCAGATGGTGCATCAATCTCACTCATCATCTGTCAGATTCCAGTTAGGGTTTTTGATAAGAATAGCTAAAGGATCGACAGACGAAAGCGCAGCCGCCGGGGTTTGCGCAAGGATTGCAGACGCAGTTCACAGAATTTTGCCGTGCCAGGAGGGGAAGCCCGGCGAACAGAACGTCGCCGGGCAGAGCGATTAGCGCTTCAGCGCCTCGCTTAATTCTTCACGCATATTCGCCAGCATCGCTTTCACCACACGCGGATTGCCTGCGACGATGTTGCCGGTGGTCATGTAGTTGTGGCCGCCGGTGAAATCGCTGACGATGCCGCCCGCTTCACGCACCAGCAGTTCGCCAGCGGCGAAATCCCACGGACGCAGACCAATTTCAAAGAAACCGTCAACACGACCGGCAGCGACGTAAGCCAGATCCAGCGCAGCAGAACCGGTGCGACGGAAATCCGCACATTCAGTGAACAGTTTACCGACGATGTTGATATAAGCGGGGGCGTGCTGTTTGGCTTTGAACGGGAAGCCGGTCGCCAGAATCGTGCCATCCAGATCGCGGGCAGTGCTGCCGCGCAGGCGATAACCGTTCAGCTGTGCGCCCTGACCACGGGTGGCGGTGAACAGCTCGTTACGCATCGGATCATAAACCACCGCGACTTCAGTACGGCCTTTAATGCGTACGGCGATGGAAACTGAGAAGTGCGGCAGACGTTTGATGAAGTTGGTGGTGCCATCCAGTGGATCAATAACCCATTGCACATCCTGATCTTCGCCTGCGTGCTCACCGCTTTCTTCGGTGATAATGGTGTGTTGCGGGTAGGATTTACGGATTGTCTCGATAATCAGCGCTTCGGCAGATTTATCAACGTTGGTCACGAAATCATTGCTGCCTTTCTGGCTCGCTTCTACAGCGTCCGGGGTTTCGTAGTTCTTGGCAATTAAATTACCCGCCTTGCGCGCAGCGCGTACGGCGATGTTCAGCATCGGATGCATCGGTTACTCTCACTGGATGTTAAAGAACGGAAAAACGGCGCATATCATAGCAGCCAATTCGGAATCTGTCTCCGCTTTATGATAATATGGGCAAATAATCTTTTATCGAAGAAAACCAATGCTGCAAAATATTCGAATCGTGCTGGTTGAAACCTCTCACACCGGCAATATGGGTTCCGTCGCCCGTGCGATGAAGACGATGGGCCTCACCAATCTCTGGCTGGTCAACCCCCTTGTAAAACCCGATTCCCAGGCCATCGCCCTGGCGGCAGGCGCCAGTGATGTGATTGGCAACGCACAAATCGTCGATACGCTTGACGAGGCGCTCGCAGGTTGTAGTCTGGTCGTCGGAACCAGCGCGCGTTCACGGACGCTGCCGTGGCCGATGCTCGACCCGCGAGAATGTGGGCTGAAAAGCATCAGCGAAGCGGCGCATGCGCCGGTGGCGCTGGTGTTTGGTCGCGAACGCGTTGGCCTGACCAACGATGAGTTGCAGAAGTGCCATTATCACGTCGCTATCGCCGCGAACCCGGAATACAGCTCGCTGAATCTGGCGATGGCGGTACAGGTGATTGCCTATGAAGTCCGGATGGCCTGGCTGGCGACGCAAGAGAGCGGTGAGTCTGCGCAGTCGCACGACGAGACGCCGTATCCCCTCGTGGATGATCTCGAACGCTTTTATGGGCATCTGGAAAAAACCTTGCTGGCGACCGGGTTTATCCGTGAAAGCCATCCAGGGCAGGTCATGAACAAACTGCGCCGCTTGTTTACGCGCGCACGTCCTGAAAGCCAGGAACTGAACATCCTGCGCGGCATTCTGGCGTCGATTGAACAGCAGAATAAAAAAGAGTGACGTCTGTAGGCCCGTGCAAGCATAGCGCCGCCGGGCAAAGCGGAATACGGCACGGAACGCTAAATACTTGACTAAATTAGTCAGGTAAATAGTTGACCAATTTACTCGGGAATGTCAGACTTGGCCCTGCTATGCAATATCCCCATATTAATAAAAACCCCGGGCAGGGGCGAGTTTGAGGTTAAGTAAGACATGAGACTGACATCTAAAGGGCGTTATGCCGTGACCGCGATGCTGGACGTTGCGCTCAACTCCGAAGCGGGCCCGGTTCCGTTGGCAGATATTTCAGAACGACAGGGAATTTCACTTTCCTATCTGGAGCAACTGTTCTCCCGTTTACGTAAAAATGGCCTGGTGTCCAGCGTACGTGGACCCGGCGGCGGTTATCTGCTCGGTAAAGACGCTGGCAGCATCGCGGTAGGCGAAGTCATCAGCGCGGTTGATGAATCCGTGGACGCCACCCGTTGTCAGGGTAAAGGCGGCTGCCAGGGCGGCGATAAGTGCCTGACCCACGCGCTGTGGCGCGATCTGAGTGATCGACTGACCGGCTTCCTGAACAATATTACCCTCGGCGAACTGGTTAACAATCAGGAAATCCTGGATGTCTCCGACCGCCAGCAGACGCAAGAAACCCAACGCAGCAACCGCACGCAGGATTCAATCAACGTTAAACTGCGCGCGTAAATAAAAAGATAAGTATTTCAGAATCAGGCCGGGGCGTTAACTCGCCCCGTGTACTCGGTCGTACATCCAGCCGGTTGCCTGGTTCCTTGCATTGAGTGATGTACGGAGTTTAAGAGCAATGAAATTACCGATTTATCTCGACTACTCCGCAACCACGCCGGTGGACCCGCGTGTTGCCGAGAAAATGATGCAGTTTTTAACCCTGGACGGGACTTTTGGTAACCCCGCTTCTCGTTCTCACCGTTTTGGCTGGCAGGCTGAAGAGGCGGTAGATATCGCCCGTAATCAGATTGCTGAGCTGGTCGGCGCGGATCCGCGTGAAATTGTTTTCACCTCCGGCGCGACCGAATCCGATAACCTGGCGATCAAAGGCGCTGCCAACTTCTATCAGAAAAAAGGCAAGCACATCATCACCAGTAAAACCGAACACAAAGCCGTGCTGGACACCTGTCGCCAGCTGGAGCGCGAAGGTTTCGAGGTCACTTACCTGGCGCCGCAGCGCAACGGGATCATCGACCTGAAAGAGCTCGAAGCGGCGATGCGTGACGACACCATTCTCGTCTCCATCATGCACGTGAACAACGAAATCGGCGTAGTGCAGGATATCGCGACCATCGGCGAAATGTGCCGTGCCCGCGGCATCATCTACCACGTTGATGCAACCCAGAGCGTCGGCAAACTGCCTATCGACCTCAGCCAACTGAAAGTTGACCTGATGTCCTTCTCGGGTCACAAAATTTATGGCCCGAAAGGTATTGGCGCGCTGTACGTGCGTCGTAAACCGCGTATCCGCATCGAAGCGCAAATGCACGGCGGCGGTCACGAGCGCGGCATGCGTTCCGGTACGTTGCCAGTGCATCAAATCGTTGGCATGGGTGAAGCATACCGCATCGCCAAAGAAGAAATGGAAACCGAGATGGCGCGTCTGCGCGGTCTGCGTAACCGTCTGTGGAACGGCATCAACGATATCGAAGAAGTGTACCTGAACGGCGATCTTGAGCAGGGCGCGCCTAACATTCTCAACGTCAGCTTTAACTACGTTGAAGGCGAGTCGCTGATCATGGCGCTGAAAGATCTGGCTGTCTCTTCCGGTTCTGCGTGTACTTCCGCAAGCCTGGAACCGTCCTACGTGCTGCGCGCGCTGGGCATGAATGACGAGCTGGCGCATAGCTCTATCCGTTTCTCTTTAGGTCGTTTTACTACCGAAGAAGAGATTGACTACACCATCGAACTGGTTCGCAAATCCATCGGTCGTCTGCGCGAATTGTCTCCGCTGTGGGACATGTTTAAGCAGGGCGTGGATCTGAACACGATCGAATGGTCACATCACTAATCGGTATCTGATAAGGAGAATTCATCATGGCATACAGCGAAAAAGTCATCGATCATTACGAGAATCCACGTAACGTGGGCTCTTTCGACAACAGCGACGAGAACGTCGGCAGCGGTATGGTGGGTGCACCAGCCTGTGGCGATGTGATGAAGTTGCAGATTAAAGTCAACAATGAAGGTATCATTGAAGACGCGCGTTTCAAGACCTATGGCTGCGGTTCCGCTATCGCGTCAAGCTCCCTCGTGACCGAGTGGGTAAAAGGGAAATCCCTGGACGAAGCGCAGGCGATTAAAAACACTGATATCGCAGACGAACTGGAACTGCCGCCGGTGAAAATTCACTGCTCTATTCTGGCAGAAGACGCGATTAAAGCCGCGATTGCGGATTACAAAAGCAAACGTGAAGCCAAATAATTAGTTGAGGTCGTTGTATGTCGATTACCCTTAGCGACAGTGCTGCAGCACGAGTAAATTCCTTCCTGGCCAACCGTGGTAAAGGCTTTGGCCTGCGCTTAGGCGTGCGGACCTCCGGCTGTTCAGGCATGGCCTATGTGCTGGAGTTTGTTGACGAACCGACAGCGGAAGACACCGTGTTCGAAGACAAGGGCGTGAAGGTTGTTATCGATGGCAAAAGCCTGCAATTCCTCAACGGCACTCAACTGGACTTCGTTAAAGAAGGCCTCAACGAAGGGTTTAAATTCACCAACCCGAACGTGAAAGATGAGTGCGGTTGCGGCGAAAGCTTCAACGTTTAACAGCATGCTCCGATAACCCCACCGCGCCTGCGTGAGTGGGGTTCGCTTTACCACGTTAACCCTGAGATTGTTATGGATTATTTCACCCTCTTTGGGTTGCCAGCCCGCTACCAGCTCGACGTGCAACAGCTCTCCACCCGGTTCCAGGATTTGCAACGCCAGTTCCATCCGGACAAATTCGCCAGTCACTCCCAGTCTGAACAGCTTGCCGCCGTGCAGCAATCCGCCACCATTAATCAGGCCTGGCAGACGCTGCGCCACCCGCTGTCGCGCGCTGAATATCTGCTCTCCCTGCATGGATTTGATCTGGCGAGTGAGCAGCACACCGTACGCGACACGGCATTTCTGATGGAACAACTCGAACTGCGCGAAGAGCTTGACGAGATCGAGCAGGCGAAAGACGAACGCCGTCTTGAGGCGTTTATCAAGCGGGTGAAGGGCATGTTTGACACCCGCCACCAGTTGATGGTGGAACAACTCGATAGCGAGACGTGGGACGCGGCGGCGGATACCGTGCGCAAACTCCGCTTTCTCGATAAACTGCGAAGCAGTGCTGAACAACTCGAAGAAAAGCTGCTCGATTTTTAATTTCGGAAGCAATTATGGCCTTATTACAAATTAGTGAGCCTGGTCTGAGTGCTGCGCCACACCAGCGTCGTCTGGCGGCGGGCATCGATTTAGGCACCACCAATTCCCTGGTGGCTACCGTACGTAGCGGTCAGGCGGAAACGCTGGCCGACGACAACGGTCGCCATCTGCTGCCGTCGGTAGTCCAGTACCAGCCGGACGGGCACCGTGTTGGCTACGAAGCCCGCGCCACTGCGGCGCAGGATCCTGCCAATACCATAAGCTCCGTCAAACGTATGATGGGCCGTTCCCTTGCCGACATTCAGGCGCGTTATCCGCATCTGCCGTACCAGTTGCAGGCGAGCGAAAACGGTCTGCCGATGATCCACACCACGTCGGGCATCGTGAACCCGATTCGCGTCTCCGCCGATATCCTTAAAGCGCTGGCGGCCCGCGCGACCGCCACCCTTGATGGCGAGCTGGACGGCGTGGTCATCACCGTTCCGGCTTATTTTGACGATGCGCAGCGCCAGGGCACCAAAGATGCCGCGCGTCTGGCCGGGCTGCACGTGCTGCGTCTGCTTAACGAACCGACTGCTGCGGCGATTGCCTACGGCCTCGATTCAGGCCAGGAAGGGGTGATTGCGGTTTACGATCTCGGCGGCGGCACCTTTGATATCTCCATTCTGCGCCTGAGCCGTGGCGTGTTCGAAGTGCTGGCGACGGGCGGCGATTCCGCGCTCGGCGGCGACGATTTCGACCATCTGCTGGCGGATCACCTGCGCGAGCAGGCAGGGATCAGCGATCGCAGCGACGTCCGCGTTGAGCGCGAATTCCTCGATGCCGCAACTGCCGCGAAAATCGCCCTCAGCGATGCCGATGAAACCACTGTGACGGTGGCGGGCTGGACGGGCACTGTCACCCGCGATCAATTCAACGAACTCATTGCTTCTCTCGTCAAACGCACGTTGCTGGCTTGCCGCCGCGCGCTGAAAGATGCCGCTGTTGATGCCGACGATGTGCTGGAAGTGGTGATGGTGGGCGGCTCCACCCGCGTGCCACTGGTGCGCGAGCGCGTGGGCGAATTCTTTGGTCGCCAGCCGTTAACCGCCATCGACCCGGATAAAGTGGTCGCCATTGGCGCAGCTATTCAGGCCGACATTCTGGTGGGCAACAAGCCGGACAGCGAAATGCTGTTGCTGGATGTCATCCCGCTCTCCCTTGGTCTCGAAACCATGGGCGGTCTGGTGGAAAAAGTGATCCCGCGTAACACCACTATTCCGGTGGCGCGCGCGCAGGAGTTCACTACCTTCAAAGACGGTCAGACGGCGATGTCTATCCACGTCATGCAGGGTGAGCGCGAGCTGGTGCAGGATTGCCGTTCGCTGGCTCGTTTTGCGCTGCGTGGGATCCCGGCGTTACCGGCAGGCGGCGCGCACATTCGCGTCACCTTCCAGGTGGATGCCGACGGCCTGCTGAGCGTCTCGGCGATGGAAAAATCCACCGGCGTCGAAGCCGCTATTCAGGTGAAACCGTCCTACGGTCTGACCGATGGTGAAATCGCCTCAATGATTCAGGATTCCATGAGCTTTGCCGGGCAGGACGTGAAAGCACGCATGCTGGTTGAGCAAAAAGTGGAGGCTGCACGCGTGCTGGAAAGCCTGCATGGCGCGCTTGCTGCCGATGCCGCGCTGTTAAGCGCCGCAGAACGTCAGGTGATCGACGATGCCGCCGCGCACCTGCGCGCCGTGGCAGAGAGCGATGACACTGACGCTATCGAACAAGCCATTAAAAACGTAGACAAACAAACCCAGGAATTCGCCGCTCGCCGGATGGACAAATCTGTTCGCACCGCGCTGAAAGGCCATTCTGTGGACGAGGTTTAATATGCCAAAGATTGTTTTTCTGCCTCATCAGGACCTTTGTCCGGATGGTGCAGTTGTGGAAGCTGAGACCGGTGAATCTATTCTTGATGCGGCCCTGCGTAGCGGCATTGAGATTGAACACGCCTGCGAAAAATCCTGTGCCTGCACGACCTGCCACTGCGTTGTCCGGGAAGGTTTTGACTCCCTGGCGGAAAGCACCGAAGACGAAGACGACATGCTGGATAAAGCCTGGGGTCTGGAGCCGGAAAGCCGCTTAGGCTGTCAGGCGCGCATCGCTGATGAAGACCTGGTGGTCGAAATCCCGCGTTATACTATCAACCACGCACGCGAGCACTAAATATGGGACTGAAATGGACCGACAGCCGTGAAATCGGCGAGGCGCTGTACGATGCCAATCCGGATCTCGACCCGAAAACCGTTCGCTTCACCGATATGCATCAATGGATTTGCGACCTGGAAGATTTCGACGACGATCCTAACGCATCCAATGAAAAAATTCTGGAAGCGATTCTGTTAGTCTGGTTAGACGAAGCCGAATGATTCATATGCGGGCTGCCACTGGCAGCCCGTTTGTTAAGAAGGATAAAAACAATGACAGAAGCGATGAAGATTACGCTGTCGACCCAGCCTGCCGATGCGCGCTGGGGCGACAAAGCCAGCTACAGCATCAACAACGACGGTATTACCCTGCACCTGAACGGCAAAGATGACGTGGGGCTGATTCAGCGCGCGGCGCGCAAAATCGACGGCATGGGCATCAAACATGTCGCGTTGACCGGCGAAGGCTGGGACACCGATCGCAGCTGGGCATTCTGGGCGGGTTACAAAGGGCCGAAAGGAACCCGCCAGATCGACTGGGCTGATCTCGATGATGCGCAGCGTCAGGAGCTGGACAACCGTCTGCTGATTATCGACTGGGTACGCGACACCATTAACGCGCCTGCCGAAGAATTAGGTCCGTCGCAGCTGGCGCAGCGCGCGGTGGATCTGCTGTGCAACGTGGCCTGCGATAACATCCATTACCGCATCACCAAAGGTGAAGATCTGCGCGAGCAGAAATACATGGGGATCCACACCGTCGGTCGCGGTTCCGAACGTTCGCCGGTGCTGCTGGCGCTCGACTACAACCCGAGCGGCGACGAAAACGCCCCGGTGTTTGCCTGCCTCGTGGGCAAAGGCATCACCTTTGATTCCGGCGGTTATAGCCTCAAGCAAAGCGCGTTCATGGATTCGATGAAATCCGACATGGGCGGTGCGGCGCTGGTGACCGGCGCGCTGGCATTTGCCATCACCCGTGGCCTAAACAAACGCGTCAAACTCTACCTCTGCTGCGCGGATAACATGGTCAGCGGCAATGCCTTCAAGCTCGGCGACATCATTCGCTACCGTAACGGTAAAAACGTCGAAGTGATGAACACCGACGCCGAAGGTCGTCTGGTGCTGGCGGACGGGCTTATTGACGCCTCGGCCCAGAAACCGGAACTGCTGATCGACGCCGCGACGTTGACCGGGGCGGCGAAAACCGCATTAGGTAACGATTACCACGCGCTGTTCAGCTTCGATGACGCGTTGGCGAACCGTCTGATGGCGAGCGCTGCGCAAGAGAACGAACCGTTCTGGCGCTTGCCGCTGGCGGAGTTCCACCGCAATCAACTGCCATCCAACTTTGCTGAACTGAACAACACTGCCAGCGCGGCATTCCCGGCAGGAGCCAGTACTGCCGCCGGTTTCCTGTCGCATTTTGTGGAAAACTATCAGCAAGGCTGGCTGCACATTGACTGCTCGGCGACCTATCGTAAAGCGGCGGTAGAGCAGTGGGCCGCGGGCGCGACCGGTCTTGGCGTGCGTACTATTGCGAACTTATTGACCGCCGAATAACTTGCCCGGCGGCGCTGTGCTTGCACGGGCCTACGGGTTTTGTAGGTGGGTAAGCGTAGCGCCACCCGGCATTTTTTGAATAGCGAAACTATGTCCGAAACCAAAAACGAATTAGAAGCGCTGTTGGAACAGGCAGCTACCGAACCGGCGCATCGCCCGGCGTTTTTCCGCACCCTGCTGGAGTCCACGGTCTGGGTGCCCGGCACTGCGGCTGAAGGTGACGCGGTAGTGGAAGACAGCGCACTGGATTTACAGCACTGGGAAAAAGAGGATGGCGCGACGGTGATCCCGTTCTTCACCTCGCTCGACGCCTTACAGCAGGCGGTAGAAGAGGAACAGGCCTTTGTCGTCATGCCGGTGCGTACCCTGTTTGAAATGACCCTCGGCGAAACGCTGTTCCTGAACGCCAAACTACCGACCGGAAAAGAGTTCACGCCGCGGGAAATCAGCCTGTTAATTGGCGATGAAGGGCACCCGCTCCACACGCAGGAAGTGCGGGAGGGCGGCGCGTCGTTATTGTTGTCGGAAGTGGCGGAACCGCCAGCACAGATGATCGACTCGCTGACCACGTTGTTTAAAACCATCAAGCCGGTGAAACGCGCATTTCTGTGCTCTCTCAAAGAGAACGCGGACGAGCAGCCTGTGCTGCTGATTGGCATTGAAGCGGACGGCGACATCGAAGAGATCATTCATGCCGCAGGCAGTGTGGCAACCGATACGCTACCGGGCGATGAGCCGATTGATATCTGTCAGGTGGTGAAAGGTGAGCAGGGCATCAGCCACTTTATTACCGAGCACATCACGCCGTTCTATGAACGCCGCTGGGGCGGCTTCCTGCGCGATTTTAAAACCAATCGCATTATCTGATGTGGTTTACCGGATGGCGCTACGCTTCGTAGGCAAGCGCAGCGCCGCCGGGCGAATTATTTCGCGGGTTCGACCGGAAGATCTGCCCGCGCGCCCCATTCGCACCAGGAGCCGTCATACAGCGCGACTTCATCGGCTTCCAGCGTCGCCAGTGCCAGCGCCACAACAGCGGCAGTCACACCGGAACCACAACTGGTAATGATCGGCCGACGCAAATCCACGCCCTGACGGGCAAAAATCGCTTCCAGCTCGTCGGTTGTTTTGAGTTCGCCGTTAATCACCAGATCACCCCATGGCACGTTTTTCGCGCCAGGCACATGCCCGCGACGCAGGCCAGGACGGGGCTCATCCGCTTGCCCGTTGAAACGGGGCGCCGGTCGCGCATCAACAATTTGTGCAGAGCCTTCGTGACTTGCCAGCAAAACATCCGTCAGGCGCATCACTTCATCGCCGGTAAAGGCGACTTCAAAATCACCTTCCGGCAGCGTAACGTCGCCTTTCTCAAGCAGCAGATCGTCGCGCTGCCAGCCCGCTAAACCACCCGCCAGAATCGACACGCGCTCAACGCCAAAGGTGCGTAGCATCCACCACGCGCGCGGCGCGGAGAAAAGATTGCCTTCGTCATACACCACCAGGTGTTTGTCGTTACTGATGCCCAGCTCGCGCATGGCGACGGCGAACGCTTCCGGGCGCGGCAGCATATGGGGAAGGGGATTTGTCTGATCAGAAAGCGCTTCGATATTGAAAAAAACGGCACCCGGTAGATGACCCGCCCGGTACTCAGCGGCCATGTCACGGTGCTCCTGGCCCGGTGGCGCCAGACGGGCGTCAAGGATCTGAATATCTGAATCATTAATATGCTCGGCCAGCCAGTCGGCTGCGACAAAGTATGAAGTCGTCATGGTTGCCTCCCGCAAAATATCACCCCCGAATTGTCGATGTTTTTCTGAATATCGACAAGCTTGTGACCCGCTATTTCGCGATGAGGTCACACAGATGACTTTTCCGGACTGAAAAAGGCCGAAAATTGACAGGATTGCTGCTACTGGTAAAAGCGGGATTCACGCATAATACTGAGTTAAAACATCAAACCGGCTCAATAACCCGAGGTTAAAGGATGAAACCGTTACGTTTAGCAGCGCTCTCACTGGCGCTGATTGCCGCATTCTCTCTTTCCGGGTGTGACAACGATGATGCGCCGAAAGCGACACCTTCGTCTGCGGACACACCGGCCGCCACGCCGACACCGGCGGCGGAAAAACCCGCAGCGAAGACCCCCGCGAAACCCGACAGCGCGACGCTGGCGAAACTGACGGCGCAAAGCCAGGGGAAATCGCTCACCATGCTGGACGCCTCTGAAGTACAACTGGATGGTGCTGCGACGCTGGTATTGACCTTCTCCGTGCCGCTACAGCCGGAGCAGGATTTCTCCCGCAATGTGCATCTGATAGACAAAACCAGTGGCAAAGTGGATGGCGCGTGGGAGTTGTCGCCGAACCTGAAAGAGCTGCGTCTGCGCCATCTTGAGCCGAAACGTAAACTGTTATTGACCGTCGACCCCGGGCTGGTGGCGCTGAACAATGCCACGCTCGGCACCAGTATCGAAAAAGCCATCGACACCCGCGATGTACAACCGAGCGTGGGCTTTGCCAGCCGCGGCTCGTTGCTGCCCGGGAAAGTGGTGGACGGGTTGCCGGTCATGGCGCTCAACGTTAATAACGTTGATGTGAATTTCTTCCGTATTAAGCCGGAGCTACTCGCCTCGTTCATCAGCCAGTGGGAATACCGCAACGCGCTGACCAACTGGGAGTCGGACGAGCTTCTGAAAATGGCGGATCTGGTTTATACCGGCCGTTTTGACCTTAACCCACAGCGTAATACGCGGGAAAAACTGTTGCTGCCGCTGCGTGATATCAAGCCACTGCAACAGGCTGGCGTGTATGTCGCGGTGATGAATCAGGCCGGGCATTACAACTACAGTAATGCCGCGACGCTGTTTACGCTGAGCGATCTTGGCGTGTCGGCGCACCGCTACCATGACCGCCTCGATGTGTTTACCCAGAGCCTGGAAAACGGCGCGGCGCAGCCCGGTATTGATGTGCAGTTGCTGAACACCCGCGGTCAGACGATATCGCAGGCGACCAGTGACGCGCAGGGACACGTCACGCTGAAGGTCGACCAGGACGCCGCCTTGCTGCTGGCCCGCAAAGACGGCCAGACCACGATGCTCGATCTCAAACTTCCGGCGCTGGATCTCGCCGAGTTTTCCATCGCGGGCGCGCCGGGGTACAGCAAGCAATTCTTCATGTTTGGCCCGCGCGATCTCTACCGTCCCGGTGAAACGGTGATCCTCAACGGGCTGCTGCGCGACAGCGACGGCAAACCGCTGGCGGAACAGCCAGTCAAACTGGAGGTGGTGAAGCCGGACGGTCAGGTGATCCGCACGGTGGTCAGCAAGCCAGTTAATGGGCTTTATCAGTTTACTTATCCTCTCGACAGCGGCGCCGCCACCGGTATGTGGCAAATCCGCGCCAACACCGGCGATAACCGTTCCCGGGTGTGGGATTTCCACGTCGAAGACTTTATGCCGGAGCGAATGGCGCTCACTCTGACACCGCAGAAAACCCCACTGGCACCTGCTGACGACGTGAAATTTGAGGTCGCCGGTTACTATCTCTATGGCGCGCCCGCCAACGGCAACGCATTGCAGGGTAAACTGTTCCTGCGCCCGCTGCGTGAGGCTGTCCCTGCGCTGCCGGGCTTCCAGTTTGGCGACATCGCCGAAGAAAACCTCTCCCGTACGCTGGATGAAATCCAACTGAAGCTGGACGACACCGGGCATGGTGAAGTCAGCACCGAAAGCCAGTGGAAAGAGAGCCATTCGCCGTTGCAGGTGGTACTACAGGCGAGTCTGCTGGAGTCCGGCGGGCGTCCGGTCACGCGACGCGCAGAACAGCCCATCTGGCCGGCAACAGCGCTGCCGGGGATCCGCCCCGAATTTGCGGCAAAAGCGGTCTATGACTATCGCACCGACACCACTGTGAATCAGCCCATTGTGGATGAAGACAGCAACGCCGCGTTCGACATTGTCTATACCGATGCGCAGGGGAAAAAACTGGCGGTATCGGGCCTGCAGGTGCGTTTGATTCGTGAGCGTCGTGACTACTACTGGAACTGGTCTGACAGCGATGGCTGGCAGTCACAGTTCGATCAAAAAGATCTGGTGGAAGGCGAGCAGGCGCTGGATCTGCAAGCTGATGAAACCGGCAAAGTCTCGTTCCCGGTAGAGTGGGGTTCTTATCGCCTGGAAGTAAAAGCGCCTGATGACACCGTCAGCAGCGTGCGTTTCTGGGCCGGGTACAGCTGGCAGGATAACAGCGATGGCACCGGCGCCGCACGTCCGGATCGCGTGACTATGAAGCTCGATAAACCCGCCTATAAACCTGGCGATACCATCAGGCTGAACATTGCGGCACCGGCTGCCGGTAAGGGTTACGCGATGGTGGAATCGAGCGAAGGTCCGCTGTGGTGGAAGGAGATTGACGTTCCGCAGGGTGGAATGGAACTCGCTATTCCGGTCGATAAACGCTGGAATCGCCACGATATTTATCTCAGCACGCTGGTGATCCGCCCGGGCGACAAGTCGAAATCCGCGACGCCAAAACGTGCGGTGGGTCTGCTGCATCTGCCGCTGGGTGATGAAAACCGTCGCCTGAACATCGCGCTGGAAAGCCCGACTAAAATGCGCCCGAATCAACCGCTGACGGTGAAAGTGAAAGCCACGGCAAAAGATGGCGTCGCGCCGAAACAGGTTAACGTGTTGCTCTCCGCCGTGGACAGCGGCGTACTGAACATCACCGACTACGTCACGCCTGATCCATGGAACGCCTTCTTTGGTCAGAAACGTTATGGCGCTGATATCTATGATATCTACGGACAGGTCATCGAAGGTCAGGGGCGTCTTGCCAGCCTGCGCTTTGGGGGTGATGGCGACGAACTCAAACGTGGCGGTAAACCGCCGGTGAACCATGTGAATATCGTGGCGCAACAGGCGCAGCCGGTAATGCTTGATGACAACGGCGAAGGCACCGTGACGCTGCCGATTGGCGATTTCAACGGTGAACTGCGCGTCATGGCGCAGGCGTGGAACAACGATGATTTTGGCAGCACTGAAAGCAAAGTGGTGGTTGCCGCGCCAGTGATTGCCGACGTCAGCATGCCGCGTTTCATCGCCAGTGGCGATACGACGCGGCTGGTACTTGATATCACTAACCTCACCGATGCGCCGCAGACGCTCAACGTGCAGCTTGCCGCCTCGGGGTTGATCGACATGGAAGGCGCGCAGCCGCAGCCTGTCGAGCTGGCGCCGGGTGTACGTACCACACTGTTTGTGCCGGTACGAGCGAAAGAAGGCTTTGGCGACGGGGTACTCAGTGCGGTGATCACCGGCCTGAATCTGCCTGGCGAAACGCTGGCACCTGTCAATAAAACATGGAAGCTGGGCGTGCGTCCGGCATTCCCGGCTGAAACCGTCAGTTCGTGGGGCGCGTTGCAAGCGGGTGAAAGCTGGACCGCGCCGCCTAACCATCTCAACGGTTTTTCACCGACTACGCTCGAAGGCCAGCTGTTATTGAGCGGCAAGCCGCCGCTCAATATTGCGCGCTACATTCGTGAACTGAAGGCGTATCCCTACGGCTGTCTGGAGCAGACCACCAGCGGGCTGTTCCCGTCGTTATATACCAACGCGGCACAGCTGAAAAATCTCGGCATTGCTGGCGACAGCGACGAAAAACGCCGCGCGGCGGTGGACGTCGGCATCTCGCGTCTGCTGCAAATGCAGCGTGACGACGGCGGGTTTGCATTGTGGGACAAAGAAGGCCCGGAAGAGTACTGGCTGACGGCTTATGTGATGGATTTCCTGGTGCGCGCGGGCGAGCAGGGTTATAGCGTGCCAGCAGAGGCGCTGACGCAGGGGAATAACCGCCTGCTGCGCTATCTGCAGGAGCCGGGCCTGATGACCATTCGCTACAGCGATGATATCCCCGCAAGTCGTTTTGCCGTACAGGCCTATGCCGCGCTGGTACTGGCGCGTCAACAGAAAGCGCCGCTGGGCGCGCTGCGTGAAATCTGGGAGCGTCACGACCAGGCGCGCGCGGGCCTTCCGGTGATGCAACTCGGTCTGGCGCTAAAAGCGATGGGTGACGGACCGCGCAGCGAAGAGGCAATCGCGCAGGCGTTAACCACCACGCGGCAGGACAAACAGAACTGGATGGCCGATTACGGTAGCGCGCTGCGCGACAATGCGCTGATGCTGAATCTGCTGGAGGAAAATAAAGTACGGCCTGACGCACAGAATGCGTTGCTCGTGACGCTTTCCGAACAGGCTTTCGGCCAGCGCTGGCTTTCAACGCAGGAAATGAACGCTCTGTTCATGGCCGCGAAAGGCTTGCAGGATTTCCCGGGCCACTGGCAGGCGAAAACATCGCTGGATGCGCAGCCGCTGACCGGTGAGAAAGCGCAAATGCGCAATCTGACCAGCGATCAACTGGCGGCATTGCAGGTGGCTAACACCGGCACGCAGCCGCTGTGGGTACGCCTCGACAGTACCGGTTATCCGGAAAATTCACCGCAGCCTTACAGCAACGTTCTGCAGATTGAACGTCACTTCCTCGGCACCGACGGGCAGCCGAAAACGCTCACCTCGCTGCGTAGCGGCGATCTGGTGCTGGTGCATCTGCAGGTGACGGCAAATCAGAACGTGCCGGATGCGCTGGTGGTGGATTTACTGCCTGCCGGGCTGGAACTGGAAAACCAGAATCTGGCTAACAGTAGCGCCAGCCTGCAGGATAACGGCACCGAGGTGCAGAACCTGCTTAACCAGATGCAGCAGGCGGATATTCAGCATATCGAGTTCCGCGATGACCGTTTTGTCGCGGCAGTCGCCGTCAACGAAGGGCAGCCTGTGACGCTGGTTTACCTGGCGCGCGCCGTTACGCCGGGCACGTATCAGGTGCCGGCTCCGCAGGTGGAATCGATGTATGTTCCGCAATGGCGGGCGAACGGTCAGAGCAGCGGACCGCTGATCGTCGCACCGTAATATGCGCTTTTTGCCCGTTAGAAAAACCCGCTGGCTCTGGCTGGCGGGATTTTTGGTGCTGGTCTGGCTGCTGATCGTTGCCGCCGATCGCCTGTGGCCATTGCCGCTCAACGAGGTGGCGCCCGCCCGCGTGGTGGTGGCGGAAGACGGCACACCGTTGTGGCGTTTTGCCGATGCCGATGGGATCTGGCGTTATCCGGTCACCCTCAACGATGTCTCTCCCCGTTATCTTGACGTGCTGATCCAGTATGAAGATCGCTGGTTCTGGGATCACCCCGGCGTTAATCCCTTCTCTATTGTCCGCGCGGCCTGGCAGGATCTCACCGCCCTGCGGGTGATCTCCGGCGGCAGTACGCTGACCATGCAGGTGGCGCGGTTGCTCGACCCGCATCCCCGCACCTTCGGCGGCAAATTCCGCCAGCTGTGGCGCGCCCTGCAACTCGAATGGCACCTGTCGAAACAGCAGATCCTCACCCTGTATCTCAACCGTGCGCCGTTTGGCGGCACGTTACAGGGGATCGGCGCGGCCAGCTGGTCCTATCTGGGTAAGCCGCCATCGCAGCTCAGTTATTCTGATGCGGCGCTGCTGGCAGTTCTGCCGCAGGCGCCCAGCCGTTTACGCCCCGATCGCTGGCCGCAACGCGCGGAGGCGGCGCGTAACAAAGTGCTCGACCGCATGCTGACGCAGGGCGTATGGTCCGCCACCATCGTGAAAGAGGCGCGCGAGGAGCCAGTATGGCTCGCCCCCCGGCAGATGCCGCAACTGGCGCCGCTGTTTTCCCGCCGCGTGCTGGCAAAAAGCCCGGGGACAAAAATCATCACCACCCTGGACGCCAGTTTGCAACGCCAGCTGGAAGAGATCGCGCTGAATCAGGAAAGTCGTTTGCCGCCGCGCAGCTCGCTGGCAATTGTCGTCGTTGATCATACCAATATGAAAGTCAGGGGCTGGGTGGGATCCGTGGATATCACTGACAACAGCCGCTTTGGTCATATCGACATGGTGTCGGCGGTGCGTTCGCCGGGGTCGGTGCTGAAACCCTTTATCTACGGGCTGGCGATGGATGACGGGCTGATCCATCCGGCTTCATTGCTGCAGGATGTACCGCGCCGTTTCAGCGACTATCGCCCCGGTAATTTTGACAGTGGTTTTCATGGTCCGGTGAGCATGAGCGACGCGCTGGTGCGCTCACTGAATTTGCCTGCCGTGCAGGTGCTGGAAGCCTATGGTCCGAAACAGTTTGCCGGTCGTCTGCGCAATGCCGGCCTGCCGCTGATTCTGCCCGCCGGAGCCGAGCCGAATCTGTCGCTGATTTTAGGTGGCGCGGGCGCGCGGCTGGAGAATATTGTCGCCGCTTACAGCGCCTTTGCCCGGCACGGAAAAGCAGGAAAGCTACGTCTGCTCGCCAGCGATCCGCTGCGTGAGCGTCCGCTGCTTTCCCCCGGCTCCGCATGGATTATTCGCCGCATTCTTGCCGGGGAAGAGCAGCCAGTGCCGGACGCCTCGTTACCGAAAACGGTCCCCCTCGCCTGGAAAACCGGTACCAGTTACGGCTACCGCGATGCGTGGGCGATTGGCGTCAATGCGCGTTATGTGATTGGCATCTGGACAGGGCGACCGGACGGAACGCCGGTCGTCGGGCAGTTTGGGTTCGCCAGCGCGGTACCGCTACTGAATCAGGTCAATAACCTGCTGCTTTCCCGCGCGTCGGTCATCAAAGGCGGATTACCGGAAGATCCTCGCCCGTCAACCGTCAGCGCGGCGACGGTGTGCTGGCCTGGCGGGCAAACGCTGCCGGATGGCGACAGCAACTGTCGGCGTCGGTTATCCACCTGGCTGGTGGATAACAGCCAGCCGCCGACGCTATTGCTGCCGGGTCAGGAGGGGATACGCGGGATCCGTTTCCCGGTGTGGGTCAATGCGAAAGGCGAACGGGTGGCGGCAGACTGCCAGGACGCGACGGAAAAAACGTTACAGGTGTGGCCGTTGCCGTTAGAGCCCTGGCTTCCCGCGGGTGAACGTCGTGCGGCGCGATTACCTGCCCCATCGGCGGATTGTCCGCCGTTGCAGCAACAAAATGCCGCGCCACTGGTGCTGTCGGGCGTGCGCAATGGCGCAGTCATCAAACGCCTGCCAGGCGCAAGCCGCGTATCGCTGGTGCTGCAGACCAGCGGCGGCGAGGGGCGACGCTGGTGGTTTGTCAACGGCGAACCGCTGGAGGAGACCGGCGCCAGCACAACGTTAGGGCTTGAAAATCCCGGGGATTATCAGTTGCTGGTGATGGACGACGCAGGCCAAACCGTTACTGCCACTTTCACGCTGCAATAGACCATTTTTTGCCCTTGCGATGTGATCTGTTGCTGAAACTCATCTTATTTTAAAAAAATGTTACCTTAATCCATAGGCAAGGGCATTTTTGCTCTTTATAATTCGCGCCAGATTTATACCGCGTCATGCGTAAAACAACAGAACATCACCAGAGGTTATCAATGGCTATTGAACGTACTTTTTCCATCATCAAACCAAACGCGGTAGCAAAAAACGTAATTGGTAATATCTTCTCTCGCTTTGAAGCGGCGGGTTTTAAAATCGTCGGCACCAAAATGCTGCACCTGACCGTTGAACAGGCTCGCGGGTTCTACGCTGAGCACGACGGTAAGCCGTTCTTCGACGGTCTGGTTGAGTTCATGACCTCCGGTCCGATCGTGGTTTCCGTACTGGAAAGCGAAAACGCGGTACAGCGTCACCGTGACCTGATGGGCGCCACCAACCCGGCGAACGCGCTGGCCGGCACCCTGCGCGCTGACTACGCTGACAGCTTCACCGAAAACGGCACCCACGGATCTGATTCTGTTGAATCTGCTGCCCGTGAAATCGCCTTCTTCTTCGGTGAAGGCGAAGTGTGCCCGCGCACCCGCTAATGTTTTTCATGATAGCCGCGTGCAGACGTGGCATTCATGCGCCATAATTTGTACAATACAGCGCCCCGAATTTGCGGGGCGTTTCTTTTTAACCCTCCAGGGGCCATAACGTGTAATAACGAGGCCGGAATACATTATGTCTGAACAAATTGTCACGCCTGATACTGCCGCTCTGTCGGTGCCTTCCCAGGACGCCAAAATCAACCTGCTGGATTTAAACCGTCAGGAAATGCGCGAGTTCTTCAAAAACTTAGGCGAAAAACCTTTCCGCGCTGATCAGGTGATGAAATGGATTTACCATTATTGCTGCGATAACTTTGATGAGATGACTGACATCAACAAAGTGCTGCGCGGCAAACTGAAAGAGGTCGCGGAAATTCGCGCCCCGGATGTCGTCGAAGAACAGCGTTCATCGGATGGCACCATCAAATGGGCCATCGCGGTGGGCGATCAACGCGTTGAAACGGTTTATATTCCTGAAGACGATCGCGCCACCCTGTGCGTTTCTTCACAGGTTGGTTGTGCGCTGGAGTGTAAATTCTGCTCAACGGCACAGCAGGGCTTTAACCGTAACCTGCGCGTTTCTGAAATTATTGGTCAGGTGTGGCGTGCGGCGAAAATCATCGGCGCTGCCAAAGTGACGGGTACGCGCCCTATCACCAACGTGGTGATGATGGGCATGGGCGAACCGCTGCTTAACCTGACGAACGTCGTACCGGCAATGGAAATCATGCTCGACGATTTCGGCTTTGGCTTGTCCAAACGCCGCGTTACGCTCTCCACCTCCGGCGTGGTTCCGGCGCTGGACAAACTCGGCGATATGATTGACGTTGCGCTGGCTATCTCTCTGCATGCGCCGAACGACGAGATCCGTGATGAAATCGTCCCGATCAACAGAAAGTACAATATTGAAACGTTCCTGGCCGCCGTGCGTCGTTATCTGGAGAAATCCAACGCCAATCAGGGCCGCGTGACCATCGAGTATGTGATGCTCGACCATGTGAATGACGGCACCGAACATGCGCACCAGCTGGCGGAACTGCTGAAAGATACGCCGTGCAAGATCAACCTGATCCCGTGGAACCCGTTCCCCGGCGCACCGTATGGCCGCAGCTCCAACAGCCGCATTGACCGTTTCTCGAAAGTATTAATGGAGTATGGCTTTACCACCATCGTGCGTAAAACGCGTGGTGATGATATCGATGCCGCCTGCGGTCAGCTGGCCGGAGACGTTATCGATCGTACCAAACGTACGCTGCGAAAACGCATGCAAGGTGAACCTATTGCGGTGAAAGCCGTCTGAGATCCTGAGCCGCGTGTTTCAGGATGACACACGCGGTATTCTTTAAGGTGACGAATTAGGTAAATTGCATCAATAGCATTAATAATTACGGTGCGTTTCCGTCGGGATTGAGGCAGTATGTAGCGGTTCAACAACAGCTTAGGCTTGTTTAGTAATCGGGTAGATATTTCGCGGTGCGGGTTTACCGGCACCTGACTCTTAAATTTCACGTAGCAGCAGTTGTAGCGAATGAATACTGAAGCCACTCACGACCAACATGAAGCACAAACCACGGGTACACGTCTGCGCAGCGCCCGTGAACAACTCGGACTCAGTCAACAAGCCGTCGCGGAACGCTTGTGTCTGAAGGTTTCCACGGTTCGCGATCTTGAAGACGATAAGGCTCCTGCCGATCTGGCTTCAACATTCCTGCGTGGGTACATCCGTTCTTATGCCCGACTGGTGCATATCCCGGAAGAAGAACTGCTTCCGATCAAAGAGACGCCAGTCCGAATGACCAAAGTCGCGCCGATGCAAGGCATGACGATAGGGAAGCGCCGTAAAAGACGCGACGGCTGGCTGATGAGCTTTACCTGGCTGGTGCTGTTTGTGGTGATCGGCCTGACGGGCGCCTGGTGGTGGCAAAACCACAAAGCGCAGCAGGAAGAGATCTCCAGCATGGCTGATCAATCCTCCGCTGAGCTGAATGCCAGCGACACCAGTTCGCAGCAGAGTATTCCGCTGGATACCGGTGCGGCGCAAACGCCGGACGCTACCGCGCAGAATACGCCTGTTGAGCCGCCAGCCCCGACGACTTCCGCACCGGCAACCCCGGCGCCGACCACGACGGCCCCGGCGGATAACGCGCAGGCAAATGCTGTGGTGCCGCCATCACAGGCTAACGTTGATAACACTGCCAACAATACCGCACCGGCTGCCACGGACGCCGCGCAACTGCCGACCGATCAGGCGGGGACTGCCGCGCCGACCGTAAGCACTGACGCCATCGTAATGAATTTCAATGCCGATTGCTGGCTGGAAGTCTCTGACGCAACAGGGAAAAAACTGTTCAGTGGCCTGCAACGCAAAGATGGCACGCTTAACTTAACCGGACAGGCGCCTTATAAGCTTAAAATTGGCGCTCCGGCCGCTGTTCAGATCCAGTATCAGGGAAAACCTGTCGATCTCAGCCGCTTTATCAGAACTAACCAGGTTGCGCGTTTGACCCTCAATGCCGAACAATCACCGGCACAGTAACAGACGGGCAATGCGGGAGATTTTTCATGCATAACCAGGCTCCAATTCAACGTAGGAAGTCCACACGCATTTACGTTGGTAACGTGCCGATCGGCGATGGGGCTCCCATCGCCGTGCAGTCAATGACCAACACGCGTACGACAGATGTCGAGGCGACGGTCAATCAAATCAAAGCGCTGGAGCGCGTTGGCGCGGACATCGTCCGCGTCTCTGTTCCGACCATGGATGCCGCAGAAGCCTTCAGACTCATCAAACAGCAGGTCAGCGTTCCGCTGGTGGCTGATATCCACTTCGATTACCGCATTGCGCTGAAAGTCGCCGAGTACGGTGTCGACTGCCTGCGCATCAACCCGGGCAACATTGGTAACGAAGAGCGCATCCGCCAGGTGGTGGACTGCGCGCGTGATAAAAACATCCCGATCCGTATCGGCGTTAACGCCGGTTCGCTGGAAAAAGATCTCCAGGAAAAATACGGTGAGCCAACGCCGCAGGCACTGCTCGAATCCGCGATGCGTCACGTTGATCACCTTGATCGTCTCAACTTTGATCAGTTCAAAGTGAGCGTGAAAGCTTCTGACGTGTTCCTGGCGGTGGAATCCTATCGTCTGCTGGCGAAGCAGATCGATCAACCGCTGCACCTGGGGATCACCGAAGCAGGCGGCGCCCGTAGCGGTGCGGTGAAATCGGCGATCGGCCTCGGCTTGCTGCTCTCTGAAGGGATTGGCGATACCCTGCGCGTGTCGCTGGCGGCGGATCCGGTTGAAGAGATCAAAGTCGGTTTCGACATCCTGAAATCGTTGCGTATTCGTGCGCGCGGCATCAACTTCATCGCCTGTCCGACCTGTTCGCGTCAGGAATTTGACGTGATTGGCACCGTCAACGCGCTGGAACAGCGACTGGAAGACATCATCACGCCGATGGACGTGTCCATTATCGGCTGCGTGGTGAACGGTCCTGGCGAAGCGCTGGTGTCCACGCTCGGCGTTACTGGCGGCAACCGCAAAAGCGGTCTGTACGAGGACGGCGTGCGTAAAGATCGTCTGGACAACGACGACATGATTGCCCAGCTAGAAGCGCGGATCCGTGCGAAAGCCAGCATGCTCGACGAAGCCCAACGCATCGACGTCCAGCAGGTCGACGTAAAATAATAACGTGATGGGAAGCGACGCGCTTCCCGTGTATGATTGAACCCGCGGGCGCATCAGCGCTAAGGGTTCATTTTTGTATATAGAAAGAGAATAAACGTGGCAAAAAACATTCAAGCCATTCGCGGCATGAACGATTACCTGCCGGGCGAAACCGCCATCTGGCAGCGCATTGAAGGCACACTGAAAGAGGTGCTCGGCAGCTACGGTTACAGTGAAATCCGTTTGCCGATTGTAGAGCAGACCCCGTTATTCAAACGCGCGATTGGTGAAGTCACCGATGTCGTTGAAAAAGAGATGTATACCTTCGAAGATCGTAATGGCGACAGCCTGACGCTGCGTCCGGAAGGTACTGCGGGTTGTGTACGCGCCGGCATCGAACATGGTCTTCTGTACAATCAGGAACAACGTTTGTGGTACATCGGGCCGATGTTCCGCCATGAGCGTCCGCAGAAAGGGCGTTATCGCCAGTTCCATCAGATCGGTTGTGAAGTGTTCGGCCTGCAGGGCCCGGATATCGACGCCGAACTGATTATGCTGACCGCACGCTGGTGGCGCGCGCTGGGGATCTCCCGTGATGTCAGCCTGGAGCTGAACTCCATCGGCTCACTGGAAGCGCGTGCAAACTACCGTGATGCGCTGGTGGCGTATCTGGAGCAGCACACCGAGAAGCTTGACGAAGACAGCAAACGCCGTATGTACAGCAACCCGCTGCGCGTGCTGGATTCGAAAAATCCGGACGTCCAGGCGCTGCTGAATGACGCGCCTGCGCTGGGCGATTACCTGGACGACGAGTCTAAAGAACACTTCGCCGGGCTGTGTAAATTCCTCGACGATGCCGGTATTACTTATACCGTGAATCAGCGTCTGGTGCGCGGTCTGGATTACTACAACCGCACGGTTTTTGAGTGGGTCACCAATAGCCTGGGCTCCCAGGGCACCGTTTGCGCCGGTGGGCGTTATGATGGTCTGGTTGAGCAGTTAGGTGGTCGCGCTACGCCGGGCGTTGGTTTTGCGATGGGTCTTGAGCGATTAGTTTTACTGGTTCAGGCCGTTAACCCGGAATTTAAAGCCGATCCTGTTGTCGATATATACCTGATCGCCTCCGGAGAAAATACTCAGTCAGCCGCTATGCGTCTGGCAGAGCAGATCCGCGATGCGAGCAAAGGCGTTAAACTGATGACTAACCATGGCGGCGGTAACTTCAAGAAGCAGTTTGCCCGTGCAGACAAGTGGGGCGCTCGCGTCGCACTGGTGCTGGGTGAATCTGAGATTGCGGAACGCAACGTTGTGGTGAAAGATTTACGCTCAGGTGAGCAAACGACCGTTGCGCAGGATAGCGTGGCGGAATATTTGCGGACACTACTGGGCTAATCTCCCGGGAAATATCATTCAGGAGAAGGACTGCGTGGAAATTTACAATAACGAAAACGACCAGGTCGATGCACTTAAACGGTTCTTTGCGGAGAACGGTAAGGCACTGGCGGTTGGGGTGATACTCGGGGTAGGTGCGCTGGTCGGCTGGCGCTACTGGACTTCCCATCAAATCGACACGGCCAGAGGCGCGTCGCTGGCCTATGAGAATGCGGTCTCTTCGCTGAATTCAGGCAAGCCGGAAGCTATCGCCTCAGCGGAAAAATTTGCGGCTGAAACGAAAAATACTTACGGCGCGTTTGCTTCTCTGGAGCTGGCGCAACAGTATGTCGATGCAAACCAGCTCGATAAAGCAGAAAAACAGTTGCAGCAGGGTCTGGTGGCTGCCGCCGCTGATGATAACCTTAAATCGGTTATCAACATGCGTCTTGCTCGTCTTCAACTTCAGTTGAAACAGCCGGATGCCGCGCTGAAAACCCTTGATGGCATCAAAGGCGAAGGCTGGACGGCTATCGTCGCGGATCTGCGTGGTGAAATTCTGCTGAGCAAAGGCGATAAGCAAGGCGCGCGTACCGCGTGGGAAGCGGGCGTTAAGAGCGATGCTTCACCCGCGCTTAGCGAAATGATGCGCATGAAAATAAATAATTTGTCCATCTGAGAGGGACGCGATGCAATTGCGTAAATTACTTTTGCCAGGACTGCTTTCAGTGACTCTGCTGAGTGGTTGCTCGTTATTTAACAGCGAAGAAGACGTTGTCAAAATGTCTCCGCTGCCAACGGTTGAAAACCAGTTCACGCCGTCCACCGCATGGGACACCTCGGTCGGTAGCGGGATTGGCGATTTCTACTCCAACCTCCATCCGGCTTATGCGGACAGCGTGGTTTATGCCGCTGATCGCAAAGGCACTGTGAAAGCAGTGAATATGGATGACGGCCGTGAAGTCTGGTCAGTGAACCTGGCAGAAAAAGACGGCTGGTTCTCGCATGCGCCGGCACTGCTCTCTGGCGGTCTGACTGTTTCTGGCGGTCATGTGTATGTCGGCAGTGAAAAAGCGAAAGTGTATGCCCTGAATACCGGCGATGGCACCGTAGCATGGGAAACCGTGGTGGCGGGTGAAGCACTCTCTCGTCCGGTCGTCAGCGATGGCATGGTGCTGGTACACACCAGCAACGGCCAGTTGCAGGCGCTGAACGAAAGCGACGGTGCGGTGAAGTGGACCGTTAACCTCGATATGCCGTCTCTGTCTCTGCGTGGTGAATCTGCGCCTGCGACCGCTTATGGCGCTGCGATTGTTGGCGGTGATAACGGCCGCGTCAGCGCTGTGCTGATGCAACAGGGCCAGATCATCTGGCAGCAGCGTATTTCCCAGGCCACCGGCGCGACGGAAATTGATCGCCTGAGCGACGTCGATACCACTCCGGTTGTGGTGGAGGGCGTGGTTTATACGCTGGCCTACAATGGCAACCTGACCGCGCTGGATCTGCGTAGCGGCCAGATCATGTGGAAACGTGAACTGGGCTCGGTAAATGACTTTATCGTTGATGGCGACCGTATCTATATGGTCGATCAGAACGACCGCCTGTTGGCGCTGACCACTGACGGCGGCGTGACGCTGTGGACGCAGAGCGATCTGCTGCACCGCCTGCTGACCGCGCCGGTGCTGTATAACGGCAGCCTGGTCGTTGGCGACAGCGAAGGCTATATGCACTGGATTAACCCGCAGGATGGCCGCTTTGTGGCGCAACAGAAGGTCGACAGCTCCGGCTTCCTGACCGATCCTGTTGTGGCAGACGGCAAACTGTTAATCCAGGCAAAAGACGGCACGCTGTACGCGATTACGCGTTAAGTCAGTCGTCGTGAGTTGTAATAAACGGCTCCTGTTCAGTCAGGGGCCGTTTTACTGTTTTTAGAATTGAAGAGGCATTTAACATGGTACCTGTGGTCGCGCTTGTCGGGCGCCCTAACGTAGGAAAATCCACGCTTTTTAACCGCCTGACGCGTACCCGTGACGCGCTGGTTGCGGATTTTCCGGGTCTGACTCGTGACCGTAAATACGGTCGTGCTGAAGTGGAAGGCCGTGAGTTTATCTGTATCGATACTGGTGGTATCGACGGCAACGAAGAGGGCGTGGAAACCCGCATGGCGGAACAATCGCTGCTGGCGATTGAAGAAGCTGACGTGGTGCTGTTTATGGTCGATGCGCGCGCGGGCCTGATGCCTGCGGACGAAGCGATTGCTAAACACCTGCGCTCCCGCGAAAAACCCACCTTCCTTGTGGCGAATAAAACTGACGGTATCGACCCGGATCAGGCCGTGGCAGACTTCTGGTCGCTGGGGCTTGGCGAGATCCACCCGATTGCGGCATCGCACGGTCGTGGCGTCGCCAGCCTGCTGGAGCACGTGCTGCTGCCGTGGATGGAAGATGTCGAGCCTGCGGAAGAAATCGACGAAGACGCCGCGTACTGGGCGCAATTCGAAGCAGAACAGAACGGCGAAGCAGTTGAAGAGCCGGAAGACGATTTTAACCCGCAGGATCTGCCGATTAAGCTGGCGATTGTGGGCCGCCCGAACGTGGGTAAGTCAACGCTAACTAACCGTATTCTTGGTGAAGAACGCGTGGTGGTTTTCGACATGCCGGGCACCACCCGCGATAGCATCTATATCCCGATGGAACGCGATGAGCGCGAATATGTGCTTATCGACACTGCCGGGGTGCGCAAGCGCGGCAAAATCACCGACGCTGTCGAGAAATTCTCCGTAATCAAAACGTTACAGGCAATTGAAGACGCCAACGTGGTGATGCTGGTGATTGACGCCCGTGAAGGCATTTCCGATCAAGATCTCTCGCTGTTGGGCTTTATCCTCAATAGTGGGCGCTCACTGGTCATCGTGGTTAACAAGTGGGACGGTCTGAGCCAGGAAGTGAAAGAGCAGGTGAAAGAGACGCTTGATTTCCGTCTGGGCTTTATTGATTTCGCCCGCGTACATTTTATCTCCGCTCTGCACGGCAGCGGTGTGGGTAACCTGTTTGAGTCAGTGCGTGAAGCCTATGACAGCTCTACGCGTCGCGTCAGCACCGCCATGCTGACACGTATCATGAACATGGCTGCAGATGATCATCAGCCGCCGCTGGTGCGCGGTCGTCGCGTGAAGTTGAAATACGCACATGCGGGTGGTTACAACCCGCCGATTGTGGTGATCCACGGCAACCAGGTTAAAGACCTGCCGGATTCCTACAAGCGCTATCTGATGAACTATTTCCGCAAATCGCTGGATGTAATGGGTACGCCTATCCGTATTCAGTTCAAGGAAGGGGATAACCCGTTTGCCAATAAGCGCAATACGCTGACCCCGAACCAGATGCGTAAGCGTAAACGTCTGATCAAACACATCAAGAAAAGTAAGTAACCCCGCCCGGCTAGCCTTCTCCCGAGAGGAGAGGGCTGGCGTGATGGGAAAAGTGAGGAGGAACGATGGAACTCAACTGCCCGACCTGCCACCACCCGCTTGAGCTGGACAACGGTGCGGCGCACTGCGCGACCTGCAATAAAGACATCCCGCTCGAAGCGCGCTGCCCTGAGTGCCACAAGCCGCTGGACGTGCTGAAAGCCTGTGGCGCGGTAGATTATTTTTGCCAGAACGGTCACGGTCTCATTTCAAAAAAACGCGTTGAATTCGTGCCGCTGAGCGCTTAATCGCACACGCAATCTTCCCCTTTTTGCCAGAGGTCCACCAGCGACGGCGGGGCCTCCTGTTCCGGTACCAGAATAATAATATCGGTGTATTGCGCCTGATTGTGCTGGGTCCAGATGATCTGAATGCGGAAATAGCGCTGATCGCCACGCCCCGGTGATTCCGGCTGCCCCGGCGGCATACCACGCGGCACCGACTGCTGAAGAATATCAATCACCCGCTGGCGCTGAGCAGGTTCCAGTGAGGCGAGGGTGATCCTGCGCTGGCCGCTGAGCTTTGGAATAAACGCCACACCGCCTTCACGCGCCAGTTCAATGACCGCGTCATCGGTCAGATCCGGTATCTGCATTTACATCACCCCCACGGTTTTCCATGCCTGTTCGATAGCGGTTGCTGTCTCTTTCCCGGAGCGCTTCTCGCCGTGGGCAATAGTCAGCTTCGCGAAATCGATGAAATCGGCGTCCTGGGCGAGGGCGCGATCGCAGACGGTATCGTACCAGGCATATCCCGCTTTTTCCCACGCATAACCGCCCAGTGCGGAGGCTGCCAGATAAAATGCCCGGTTAGGAATGCCGGAATTCAGATGCACGCCGCCGTTATCGTCGCGGGTTTTAATAAAGTCTTTCATATGGGCAGGCTGCGGATCTTTGCCTAACAGCGGATCGTCATACGCCGTACCCGGTGCCGACATCGAGCGCAGCCCTTTGCCGTTGATGCCTTTCGCCAGCAGCCCTTCGCCAATGATCCAGTCAGCCTCATCGGCACGCTGTTTGAGATGGTACTGTTTCACCAGCGAACCGAACACGTCGGACAGCGATTCGTTCAGCGCACCGGATTGCTCGAAATAAATCAGTCCGGCTTCGGTCTCTGTCACGCCATGGCTGAGCTCATGCGCCACCACATCAATCGCGATGGTAAAGCGGTTGAAGATCTCGCCGTCACCATCGCCAAAGACCATCTGTTGCCCGTTCCAGAATGCGTTCTGGTATTCGCGCCCGTAATGGACGGTACCGGTCAGAATGAGCCCTTTGTTGTCGAGCGAATCTCGCTTGTAGTGTTGCCAGAAAAATTCATGGGTGATGCCGAGATAATCGTACGCCTCATCAACGGCAACATCGCCGTTAGACGGATGCCCTTCGCTGCGCACCGGTGTGCCGGGCAGATCCTGGGTGTTTTTGGCATCGTAAATATCGCGCTCGAGCTGCCCGGCTTTGCTGACGTGCGGTGCGGCGGGTTTTCCCGGCATATGCGCCATTAAGGTCTGGACGTGCGTCAGGGTCTGACGAGCGCACTGCTGTTGCGGCGCGGAGCCATGATCAATAATGCGGCGCAGAATGTAGGGGGGAATGACGCTGTAGTAATGGGTCGCTTTCATGCTGCTCTCCTTCGTTCTGGCAAAGCCGAATAAAAAAAGAAACAGTGTTCAGTGTAAGCGAGTTTTAGCCTTTCTTCCGCTGACGCGGCTTTGGTGCCGTCTCAACCGTGGTGACTTCGCTTCTCACCCAGCCGTCGGATACGCGGGTGGTCAGCAGATCACCGGTTTTGACTTGTTTCGTCTGTTTGATGGCTTTGCCATCCGGTGCGGTGGTCACGCTGTAGCCGCGCGCCAGCGTGGAGAGGGGGCTGACCGCTTCGAGATGCGTGACCGCATTACCAAAGCGTTCCCGCGTGGTGCTGAGGCGAGCGCGGATGTTTTCCGCCAGCCGGTATTCCAGTTGCCGGACGCGCGCCTGAGCGCGGAAAATACGCGGCTGTGGATCCTGCTGATTCAACCGTTGCAGCAGGCGCTGTTGTTGTTGTCCGGCGCGTTTGAGCTGGGTTTCCAGTGCGACATTCATGCGCTGGCGCATGCGATCCAGCACCGTCTGCTGGCGTGCGAGGCGCAGTTGTGGATGTTGCTGTTGCAGACGATGGTGCAGTTGCGTGAAACGACGATGACGATGCGCCAGATAGTAATCCATCGCCATTTCCAGCCGCTGCTGACCGGACTGGATCTGGCGCAGCAACTCTTGCTGATTACGGCTGACGATTTCCGCAGCGGCGGACGGCGTGGGCGCTCGCAGGTCCGCGACAAAATCCGCGATGGTGACGTCGGTTTCATGACCGACGGCGCTGACGACCGGGATCAGGCTGGCAAAAATGGCGCGCGCCACGCGTTCATCGTTGAAGCTCCACAAATCTTCCAGTGAACCGCCCCCGCGCCCGACAATCAGCACATCGCACTCCTGACGGCGATTCGCCAGTTCGATGGCGCGGACAATTTGCGCAGGCGCGTCGTCTCCCTGCACCGCGGTCGGGTAGATAATGACCGGCAGCGATGGATCACGGCGTTTGAGGACGTGCAAAATATCATGCAGCGCCGCACCGGTTTTGGAGGTGATCACCCCGACGCAATGCGCGGGTGAGGGCAGCGCTTTTTTGAACTGCTGATCGAACAGCCCTTCGGCACTGAGCGCCGCTTTCAGCTGTTCGTATTTCTGCTGAAGCAAACCTTCCCCGGCGGGCTGCATGCTTTCAACAATGATTTGATAATCGCCGCGCGGCTCGTACAACGTAATGTTCGCGCGAACCAGCACCTGCTGGCCATGCTGAGGGCGAAACGTCACCCGGCGGTTGCTGTTGCGGAACATCGCACAGCGCACCTGGGCGTTGTCATCTTTCAGTGTGAAATACCAGTGACCGGAAGCGGGCTGGGTAAAATTGGAGATTTCGCCGCTGATCCACACCTGGCCCATCTCTTTTTCCAGCAGCATTCTCACCGACTGATTCAGGCGGCTGACGGTATAAATAGAGGGGGATTGAGAGGGTAACATGTGAGCGAGATCAAATTCTAAATCAGCAGGTTATTCAGTCGATAGTAACCCGCTGGCAGGGGAGCGCAAGCTTTATTTGCAAAAAAGTGTGGATGCAATCGGTTACGCTCTGTATAATGCCACGGCAATATTTAATATCACCCAGGTAGAGATATTGCCCATGCTACGTATCGCCAAAGAAGCACTGACGTTTGACGACGTCCTCCTCGTTCCCGCTCACTCCACTGTTTTGCCGAATACTGCCGACCTCAGCACGCAGCTGACGAAAACCATTCGTCTGAACATCCCTATGCTTTCCGCCGCGATGGATACCGTTACGGAAGCGCGCCTGGCTATCGCGCTGGCGCAGGAAGGCGGCATCGGCTTTATCCACAAAAACATGTCCATCGAACGCCAGGCGGAAGAAGTTCGCCGCGTGAAGAAACATGAATCCGGCATCGTGACCGATCCGCAAACGGTTCTGCCGACCACCACATTGCGTGAAGTGAAAGAGCTGACCGAGATTAACGGCTTCGCAGGCTACCCGGTTGTCACCGAAGATAACGAACTGGTCGGCATTATCACCGGCCGTGACGTGCGTTTCGTGACTGACCTGACGCAGCCTGTCAGTGTTTACATGACGCCGAAAGAGCGTCTGGTCACGGTGCGTGAAGGCGAGACTCGCGAAGTGGTACTGGCGAAAATGCACGAGCGCCGCATCGAGAAAGCGCTGGTGGTTGATGATAATTTCCATCTGCTCGGCATGATCACCGTAAAAGATTTCCAGAAAGCAGAACGTAAACCTAACGCCTGTAAAGATGAGCATGGTCGTCTGCGCGTTGGCGCGGCGGTTGGGGCTGGCGCCGGTAACGAAGAGCGTGTTGACGCGCTGGTGGCGGCAGGGGTTGACGTGCTGCTCATCGACTCCTCACACGGCCACTCCGAAGGCGTTCTGCAACGCATCCGCGAAACCCGCGCGAAATACCCAGATCTGCAAATCATCGGCGGCAACGTTGCCACTGGCGCTGGCGCACGTGCGCTGGCGGAAGCGGGCGTGAGCGCGGTGAAAGTCGGTATCGGCCCGGGCTCCATCTGTACTACCCGTATCGTTACTGGCGTAGGTGTTCCGCAGATCACCGCCGTTTCCGACGCGGTTGAAGCGCTGGAAGGCACTGGTATTCCGGTGATCGCTGACGGCGGTATCCGTTTCTCCGGCGACATCGCCAAAGCGATTGCCGCAGGCGCTGCTGCTGTGATGGTCGGCTCCATGCTGGCGGGTACGGAAGAATCCCCGGGTGAGATCGAACTGTATCAGGGCCGCTCTTACAAATCCTATCGTGGGATGGGCTCACTCGGCGCGATGTCCAAAGGTTCTTCCGACCGTTATTTCCAGACCGACAACGCGGCTGACAAACTGGTGCCGGAAGGCATCGAAGGTCGTGTGGCCTACAAAGGTCGCCTGAAAGAGATTATCCACCAGCAGATGGGCGGCCTGCGCTCCTGTATGGGGCTGACCGGTTGTGGTACTATCGACGCGCTGCGTACCAAAGCGGAATTTGTACGCATCAGCGGTGCGGGTATTCAGGAAAGCCACGTTCACGACGTGACCATCACCAAGGAATCCCCTAACTACCGCCTCGGTTCTTAATGATTTCTGCGCCCGGTGCTTCCACCGGGCGCTTACTTTCACTCATTGCCATTTGCCCGGAACAACCGTCAATGACCGACAATATTCATAAACATCGCATTCTTATCCTCGACTTTGGCTCTCAATACACTCAACTGGTTGCCCGCCGCGTACGCGAATTAGGCGTTTACTGCGAACTGTGGGCATGGGATGTCACCGAAGCGCAAATCCGCGACTTCAACCCCAGCGGCATCATTCTTTCCGGTGGCCCGGAAAGCACCACCGAACACAACAGCCCTCGCGCACCGGAATACGTGTTCAACGCAGGCGTTCCGGTTCTCGGCGTGTGCTACGGCATGCAGACCATGGCAATGCAACTGGGCGGCCATGTTGAAGCCTCTAACGAGCGCGAATTTGGTTACGCGCAGGTTGAAGTAAAAACCGACAGCGCGTTTATCCACGGTATCGAAGATGCGCTGACTGCTGAAGGCAGACCGCTGCTGGACGTCTGGATGAGCCATGGCGATAAAGTCACTGCCATCCCGTCAGATTTCGTCACCGTTGCCAGCACCGAAACCTGTCCGTTCGCCATTATGGCTAACGAAGAAAAACGCTTCTACGGCGTACAGTTCCACCCGGAAGTGACCCACACCCGCCAGGGTCTGCGCATGCTGGAGCGTTTTGTACGTGATATCTGCCAGTGTGAAGCCCTGTGGACGCCGGCAAAAATCATCGACGATGCGGTAGCACGCATTCGTCAGCAGGTGGGCGACGATAAAGTAATCCTCGGTCTGTCCGGCGGCGTGGATTCCTCCGTGACCGCCATGCTGCTGCATCGCGCCATCGGTAAAAACCTGACCTGTGTTTTCGTTGATAACGGTCTGCTGCGTCTGAACGAAGCCGAACAGGTGATGGACATGTTCGGCGACCGTTTTGGTCTCAATATCGTTCACGTTCCGGCGGAAGAGCGTTTCCTGAGCGCGCTGGCGGGCATTGACGATCCGGAAGCAAAACGTAAAACCATCGGCCGCGTTTTCGTTGAAGTCTTCGATGAAGAAGCCTTAAAGCTGCAAGACGTGAAATGGCTGGCGCAGGGCACTATCTACCCTGACGTCATCGAATCTGCCGCATCTGCCACCGGCAAAGCGCACGTCATCAAATCTCACCACAATGTTGGTGGCCTGCCGAAAGAGATGAAGATGGGCCTCGTCGAGCCGCTGAAAGAGCTGTTCAAAGACGAAGTGCGTAAAATTGGTCTGGAACTGGGCCTGCCATACGACATGCTGTACCGCCACCCGTTCCCTGGGCCGGGCCTCGGCGTTCGCGTGCTGGGCGAAGTGAAGAAAGAGTTCTGCGACCTGCTGCGTCGTGCAGATGCCATCTTCATCGAAGAACTGCGTAAAGCGGACCTGTATGACAAAGTCAGCCAGGCGTTCACCGTCTTCCTGCCAGTTCGCTCCGTTGGCGTTATGGGCGATGGCCGTAAATACGACTGGGTCGTCTCGCTGCGTGCAGTTGAAACCATCGACTTCATGACCGCCCACTGGGCACACCTGCCGTACGATTTCCTTGGCCGCGTGTCTAACAGAATCATTAATGAAGTGAATGGGATTTCGCGGGTAGTGTATGATATCAGCGGTAAGCCACCAGCGACGATTGAGTGGGAGTAACCCCGCCGTTAGTTGCCTGAAATACAAAGCTCGCGTTATCGCGGGCTTTTTCTTTTCATGAGCGGTGCGACAGGATATTTACCACCTTGCCCAACGGATCCCGCACATAAAAACGACGCACGTTCCAGGGCTCGTTCGTAATGGGATACACAATCTCAAAGCCTTCGGCCTGCGCGCGTTCGTAGACCTCATCCACGTTATCGACTTCAACGGATATGTCAGGCACCGGCGTTCCCGATCCGCCTTCACACGCCACGCTGACCTGCGTTCTTGCTTTTGCGTCACTGGCAAACGTCAGGATCCAGCCGTGATCCATAACCATGTCCATTCCCAGCAGCCGTTCATAGAATGACCGTGCAAGCTGAGGATCCGCCGTGGCAAGATTGGCGACGATGCGTAATACTGCCATCTTTTTTCCTTTTGTCGAGGATGATGAAAACGGTGATATCAGTGATTTTAGTGCATATATTTAGATATTCGACTTAGCGATTCTTTTGCTTAAATAAATACCGAGCAGAACGGAGACATAGCCCAGGCTTCCCGACAGGAACATGAGTATGACTCTGAGGGGATTAGTACCGAACCACATTGAAAACATAGACAAAAAAGCGAAGGAAATAATGAGTAGCGACCATCGCCATTTAATAAAAGCGGAAAGGACAATGACCGGAAGTATAATGTAGCGCATATAAAACATGACGAAAACCAGCGATACACCATGACTCCGTGGACGGAAATGGTTCATGTACCACTCATGCCCAATCTCATGAACCAGAAAAACAATAAGGCAACCAGTAAAGGCAATGATGAACCGGATTAATAGTTTTTTATGTTTTCCAGATACCATATTTTTTAAAATCATCCTCGTTTATGGAAACACCTAAGGTAGCAGGATCAACGTCGTTGCTGATTTCTGTCGTCACTACCGAAGGATACGTACCGCCTGTTGCTTTTGTTACATAAGCAAATTTTTTGTTTGCATAGAGAGCCCCTCTAAGAACAAAAAAATTGTCATATTCATTGGAATAATCTGACTCACCCGTTATTGTTCCTGAGCCCCAATCTATGCCAATTTTTACTGTGTTTGTAATGCTGTGAGTATCGCGGAAGGTATCTACGGCAAAAGGGATTTGGCCTACAGCGTCAGTCCAGTAAGGGATATTTTCTATCAGGGTTAAAAGATATCCGGCACCACCATCGGGGCTCTGTTTCCAGTCACCATCAAGGTTGTTATAAAAACTGTAAGACGGTCTGTCTATTAAAGAAAACCTTGCAATGTCCGACCATGCGAAAACCTTCCATGCATCGCTAATATAATTGGCATTATTAACATATAATAGTTCACGATAATTATCTGCTAGTGGCTCAAACCACTGGTATTGAAATTTATCATAAAGTTGTTGTGCAGTCATTACACTGTATGTGTCATTTTTACCGCCTCGCAGAATAAAAAGAACGTCTGCGTTTTTTCGGGTTATGATCAGAATTTTAGGGATAACTACATTTTGTATTTTGTTTTCCTTTGCGGGTGCCGTTCTTCCTTTCACCACTAATGCTGTTTTCCCATCTTTTGTTTCAATATGGTACGTTTTTCCATCCACTTCTACATTAATTTCTTTCACCGTACAGTTTCCTGGCAAGTAATAAATAAACTGCATGAATCTATTCTACCGACAGAATATATATAAGCTATTTGTTGCGTGTTTCTTGATCTGACGGGGAAATATTTCGCGCATTCTCGTAAGAAAAAAAGATTATCTGCGTGATAGTTACATGAAGGAACAGCACTGTAAACGCCTGAAACAGACAAAAAATGCGAAGGCGGAATGAGGGAATCTACAGATGTTGGATCTGCCACCGACTGGAATAACCGCCTTATCTACGGCAAAAAGAAGTTATCGCTGTTGCTGGGCAGGGGCTTCGGAGGTCAGGCTGGTTTGCTGCGCTTCTTTTTTGTCCTGATGATGATACCAGGCGCCGATGGAGGAGTAGACGAAGCGGCCAAAAAAGAAGAGGAAACTGATAAGAAGTACGATCCGCGTCATTCGACCGTTAAATCGATGTCGTTTTCGCATACTGGTGGCCTGGCTGCTCACAAAGGGTTCCTTCAGATATACCCACAATTTGGGCGGTGAATATATTAAGGCACAGCGCGGCGCGAGGGTCAATCAAGGGAAGTGTAAAATTGCGTCAGCTCAAACATTAACCAATATTATATAAAATAAGAGTGTATCCATGGCCTCTATAGCGAAGCCGGGCTATCGCAAGAAAAAGTCTAATAAGTGATTCCCTGTCGATGATTATTTGATTTAAGTCAACCACCATGCCCGACAGCCCACTAAACTCTTCCCTCGGTCCCGCGCTGACAGTTGTTGCGCGGTAGGTATGGCCAGGTTGGATGCCTGTCTGAATATCCCTTCAGGAACCAGGGTACTCTCTCGAGCATCAATGAGCTTGTATACACGCTACAAAAAATACAGAGATAAATGGTGGGCGTTGCCACTGTTTATCCCCGTCCTGTTACTTCCAGTCATTAATATCGCTAATACATTTGCCTCGCTGGATGGTCGCGATGTCGCACTTTATTACCTGCCGCTGGCGTTAATGTTAAGCCTGATGCTATTTTTCGGCTGGGCGGCGTTGCCGGGCATGATCATCGCGCTCTGGTTGCATATCACCAGACACATGCCGCCGCTTGAGTCAGTGGGGGTGATTTTCAACTTTCTGATCCCGATAATCCTGAGCTGGGGTGGCTATCGCGCCTGCGTTCCACGGCGCTATATGGTGTCTCACGGCACGGTGCGGCTGATGGCGCAACGGGTTTTCTGGCAGATGTTTTTTCCAGCAACCCTCTTTCTGGTGCTGTTTCAGTTTTCCGTTTACCTCGGCCTGCAAACAAGCCGGCTTGAGATGGAAGGCGTCAGCCCGCTGAGTTTACGCACGATTATCAACTATCAGGCGCTGTTGGTGGGTTGTTTTACCGGTGTGCCGCTATGCTATCTCCTCATTCGGCTTATCCGCCATCCGCGTCATATACGCAGCTATGTCTCGCAGTTGCGCCGTCAAATTGATCCTAAAATCAGATGGCCGGAAGGCATTGTGTGGTGGGTGGCGCTGATAGCGTTATTGCTGATGCTGCTACGGCCAATGAGCGACAACAGCTCGATATTCAGCACCAACTATACGCTGTCGTTATTGCTGCCGGTAATGCTCTGGGGCTCAATGCGCTTTGGCTATCGCTTTATGTCGCTCATCTGGACGCCGGTGCTGATTGTCGCTATCCATTTTCACTATCGCTATTTGCCGGTCTATCCGGGCTACAGTAATCAGTTAGCGATTACGTCATCGAGTTATCTCGTCTTCTCATTCATCGTTGTTTATATGGCGATGCTCTCCACGCGCCAGCGGCTGATCCATCAGCGCGCCCGCCGGATGGCCTACCTGGATCCGGTGGTGCATATGCCGAATCTACGTGCGCTGAGCCGTGCGCTGACGACGACGCCCTGGTCTGTGCTCTGTTTTTTGCGGGTACCTGAGCTGGAGGTGCTTGGGCGTCACTATGGCGTGATGATGCGGATCCAGTACAAGCAAAAAATTGCCGAGTGGCTGAAGGACGTTCTGCTCGCTGATGAAGATGTTTATCAGCTCTCCGGTCACGATGTCGTGGTGCGTCTTAATACTGAAGGCTATCAGCGTCGTATTGACGAGCTGGACGCGCGGGTAAAACAGTTCCGTTTCAACTGGGATGGTATCCCTCTCCAGCCGCCGGTCGGTATCAGCTACTGCTACGTTCGTTCGCCGGTGACGCACCTCTCTTTGCTGCTGGGCGAGCTGAGCACAATTGCCGATCTGTCGCTCAGCACCTCGCACCCTGAAAGCCTGCAACGCCGTGGAGCGATGCATCTGCAGCAGGGGCTGAAAGATAAAGTCGCGATGATGAATCAGATCCAGCAGGCGCTGGAGCGCAATCTCTTCCGGCTGTTTGCGCAGCCGATTGTCGGCGTGCGTGGCGACAGCTACTACGAAATCCTGTTACGCATGGAAAACGCGGACGGTCAGTATATCGGTCCTGACGCCTTTCTGCCGGTGGCGCAGGAGTTTGGGTTGTCGTCGCGTATCGATTTATGGGTACTGGAGAAAGCGCTCGATTTTATAAACCGTAATCGCGTGGCGTTACCGGGGTTGCGCTTTTCACTGAATATCACGCCTTCCACTGCCTGTGGCGCTGGCTTTCCTGACGCAGTGATAAACCTGCTGGGGAAATACGCTATCGAGCCGTGGCAACTGATTTTTGAACTGACGGAGAGGCAGCCTGTTCCTCATCCCGAACAGGCGAGGCAGACGATGCGCTATCTCCAACAAATGGGCTGTCGGGTGGCGATTGATGACTTCGGCACCGGCTACGCCAGCTATACGCGATTAAAAGATGTCGATGCCGATATGCTTAAAATCGACGGGAGTTTTATTCGCAACATTGTGTCCAGCAGCCTGGATTATCAGATTGTGGCGTCGATTTGCCAGTTGGCGCGGATGAAGAAAATGCTGGTGGTGGCTGAATTTGTGGAGAACGATGAGATCCGCGATGCGGCGATATCGCTGGGGATTGATTATCTGCAGGGGTACGGCATTGGCAAACCAGATCGGCTGGAGGATCTGGTTGCCAGTGCGCAGGAACAGGCGGAGGTCGCTTAAGCCGCGATCTCCGGTGAATCTTCCTCGGTGATTTTCAGCATCCAGCCGGTAACCGCTTCCCAGTACTGTTGCTCTTTTTCGAGATCAAGCAGCACCAGCGCATTCTGGCTGAACCAGTCATGCGGGAAGCACAGCGTCCAGTGGTGGGCTTCGGTTTTCAGCGTCAGAACCGGCGGTGTGGTCGTCGCCTGACGCTGATTATTCAGCAGCACGCCAAGACGCAGCAATTGGATCATCGGCAGGAATTGTTTCTTTTTGAATAGCGTAAAGCGCGGCAGATCGTCGAGCTTAATGGCTTTGCGACAGCAGCGCACCAGCGTCGCCATTAACGTCTGCTGTTCCTGGTTAAACCCGGGCAGATCACTGTTTTGCAGGATGTAGGCCGAGTGGCGGTGCATGCCGCTGTGATTGATGTTCAGCCCCACTTCATGGAGCATTACCGCCCACTTCAGCAGCGCGGCCAGCTGCGGATTTGCAAGCTTTGGGTTTTGCGCTTCCCACTGATTGTACATGTGCATAGTGGTGTCGAGCACACGCCCGACCTGATCGCGGTCGATGTTGTACTGGTTTGCCAGACTCTGCGCCGTGCGGCTGCGGATATCCTGATGACGGAAGCGGCCTTCCATTTCATACAGCACACCCTCACGCAGAGCGCCGTCAGAAAGGCGAAGCTCTTTGATCGCCAGCGAATCGAATACGCCGCAAAGAATCGCCAGACCCGGCACAAACACCGCTTTACGTTCGTCGGAGAGACCCGGCAGGGTGAGTGCATCGAAGCTCTTATACTTCAGCAACTCATTCACCAGCATTTCCAGACGTTCCGGGGTGATGAAACCGTCTTTTTCGCCCATCTCCAGCAGCACTTCGTGTGCGGCTTTGATGGTGCCGGACGCGCCCAGTGCAACGTTCCAGCCGTGAATGCGGTACTGCCAGGAGAGCGTTTCCAGCTTCTGGATGGCAGAGAGACGCGCACGCTGGAAATTCTCTTTGCTGATAACGCCGCCAGGGAAGTACATCTGTGCGAAGCTGACGCAACCCATACGGCGGCTTTCCACCAGCCGGGGTTCAAAGTCTTCGCCAATCACCAGTTCCGTCGAGCCACCGCCGATATCAATCACCAGCTTGCGGCCTTTTTCCGGTTGTGTGTGTTCAACGCCCATAAAAATCAGGCGGGCTTCTTCGTTACCGGGGATAATTTCAATCGGGTAGGGGATGACTTTTTCCGCGCGTTTCAGGAACTCTGCCGCGTTCTGCGCCTGGCGCAGCGTATGAGTGCCGACGATACAAACGCTGGAGGCAGAAAAACCCTGCAGACGCTCAGCAAACAGCGACAGGCAATTTAGCCCGCGCTCAATCGCTTCTTCGCTCAACATGTTATTTTCATCAAGGCCATCCGCCAGATGCACGCGCTGCTTCAGACGGCCAATGATCTGCATTGCGCCGTCGACAACGCGGGCGATCACCATATGAAAACTGTTTGAGCCGAGGTCGACCGCAGCAAATTCCTGCGGTCGTGAGGTTTGATCTTGTATGGACATAGATTAATCGGGTTGCTCTAGTGATTTGAGATAATCATAGATCGCCAGTTGCGCGCGAACCTTACGACGATTGCCGCGCGGCACATAGCAATTACTCAGTTCTTTATCAATATACCGCGCCTTCACCGTATCGCTGAACAGAATATCAATAATATCGAGAATACGCTGTTTCAGTCGTGGGTCGAGAAGCGGTGCGGCAACCTCAATACGGTAATCGATGTTGCGCGTCATCCAGTCGGCGGAAGAAAGATACACGTTTTTATCGCCGCCGTTTTCAAAAATATAGATGCGATCATGTTCCAGATAGCGGTCAACGATGCTGATCACGCGAATATTGTCACTGATGCCTTCCAGTTCCGGGATCAGCGAGCACATCCCGCGAATCAGCAGATTGACCGGCACGCCTGAGCTGGAGGCCGCATAGAGTCTGTCGACCAGCCCTTTGTCCACCAGGTTGTTGAGCTTCAGCGTGATGCCCGATGGCAGACCGTTCTGCGCGTTGGCAATCTCTTTATCGATCATCTCATACAGCAGACGACGCGAGTTTTGCGGCGACACCAGCAGATAATCAAAGTTAACAGGGCGATAAGGGTTTTCGATAAAGTTGAAGACCCGGCGCACTTCGTTGGTGATACGCGCGTCGGCGGTCAGCAGCGAGTAGTCGGTATAAATCCGCGCCGTTTTCTCGTTGAAGTTACCGGTGCCGATATGCGCATAGCGCACCACTTCCTCGCCCTCTTTGCGGGAGACCAGGAACAGCTTGGCGTGAATTTTTAACCCAGGCGCGGAGAAGATAACGTGCACGCCGGCGGCGGTCAGACGCTTCGCCCAGATAATATTGGCTTCTTCGTCAAAGCGCGCCTGCAGTTCCACCACCACGGTCACTTTCTTACCATTGTGCGCAGCGTGGATCATTGCATCGATGATGCGCGAGTCTTTCGCCACGCGGTAGATGTTGATTTTGATCGCCAGCACGTTCGGGTCAAACGAGGCCTGACGCAGCAGTTCAAGCACATGTTCGAACGTATGGTACGGATAGTAGAGCAGCACGTCGCGTTCGCGGATGGCATCAAAGCCGTTGCGGAACTTGTCGAACCAGAGATGGCGCAAACGCGGCAGCGGTCTGTTGACCAGATTGGCTTTGCCGACGTTCGGGAAGCCAATAAAATCTTTAAAGTTGTGGTAGCGGCCACCCGGCACGATGGAGTCGTAGCGGGAGATGGACAGTTTTTCGCGCAGCATTTCCACCATCGCGTCCGGCATGTCACGCTGATAAACAAAACGTACCGGCTCAGCGGTCAGACGCTGTTTCAGACTCGATGACATCAGCTCCATCAGGCTGGATTCCATCTCGTGCACCAGGTCGTACTCGGCGTCACGGGTCATTTTCATCGAGTAGGCGTTCAGCGCATCGTAGTCAAAGAAGCCTTTGAAAATATCATCCAGGCAGTAGCGCAGAATGTTGTCGAGCAGGATCATCGGCTTGCGGCGGCGCGGGGTTTCCGGCGGCAGGTTAACGAAGCGCGGCACTTTATCAGACGGAATTTCCAGCAGCGCGTAGCGAATGGTTTCGCCGCGAATGATCTCCACGGCCAGATAGGTGTAGTCATCTTTCAGGAACTGCACCAGATTGGTTTCGCGGTTGATCAGAATCGGGGATATATGCTGGCGCAGATACTGCTTAAAGTAGTGACGCAACCACTCCTGCTGGTTGACTGACAACTGACGCTCGTTAATCAGGAAGATCTGATTACGCGCCATTTCCAGCAGCAGTTCGTTGTACAGGTTGTCGAATTCCTGATCATCTTTCAGTACCCGGGCCTGAATTTTACCCAACAGATGACGTGAATGGGCGGTAATACCTTGCTCTTCGCTGATGATGATGCGACGTTTGAGTTCCGCAAAACGAACTTTGTAGAATTCATCAAGGTTATTGGAATAGATACCCAGAAAGCGCATGCGCTCGATCAGCGGGTTGCTTTTATCGGCCGCCTCCTGGAGTACACGTTCGTTGAAGGATAACCAACTTAACTCTTTCTCGATATATAGCTTTTCCTGGCCCATTACTACTCACACTCCGGTTCATTCACGGGACGCGGCAAATCCGTCTCAACGCGTATATTGCTAGCTTTACTGTAGGATGTCCAATGTGCCAGATAAGTATGACAGTTTTCCGGCAGGACGTGATGGCGCGGTAAAAAAAGAGAAGGTATTCAGGAAGGTAATAAATAAAAACGCCTCTTGCCGCACCCGCACAAGAGGCAATACTGCGTTTATTCTTCTGCTGCGTAACCCTGCAGTGGCAGCTTAGCGCCATCCAGCCAGGCGGCGTTGTCATGCATCTGCAGGCGACCGTCAACAAACCAGCTCACCACCAGCGGGTAGATGGCGTGCTCCTGCGCCTGAACGCGCGCTGTTACATCCGCTTCGTCATCGCCTTCAAATACCGGTACTTTGGCCTGCAAAATAACCGGGCCGCCATCCAGTTCGTCGGTGACAAAATGTACGGAGGTACCGTGTTCTTCATCGCCGTTTTCCAGTACCTGACGATGGGTATATAACCCGGGATATTTCGGCAGAAGGGAAGGGTGAATATTGAGCAGGCGGCCCTGATAGTGGGCGACAAATTCCGGGCTGAGAATGCGCATATATCCGGCCAGCACGACAACGTCCGGCACGTAAATATCGATTTCACGGATCAGTTCGCGATCGAACGCTTCCCGGCTGGCGAACTGGCTGGCTTCCAGCGCATGGGCGGGAATGTCAGCCTCGCGGGCGCGTTCAAGGCCGAACGCATCGGCCTTATTGCTGAACACGGCGCGCAGCGTGCCATTGATATTTCCCTGCTGACAACCGTCAATGATGGCCTGCAAATTACTTCCGTTGCCGGAAATAAGTACAACGATGTTCTTCATTACTCAATGACCACACGCTGTTCAGAATCGGACTTTTTGATATAGCCGATTTTCCACGCGTTTTCACCTTTCTCGTTTAACAGCGTTACGGCGTTATCGGCCTGATCTGCCGGCAGCGCAATCACCATGCCCACGCCGCAGTTAAAGGTGCGGTACATTTCGTGACGGCTGACGTTGCCGTTCGCCTGCAGCCAGTGGAACACTGCCGGCCACTGCCATGAGGATTCGTCAATCACTGCCTGGGTGTTATCCGGCAACACGCGCGGAATGTTTTCCCAGAAACCGCCGCCAGTCAGGTGGGCGATGGCATGAACGTCGATTTTCTCGATCAGTTCCAGTACCGATTTTACGTAGATGCGGGTCGGCGCCAGCAGATGATCGGCAAGCGGTTTGCCGTCGAGCTGCATGGTCTGCGGATTGCTGCCGCTCACTTCCAGAATTTTGCGTACCAGCGAGTAGCCATTAGAGTGCGGGCCGCTGGAGGCCAGCGCCACCAGCACATCGCCATCGGCGACTTTTGAACCGTCGATGATTTCTGATTTTTCCACCACGCCAACGCAGAAACCGGCCACGTCGTAATCATCGCCATGGTACATGCCAGGCATTTCAGCGGTTTCGCCGCCGACCAGCGCACAACCTGACTGCAGACAGCCTTCGGCGATGCCGTTAATCACGCTGGCGGCGGTGTCGACGTCCAGCTTGCCAGTGGCGTAGTAGTCGAGGAAAAACAGCGGCTCTGCGCCCTGCACGACGAGATCATTCACACACATGGCGACCAGATCGATGCCGATGGTGTCGTGACGTTTCAGATCCATCGCCAGGCGCAGTTTGGTGCCCACGCCATCAGTGCCGGAAACCAGTACCGGTTCGCGGTATTTCTGCGGCAGCGCACAGAGCGCGCCAAAGCCGCCGAGCCCTCCCATGACCTCCGGGCGGCGGGTTTTCTTTACCGTGCCCTTAATTCGGTCGACCAGTGCGTTACCTGCGTCAATATCAACACCGGCATCTTTGTAGCTAAGAGAGGTTTTGTCGGTCACAGCGAAATCTCCGCGCGTTTGCTTGCGATAGAAGTAAAAAACGGCGCCATTCTATCAGTCAAAGCAAACGTTTGCGAGCCTGCTTTGCGTTCATTTTTACGCAGGCGATATTTCCGCCGTTGCGGTGGCTTAACTTGATACCGTTCACGAAAATGAAACCGGGTACATTCTTATTCTTGCATCATATTACTGGCTTGCACATCATTCACTGAAACCGGTTTCTGTGATGTAAAAATGAGGGAAAGCGAATGTCTGGATTCAAAGCAGGATTCTTATGGGGTGGCGCGGTCGCGGCGCATCAACTGGAAGGCGGCTGGCAGGAAGGCGGTAAAGGAGTCAGCGTGGCGGACGTCATGACCGCCGGCGCGCATGGGGTGCCACGCGAAATCACCGATGGCGTGTTGCCGGGCAAAAATTACCCGAACCATGAGGCGATCGACTTTTATCATCGCTACAAAGACGACATTAAACTCTTCGCGGAACTGGGCTTCAAATGCTTCCGCACCTCCATCGCCTGGACGCGTATTTTCCCCAACGGCGATGAGCAAACGCCGAATGAAGCAGGCCTGCAGTTTTATGACGATCTGTTCGATGAGTGCCTGAAATATGGCATTGAACCGGTCGTGACGCTGTCGCACTTCGAAATGCCGTATCACCTGGTGACTGAATACGGCGGCTGGCGCAACCGCAAAATGATCGACTTCTTTGTGCGTTTCGCGAAAGTGGCGTTTGAACGTTACCAGCACAAAGTGAAGTACTGGATGACGTTCAACGAGATTAACAATCAGGCCAACTTCCATGAAGATTTCGCCCCGTTCACCAATTCCGGGCTTAAGTATCAGCCGGGTGAAGATCGCGAACCGGTGATGTATCAGGCTGCGCATTACGAGCTGGTCGCCAGCGCGCTGGCGGTGAAAGCCGCACGGGAGATTAACCCGTCCTTACAGGTTGGCTGCATGATCGCCATGTGCCCGGTTTACCCGCTGACCTGCGCACCGGACGATATGATGATGGCGATGAACGCCATGCATCGTCGCTACTGGTTTACCGATGTCCACGTGCGCGGAAAATACCCGCAACATCTGCTGAACTACTTTGCCCGCCGCGGTTTTGCGCTGGATATCACCGATGCTGATCGCACGGCGCTGGCGCAGGGTTGCGTGGATTACATCGGCTTCAGCTATTACATGTCCTTCGCTACGAAAGCCACAGCCGATAACCCGCGTTTCGACTATGACGAAACCACCAGCCTGGTCTCCAACCCGTATGTGCAGAAATCCGACTGGGGCTGGCAGATTGACCCGGTGGGCCTGCGCTACTCGCTGAACTGGTTCTGGGATCACTATCAGTTGCCGCTGTTTATTGTCGAAAACGGTTTTGGCGCCATTGATGTCCAGGAAAGCGACGGCTCAGTGAATGACCAGTACCGCATTGATTATCTGGCCGCGCATATCCGCGAAATGAAAAAAGCGGTGGAAGAGGATGGTGTTGACCTGATGGGCTATACGCCATGGGGTTGCATCGACCTGGTCTCTGCGGGCACCGGTGAGATGAAAAAACGCTACGGCTTTATTTATGTTGATAAAGACAACGAAGGGAAGGGCACGCTAAAACGCAGCAAGAAAAAATCCTTCGACTGGTATCAGCAGGTGATTGCCAGCAACGGCGAAAATCTTTAATTTTGTCCTCCATGCCGGGTGGCGCTGTGCTTACCCGGCCTACAGATCCCGTCATAATTCCTCTCGGTTTTTTTCTCTTATTTTATAATCAGTAACAAACGGTTAAACCTTTTGCTTGATCGTCGTCAAGCATTGTGGGTATGGCATTAACGGCAAAAAGCGTTATAATCCCGCGATTTTTTTTGCGGCTGCCACTTCAGAGGAGAATGAGAATGAAGATTGTGGAAGTGAAACATCCACTCGTCAAACACAAGCTGGGCCTGATGCGAGAGCATGACATCAGCACTAAACGCTTTCGTGAACTGGCCTCTGAAGTCGGCAGCTTACTGACTTATGAAGCGACCTCCGATCTGGCAACCGAAAAAGTGACTATCGAAGGCTGGAACGGCCCGGTAGAAGTTGAGCAGATCAAAGGTAAGAAAATCACCGTTGTGCCTATCCTGCGTGCGGGTCTGGGCATGATGGAAGGCGTTCTGGAGCACGTTCCGAGCGCGCGCATCAGCGTGGTGGGTATCTACCGTAATGAAGAGACGCTGGAGCCGGTACCGTACTTCCAGAAACTGGTCTCCAACATCAACGAGCGCATGGCGCTGGTGGTTGACCCGATGCTGGCGACCGGCGGTTCGATGATCGCCACCATCGACCTGCTGAAAAAAGCCGGTTGCACCAGCATTAAGGTGCTGGTTCTGGTTGCGGCGCCGGAAGGTCTGGCCGCGCTGGAAAAAGCGCACCCGGATGTGGAGCTGTACACCGCATCGATTGACAAGGGATTGAACGAGCACGGATACATCATCCCGGGGCTCGGCGATGCCGGCGATAAGATTTTTGGTACGAAATGATGAGATAGCGATAAAAAAGCCGACTTTGATAGTCGGCTTTTTTTTGAATACAACAACACATGACCTATAACAACACTCGAGGAATACACTATGACGCGCCGTGCTATCGGGGTTAGTGAAAGACCACCGCTTTTGCAGACCATCCCGCTTAGTTTGCAGCACTTGTTCGCGATGTTTGGCGCAACCGTGCTGGTGCCAATCCTGTTCCACATCAACCCGGCCACCGTGCTGCTGTTTAACGGTATCGGGACGCTGCTGTATCTCTTTATCTGTAAGGGTAAAATTCCGGCCTATCTGGGCTCGAGCTTCGCCTTTATTTCACCGGTTCTGCTGCTGTTGCCGCTGGGCTATGAAGTGGCGTTGGGCGGCTTCATTATGTGCGGTGTGCTGTTCTGCATCGTCTCGTTTATCGTAAAAAAAGCCGGTACCGGCTGGCTGGATGTGATGTTCCCACCAGCAGCGATGGGGGCGATTGTCGCGGTTATCGGTCTTGAACTGGCAGGCGTTGCGGCGAACATGGCCGGGTTGCTGCCAGCAGAAGGGCAATCACCGGATTCGACCACCGTCATTATCTCACTGGTGACGCTGGCGGTAACGGTGTTTGGCTCTGTGCTGTTCCGTGGCTTCCTGGCGATTATCCCGATCCTCATCGGCGTGCTGGCGGGCTACGCGCTCTCCTTCGCGATGGGTGTGGTGGATACGACCCCGATTGCCCAGGCGCACTGGTTCGCGCTGCCGACGTTCTACACCCCGCGTTTCGAGTGGTTCGCCATTTTCACTATTCTGCCTGCGGCGCTGGTGGTGATTGCAGAACACGTTGGTCACCTGGTAGTGACGGCGAATATCGTTAAGCGCGACCTGATCCGTGATCCGGGCCTGCATCGTTCGATGTTTGCCAACGGTCTGTCGACGGTGATTTCCGGTTTCTTCGGCTCAACGCCAAACACCACGTACGGCGAAAACATCGGTGTGATGGCGATTACCCGCGTGTACAGTACCTGGGTCATTGGCGGGGCGGCGGTGATTGCGATTCTGCTTTCCTGCGTCGGCAAGCTGGCGGCGGCTATCCAGATTATCCCTGTGCCGGTGATGGGGGGCGTGTCGCTGCTGCTGTACGGGGTGATCGGCGCTTCCGGTATTCGTGTGCTGATCGAATCGAAAGTGGATTACAGCAAAGCGCAGAACCTGATCCTGACCTCCGTTATTCTGATCATCGGCGTCAGCGGTGCGAAAGTGCACATTGGCGCGGCTGAGCTGAAAGGCATGGCGCTGGCGACCATCGTGGGGATCTGTCTGAGCCTGATCTTCAAGCTTATCAGCGTACTGCGCCCGGAAGAGGTTGTTCTGGATGCCGCAGACAGCGAAGACGTGAAATCGTGATCCGGTGACCGGGCGGAAGGATCCGCCCGGTTCTCTCCGTTCCGGTTACGTGCTAAACTCGTTTCCGATTTTACGCAGTATTTTGTTGAGGTCTCTCTGAACGCACCGGCACAGCTCTCTTTGCCACTCTATCTTCCTGACGATGAAACTTTTGCGAGTTTCTGGCCGGGTGATAACCCCTCTTTTCTCGCGGCGTTGCAGAACGTTTTGCGCCAGGATCACAGCGGATATCTCTATTTCTGGTCGCGCGAAGGCGCGGGGCGCAGCCATTTGCTGCATGCCGCTTGTGCGGAGCTCTCCCAGCGCGGTGAAGCGGTTGGCTATGTGCCGCTGGATAAGCGCACCTGGTTTGTGCCGGAAGTGCTGGAGGGAATGGAGCATTTGTCGCTGGTGTGCATCGACAACATCGAGTGTGCCGCCGGGGATGAGCCCTGGGAGATGGCGATCTTTAACCTCTACAATCGCATTCTTGAATCCGGTAAAACGCGGTTGTTGATCACCGGTGATCGCCCGCCGCGCCAGTTGAATCTGGGGCTGCCGGATCTCGCCTCCCGCCTTGACTGGGGGCAAATCTATAAACTGCAGCCGTTGTCCGATGAAGACAAACTGCAGGCCTTACAGCTTCGCGCCCGCCTGCGCGGCTTTGAACTGCCGGAAGATGTTTGCCGTTTTCTGCTGAAGCGACTGGATCGTGAAATGCGCACGCTGTTTATGACGCTGGATCAGCTCGACCGCGCGTCGATCACCGCGCAGCGCAAGCTGACCATTCCGTTTGTCAAAGAGATCCTGAAGCTGTAACTTTTGTAGGCCGGATAAGCAACGCGCCATCCGGCAATATTGCCCGGCGGCGCTTCGCTTGCACGGGCCTACATCTGCAGATCATTCAGTAAATGCTGTATCAACAGCGGGATCGGCCTTCCTGACGCCACGCTTTTTCCCCCTTCACGCCACAACGCCGTGCCGCTGACATCCAGGTGCGCCCATGGAATTTCTGGCGGACAGAAGTGGTGCAACAGCCACGCTGCCGAAGCACTGATCGCCGCGTTGTTGCCCGGTGTATTGCACAGATCGGCGATGGCGCTTTCAGTCTGCGTTTTCAGCCGTGCGTCGAGCGGCAACGACCAGACTTCATCACCGGACTGTTTCCCCGCTGCCGTCAGCGCCGCACGCAGCGGTTCATCCTGTGTCATCAGACCGCTTAACGCATAGCCCAGCGCTTTAACCACCGCGCCCGTCAGTGTTGCCATATCGATGATATAGCGCGTCTGCGGATGACGCTGGCTGGCCCAGGCGATGGCGTCCGCCAGCACCAGACGGCCTTCAGCATCGGTATTGTTAATCTCAACCGTCAGACCATTACAGGCGCGTGCCACGCTGCCCGGCTGCATGGCGCCAGGTCCGATAGCGTTTTCCGCCAGCGCCAGCACGCCCATCACTCTGACCGGCAATGCCAGCGCCGCGATGCTCAGCATCAGCCCCAGCACGTTTGCCGCGCCGCACATGTCATATTTCATGGTGTACATGCCTGCGCCTTCTTTCAGCCACAGTCCGCCGGTATCGAAAGTAATACCTTTGCCGACATAGCTGCGCACCGGGCCGGTTTCCACGCCGTCATAATGGATCGCCAGCAGGCGGGGCGGGCGTTCCGAGCCTTTACCCACCGCATACAGCAGCCCCAGTCCCTGTTCAACGATGGCGCGCTCGTCGAGCACTTCACAGCGCAGAGCGGGAATGTTAGCGCACAGGCGCTGCGCCTCTTCCACCACAAACTGCGGCGTACACTGCTCAGAAGGAAGATCTGCCAGCCTACGGGCGGCGACCATGCCGTGCGCAATGGCCTGCTGCTGGCGAAGCTGTGTTTTCAGCGCGGCGGTTTGCTCCGGCTGGCACCAGACGTCGATCTGGCGCAGACGAACGGCGTCAGGCTGCGGTTTGCGCAGCCCCAGATCCATCAGAGTATGTTCAAGATTAAACAAGTAACGCAGCGCAGAGGATAACCCTGGCGCGTTTGCTGACGCATCCAGCAGCAGGCGCGGGCTGGTGGGCGCATTGAAAAGTGGACGCAGCGCCTGCGTCAGTGCATCGCGTTGTTCGTCATGCCAGATATTCAGCGGGATAAGCGTGATACGGGCAAACGGCGCGCAGCCAAAGCAGGTGTCGGCGACAGTGTTTTTCGCGCGCGCGACCATTTCACTCACCACCGGGCATGCGTCAAAAAGCGGATCAGCAAGCAGTGGGCTGCCGGGCCAGGTCACCAGATGGCAGCCCCCGGCGTGGTTATCCAGATGATTGATGATGCGGTAATCCAGCATGATTACTCCTCGATGGGGGCGCGAATGCGCGCGGCATAGGCCTGCATCCATTCGTCGTCTACCGGTTGATAATGCGTCTTTTCGCGTACGCGTTCAGCGCGAAAGACCGTCAGCGGCTGAGTGGCAGTAGCCACCACAAAAGAGAAGGTTTTGATGTTGGTGGCGGCACCGAATTCACCGTTGCGGTTCATGCACACCACCGACAGATCTCCGGCACGGCCAAAACGCGACATCAGCTTATCTTCCAGTTCGTACACCACCGAATCAGCGGCCTGCTGCGGGGTCATGCCCTGCGCCATGCGGCGGACAATTTCGTAGCTGGCGCAGCCTTTCATCAGATCTTCGCCAACGCCGGTCGCCGTCGCTGCGCCGGTCTCGCTGTCGCAGTAAAATCCGGATCCGATGATCGGCGAATCGCCAAGCCGCCCGCGCTTTTTCATAAACAGGCCGCTGGTGGAGGTGGCGACGCTCATCGAGTGATGACTGTCCAGGCCGATAATGCCGACGGTGTCGTGGCCATCATAAGGGCTTAATCCTTTATCGAGCGTTTCCCGGCATCGTTTGCGGTAATGCTGCATGGCGCGTTCGGTGAGCATCGCTTTTGCCGTAAAACCCTGGCTGAGCGCCCATTCGCGCGCCCCCTGGCCGACCAGCACGCTGTTATAACGCTGGCGGCTCAGGGCATGGGCGACTCTCACCGGGTTGGCGATATCCACCAGATTGCCCACCGCGCCAAATGCCAGCGTATCGCCATCCATAAACGCGGCATCCAGTTCCACCTCGCCGTTTTCAGTGGGTAACCCGCCGTAGCCCACCGATTTATAAAACGGAAAATCTTCCACCGCCGCAACGGCGTCAACAACGGCACCCGCGGCCGCTTTCCCTGCTGCCAGCGCAGTCGCCGAGGCGGCCACGCCTTCCAGTGCCATTCGCCAGGTGGCGATAATTCCCCACATCGTTTACTCCTGTTTTGCCAGTGCGTTGTCCGCGTCTGCGGATGCCGTGATTTCTGCGGCGCGATATTGCTTGTCGACAATACGCATGAACGGCAGATAAAGCATGGCACCGATCAGCAGATTGAGGATCTGCATCACGCTGCCGCTCAGGTGCCCGGTGACGATAAAACCACTGATCACCGGCGGCAGTGTCCAGGGAATAAACACCCCGGTGGTGACCGCCACTGCGCCAATTTTCATCGCTGCGTACTGGATGGTGACCAGCACCAGCGGCACGAGGTTAAACGGGATCAGCATGATCGGGTTCATGATCACCGGCAGACCAAACAGAATCGGCTCATTAATGTTAAAGATGGAAGCGCCCGCACCGAGCCGCGCCACTTCGCGCATGTTTTTACTGCGGGCAAAAATCAGCATGGCGATGACCAGCGACAGCGTCGCCCCGGCGCCGCCCATCCAGATCATGTCGAAAAACTGTTCTGTGATGATGTGCGGCGGGGTAACACCCGCCTGGATCGCAGCAATATTGTCGGTCTGATTTTCCATCCACAGCGGGCGGATAATCCCGTTAATCATCGAACCGGAGTTGATCCCCACCGACCACAGAATGGTAATACTGAAGACCGTCATCAGCGCGCCAAAATAAGAGGTGCCGTAATGGCGTACCGGCGTGGCGACCACGTCATAAATAAACTGGTGAATGGTGGTGTAGTGAGTGTTTTCAAACGCGATACGAATGATCAGCACCAGAATCATCACCACCAGCGCCGGAATCAGCGCCGCGAAGGATTCCTGCACCGCTGGCGGAACGCCGTCCGGCATCTTAATGACCAGTTTTTTCCGCTTCAGCCAGCAGAACAGCTCGGTCCAGATAAGCGAACCGATCATCGCCACAAACAGCCCTTTGGTGCCGATCCACTCCACCGGGATCACCGTGATCCCGCCGTTTTCCGCCACCTTGATGAACGGCGTCAGGATCAGGAAACAGACCAGCCCCAGAATGCCGCACGAGATACGGTCTTCGTTGTAATACTCCGCCAGACGAAAGGCGACCAGAAAGCCGATAAACAGCGACATCGTTGAGAACACCGCGTTAAACGGGATTTCGATAATCGCGCTCCAGCTTTCACCAAAGGCCTGAGACATAAACTGTTGATAGGTCTGGTTGGGGAACGAGGAGATAACCAGCAGGATTGAACCGACGATAATAAACGGCATGAAGGAAACATAAGCGCCGCGGATGGCACCAAGATGACGCTGTTGCGCGGTTTTTGCCGCCAGCGGCATCAGTTTTGCTTCAAGAAATCCCAGAACATTGTTCATTGTGAACTCCGTACAAGATCAAGAGACGTTGTGTGTGTTATGTAAAGGGATTATCAAAGAAAGCGGCGAGTGGAAAGGTGAAACCGCTCACAATGCCTTCGCGTGATTTATATAAATCTCATATGATTAGTTATGATTTTAGCAGGAAACGCTAATGGAAATTAAACTGCACGCCAATGCCACCACCACGCCTCGTACCCGCAAATATCTACAGGAATCAGACAAAAGCGACCGTGAACTGGCGCGTGAACTGGGCATCTCGGTCACTACCGTGCGTCGCTGGCGTAACCGCAGCCAGATTGCCGACAATCACACCACTCCGCATGTGATACACAAAGCGTTGAGACACGAACAGGAAGTGTTGATTAATGCGCTGCGGGATGTGCTGCGCGCGCCGCTGGACGAACTGCTGTTTATGGTCAACGAAGGGCTGGGTATTCCGCTTTCCAGGGCAACGCTGAACCGCTATCTGCGCCCGGCACATGAAGGCCGTAAAGAGAGCGTGTTGCAGGGGAAAAAAGCGCTGAAAGCAGGCGTGACGCCGGATACGCTGGCGTTGCATTACCGCCTGCTGGCGCTGCCGATGGACGACGGCGGCGATCATCATCTGCTATGGGCGCAGGAGCCGGTCAGCGGCTGGTGCTATGCGCGACTGTTTTCGGGGATCTCTCCGGCACTGGTGGATCACTGGCTGGATGAGGCATTAACGGCGTGTCCGGTTGAGATCCAATGTATTGAGACAGATCCCGTTAAGTGCTTCATGCTGGAAAGAAACGATGTGCTGTGTAAAACCAGTGAACACGCTGAACCGCAGGCCATCCAGACAGGCGTACCGCTGGCGGAATTGATCCCCGCGCTGGATGACCCCGATCGCACGGTGCAGCGCTTGTGTCAGTTATGGAATACGGGCAGGGCGCAGAAAAAACTGGGAGAGAAAACGCCGCAGGCTTTTCTTGAAGCACTGCGGCAGGGGGTTTAGTCGAGGATTTCTAAAACCTGCTCCGGCGGGCGGCCGATACGCGCCTTGCCGTTATGCACCACAATTGGCCGCTCGATCAGTTTAGGATGTTCTACCATCGCCAGAATCAGCGCCTCTTCCGGCAGGTCAGGATCCATCAGCGCCAGTGAGGTGTAGAGATCTTCTTTCTGGCGCAGCAATTCGCGGGCGCTGCGCATTCCGAGCATTTTCACCAGATTACGCAGCGTCGCCGCATCCGGCGGGGTTTCAAGATAGAGCACCACCTGCGGCTCCACGCCTTTCTCCTTCAGCAGGCTCAGCGTTTCACGGCTTTTGGAACAACGCGGGTTGTGATAAATCGTGACGGCGTCAGACATTATTACTCCTTACATTTTGCTGTACGGACGGAAGCGTTCCTGCAACTGGCGGAATTGATCGATACGCGCGTCGTAGCGCGCCTGTTGCAGACTTCCGAGTTTCACCTGCGAGCTGGCGCTGCTCAGCAGGGAAATGGCTTGATCAAGACGACCCACCAGCGCCATGTTTTCTGCGCGCGCGGCCAGTTCCTGATCGCGATTACCCAGCGCTGCTTCCGCCTGCGCCAGTAAATCCCAGCCGTTGGTGTCGTCTTTGTTGTTAAAAGTATAGCGGTTGAGAAGGGTTACGGCCTGGGCCGGCTGGCCGCCTTCCATATAGGCGTTGGCAAGGTTCAGTTGTAATACCGGGTTATTGCGCAGGTCGTGGGCATTTTTCAGACGGTTAATCGCTTCGCCGGTTTTTTTCTGCCCGAGATCGATATCGGTCGCCAGATCGAGATACCAGGGGTTTTGCCCGTCGGCACTCAGCAGCGGCTGCAGCAGTTTGCTCGCTTCGGCGTAATTGCTGGCGCCCATCGCCTGTAACGCCCGGCCATACTGGGCGGCGCGCTGTTCGCGCACGTTGCCTTTCGCCCAGTTGTCGAGGAGATCGCTGGTGAGCTGATTTTTACCGGAATTGTACATGCCGAGAGTTCTCGCTTTCGCCATGTAGAAATCTTCAGAGGATTGCACCACGACCGGTCGCATCTGGTTGGCGCGGTTACGCGCATCGGCGAGACGGCTTTCCGGTAACGGGTGCGTCAGCAACATTTCCGGCGGACGTGACGAATAACGAGACTGATCGAGCAGTTTTTCCATGAATGCCGGCATCGACTGGGGATCGAACCCGGAGCGTTGCAGCACCTGGATGCCGATGCGATCCGCTTCTTCTTCATTCTGACGGGTGAAGCTGATCATCCCCTGTTGGGTACCGGCCAGTGTCCCGGTCAGCGCCGCCATCCCGGCCTGCGGATTGGCCATCGCCAGTAAAATAGAGCCCAGCGCACCGACCCAGGTCAGCGGCGCGTTGCGCTTTTGATCTTCCATGGCGCGTGCCAGATGGCGCTGTGTGACGTGGGAGATTTCGTGCGCCATGACCGACGCCAGCTCGCTTTCGGTATCGGCGTAGCGGAACAGGGCGGAGTGCAGCACCACGTTGCCGCCGAAGAAGGCGAAGGCGTTCAGCTCGTCGTTATTAATCAGGAAAAAATGAAACGGGGTGCGCACGGAATAGGCGTGCGAGACCAGACGTGTACCGAGGTTATTAATGTACTGCGTTAACAGCGGGTCATTGATCAACGGCGCGCTGCCGCGCAACTGTCGCACATAATAATCTCCCATCTGCATCTCCTGACCAATGGAGAGCGTGCTTCCTGCGGAGGTGCCCATGTCCGGCAACGTATCTGCAGAGTCTGCAAAAGCGGGCAGACATTGACCCAGCGTCAGAGACGCTATCAGCGTCGCCACCAGCGTCTTTCTCAACTGCGTGAACATAACCTCAGTCCTGTAATATGGGGTGTGCCTGTTTGACCGGTGCGAAGCATGAATGTTCCACCGTGGTTCGTCATGGGAGTGTAGCTGTCTGTAAGTCGGTTGAAAATCATCTTTCTGCGACTTTTATTGTTTGTGGGAACCGTATTAAAAAGCGGAGTCTTTTTTGTGACATTTCGATACAATTCACGATCTGCAATCCCGCAACGCGTCCTAAGAAGGATTTTATGCTTGAGTTGTTAATGCAGTGGTACCGCCGCCGCTTCAGCGATCCGGAGGCGATAGCGCTGCTGGTCATTCTGCTGGCAGGGTTTGTGATCCTGTTCTTCTTCAACGGTCTTTTAGCGCCGCTGCTGGTCGCCATTGTGCTGGCGTATCTGCTGGAATGGCCAACCATCAGACTTGAGCGCATCGGTTGCTCGCGGCGCTGGGCAACGTCCATCGTGCTGGTGCTGTTTGTCGGCATTCTGCTTCTGCTGGCGCTGGTGGTGATGCCGATCGCCTGGCAGCAGGGCATTAACCTGATCCGCGATATGCCGGGCATGTTGAATCAGTTGATGAGTTATGCCGCCACGCTGCCACGCCGTTTCCCGGCGCTGATGGACGCCGGGATTGTCGACGTGGTGGCCGAGAATATGCGCAGCCGCATGCTGACGCTCGGCGATTCAGTGGTGAAATATTCACTGGCGTCGTTGGTTGGGTTGCTCACGCTCTCCGTTTACCTGGTGCTGGTGCCGCTGATGGTCTTTTTCCTCGTCAAGGATAAAGAGCAAATGCTCAATGCCGTGCGTCGCGTGTTGCCGCGTAACCGCGGGCTGGCCGGACAGGTGTGGAATGAGATGAACCAGCAGATCACCAATTACATTCGCGGCAAAGTGTTTGAGATGATTGTGGTCAGTATCGCCACCTGGATTGGCTTTGTGCTGTTCGGGCTCAATTATTCGCTGCTGCTGGCGGTACTGGTCGGTTTTTCAGTGCTCATTCCGTACATCGGTATTTTTGTCGTGACATTCCCGGTTGTGGGTGTGGCGCTGTTCCAGTTCGGTCTCAGCACCGAATTCTGGAGCGTATTTGCGGTATATCTGATTATTCAGGCGCTGGATGGCAACCTGCTGGTGCCGGTGCTGTTCTCAGAAGCCGTTAACCTGCATCCATTGGTGATTATTTTGTCAGTGGTGATTTTCGGCGGGTTGTGGGGATTCTGGGGCGTGTTCTTTGCGATTCCGCTGGCGACGCTCATCAAAGCCGTTGTCCACGCCTGGCCGGACGGCCCGGCGATTGAGGAGTAAAGTAAAAGGCCCGGTATCATTCACCGGGCCTTTATTACGCGTTCTCTTTCAGCCAGTTCAGCACCACATCGTGGTGGTTGCTGGTTTTGAAATCATCGAAAACGTGCTCAATTTTGCCGTCTGCATCAATCAGAAAACTGATGCGGTGGATGCCGTCATAGGTTTTCCCCATGAAGGACTTTTCTCCCCACACGCCAAATTGTTCGCAGACCTGATGGTCTTCATCGGAGAGCAGCGTAAAGTTCAGCAGCTCTTTTTCTGCAAAGCGGGAGAGTTTTTCAGGTTTATCGGTGCTGATGCCCAGCACTTCAACGCCCGATTTTTTTAAATCATCCATATTATCGCGCAGACCGCAGGCCTGAACTGTACAACCTGGCGTCATTGCTTTTGGGTAAAAATAGACCAGAACACGCTGTCCCTGGAAGTCGGTCAAATTTACTTGCTCACCATCCTGATCGGGCAAACTAAATTTCGGTGCGATGTCACCGGCTTTCAGTGAGTTCATTACTCAACTCCATCTTGTTCATCATGCTGTGAATAATTGACGATGCTTATACTGCCTTGTGCATTCAGTTCTGTACATAGTGCTTTAAACGCTTGCTCGATATTTGAGACTTCTTGCGAGGCCGGACTGTGTGCCGTGATTTGAATGAATAATTGCGCGGCGCTGGCGTTCTCACCGGGTTGTGTGCGGGAAACCAGTTCCGCAATGTTGGTGTTGTACGTATCGAATAATGCCGTAAACCGCTCAATGATGTGCGGCGAATCCGGCACCTCTACCTGCACCCAGACGGTGGAGGGTAACGCCTGTCGCGGACTTGCGGTGGTGCGTTTCATGACGATCAGCAGATCCAGTTCCGCGCCCTTCAATGGTAATGTTGATTCGATCAGGGTAATAGCATTCCAGCTGCCGGAAAGCAGCATGATAAAAGTGAACTCATCGCCAAGCATCGCCAGACGGCTGTCTTCAATATTACAGCCGCAGCTGCTGACATGACGGGTGATTGTATTCACGATACCAGGACGGTCAGCGCCCAGGGCGGTAATCACCAGATAGTGTTGTGATGAGGCTGTCAAACCTGTTCTTCCTGTAAAAGGTGCGGTAATCATAAGGAAAGCATAAAAAAAACCGGCATACAACATTCAGAACGGCTCTGGTCTCTTGCTTTTATTACAGGACCAAACGTACCATTGAAACTCTTGTCTGCACGTCTGCTCAGAGGATGGCCCATGTTCACGGGAAGTATAGTTGCGGTTATCACGCCGATGGATGAAAAAGGTAATGTCGATCGGCTAAGCCTGAAAAAATTGATTGATTACCATGTCGCCAATGGAACCTCGGCGATCGTTTCGGTGGGCACCACCGGAGAATCCGCCACATTAAGCCACGACGAACATGGCGATGTGGTCATGATGACGCTGGATCTGGCAGACGGGCGTATTCCCGTGATTGCCGGCACGGGAGCCAATGCAACCGCAGAGGCGATCAGCCTGACTCAGCGTTTCAATAACAGCGGCATCGTTGGCTGCCTGACGGTCACGCCGTACTATAACCGTCCGACGCAGGAAGGGTTGTTCCAGCATTTCAAAACCATCGCTGAACATACTGACCTGCCGCAAATTCTGTATAATGTGCCTTCGCGTACCGGCTGCGATATGTTGCCTGAGACCGTGGGACGCCTGGCAGAAGTAAAAAATATTGTCGGTATTAAGGAAGCCACGGGGAACTTAAGTCGTGTTCACCAGATCAAAGAGCTGGTTTCAGATGACTTTATCCTTCTGAGCGGTGATGATGCCACGGCGCTGGACTTCATGCAGCTGGGTGGTCAGGGCGTTATTTCGGTAACGGCTAACGTTGCAGCGCGCGACATGGCGGAAATGTGTAAACTGGCCGCTGAAGGTAAGTTTGCCGAAGCGCGTGTCATCAACCAGCGTCTGATGCCACTACACAATAAATTATTTGTCGAACCCAATCCGATCCCGGTGAAATGGGCCTGTAAGGAATTGGGACTTGTAGCAACCGACACGCTGCGCCTGCCGATGACGCCGATTACCGACAACGGTCGTCACATCGTCGCCAACGCGCTTAAGCACGCCGGTCTGCTGTAAAGTTTAGGGAGATTTGATGGCTTACTCAGTACAGAAGTCGCGCCTGGCGAAGGTTGCGGGTATTTCGCTTGTTCTGCTCCTCGCGGCCTGCAGCTCTGATTCGCGCTATAAGCGTCAGGTTAGCGGTGATGAATCCTATCTGGAAGCGACACCGCTTGCTGAACTTCATGCGCCTGCCGGTATGATCCTGCCGCTTCAGAACGGCGACTATAACATCCCTGTTGCCCGCAGTAATGGCGCCGTGGGTAAAGCGCTGGACATCCGTCCGCCGGCGCAGCCGTTGGCGCTGGTCAGCGGTGCCCGTACCCAATTCACTGGCGACACGGCCACGCTGTTAGTGGAAAGCGGTCGTAGCGGTTCGCTGTGGCCGCAGGTGGTGAGCATTCTTCAGGCGAAGAACTACACCATCACCAAACGTGATGATGCCTCGCAGACGTTGAGCACTGACTGGGTTGACTGGAACCGTCTTGATGAAGACGAGCAGTACCGTGGTCGCTATCAGATCTCTGTCAAACCACAGGGTTATCAGCAGGCGGTTGTCGTCAAGCTGATCAACCTCGAGCAGGGTGGCAAGCCGGTTGCTGACGCCGCCTCCATGCAGCGCTACAGCACCGAAATGCTGAACGTGATTTCTGCGGGCATCGATCAGAACGCGACTAACGCGCAGAATGCCGCGCAAGGCCGCGATGGTGCCACCTTTGACGTGCAGAGCGCCGCCGATGACACCGGCTTGCCGATGCTGGTAGTACGCGCGCCGTTCAATCAGGTGTGGGATCGCCTCCCGGCAACACTGAAGAAAGTGGGCATGGAAGTTACCGACCGCACCCGTTCTCAGGGTGACATCGCGGTGACCTACAAACCGCTCTCCGACGGCAACTGGCAGGAACTGGGTGCCCGCGATCCGGGTCTCGTCTCCGGCGACTATAAGTTGCAGGTGGGTGACCTCGATAACCGCAGCAGCCTGCAGTTCATCGACCCGAAAGGCCATACGTTAACGCAGTCTCAGAATGACGCCCTGGTCTCCGTGTTCCAGGCCGCATTTAGTAAGTAATACAACAAGGCTGGAGTATTCCAGCCTTTTTTCTGTATAGTGACGCAAACGTGTGCGTCGGCAGAAAAACGCCATTTTTATCACTTAATTTGAGTGGAGTAACAAAAGATGCAAAAGAAAGCTGAGTTGTATCGCGGCAAAGCGAAAACCGTTTACAGCACGGAAAATCCGGATCTGTTGGTGCTCGAATTCCGTAACGATACGTCAGCAGGGGATGGCGCGCGCATTGAACAGTTTGACCGCAAAGGGATGGTGAATAACAAGTTCAACCATTTCATTATGACCAAACTCGAAGCGGCAGGTATCCCGACTCAGATGGAAGCGCTGCTGTCTGATACTGAATGTCTGGTGAAAAAACTCGAGATGGTACCGGTTGAGTGCGTGGTGCGTAACCGTGCCGCAGGCTCGCTGGTCAAGCGTCTGGGCATTGAAGAGGGCATCACGCTGAACCCGCCGTTGTTCGATATGTTCCTGAAGAACGACGCCATGCATGATCCGATGGTCAACGAGTCTTACTGCGAAACCTTTGGCTGGGTGAGCAAAGAGAATCTGGCACAGATGAAAGCGCTGACTTACAAAGCCAACGATGTGCTGAAAAAACTGTTCGATGACGCGGGTCTTATCCTGGTCGACTTCAAGCTGGAGTTTGGCTTGTTTAAAGGGAAAGTGGTGCTGGGCGACGAATTCTCACCGGATGGCAGCCGTCTGTGGGACAAAGAAACGCTGGATAAAATGGACAAAGACCGTTTCCGTCAGAGCCTCGGTGGGCTGATTGAAGCCTATGAAGAGGTCGCACATCGTCTTGGTGTGAAGCTGGACTAACTGTTCCTGCCCGAAACTCAGAGGAGAATAATTCGTCCTCTGAGTTTTCTCGTTTCGTTTCCTATGGTAATCCTCCGCTGAACCGCCTACGATCTTATCTATTATCAATAAAGAGTTTGAGGTTGTTATGCGCTGGCAAGGTCGTCGCGAAAGCGACAATGTTGAAGACAGAAGAAGTGATTCCGGTCCACCGATGATGGGCGGGCGCGGGTTTCGCGTACCCACCGGCAAGGGCGGGATTATTCTGCTGGTGGTGGTGCTCGTCGCCGGTTATTACGGTGTGGATCTCACCGGTCTGCTGACCGGACAGCCGATTTCCCAGCAGTCGACGCAACCCTCTATTAGCCCGAACGATGATGAAGCGGCTAAATTTACCTCGGTGATCCTGGCAACCACGGAAGACACCTGGAGTCAGATCTTCGAGCAGTCAGGTAAACAGTATCAACAGCCGCGTCTGGTGATGTATCGCGGCGCGACCCGTACCGGCTGCGGTACCGGGCAATCGGTGATGGGGCCGTTCTACTGCCCGGCGGACAGCACCGTTTATATCGATCTCTCCTTCTACGATGACATGAAAAAGAAACTGGGCGCGGACGGTGATTTCGCACAGGGCTACGTCATCGCGCATGAAGTCGGCCACCACGTGCAGAAACTGCTCGGCATCGAACCAAAAGTACGGCAGATGCAGCAGGGGGCGTCACAGGCGCAGGTAAATCAACTGTCGGTGAAAATGGAACTGCAGGCGGACTGCTTCGCGGGCGTCTGGGGCCACACCATGCAGCAGCAGGGCGTGCTGGAAGCAGGCGATCTGGAAGAGGCGTTGAATGCGGCTGAGGCCATCGGTGATGACCGTCTGCAACAGCAAAGCCAGGGGCGCGTCGTGCCGGACAGCTTTACCCACGGCACCTCGCAACAGCGCTATACCTGGTTTAAACGCGGTTATGACGGCGGTGATCCGGCGCAATGTAATACCTTCGGCAAAGGGTTCTGAATCCGCTAATGGAGGCATTTTGCGCACTGACCGCGCGCATGAAACAGGAAGGCATTCGTCGCCTGCTGGTCATCAGCGGCGAGGCGGCGTGGAGTCTGCAGCAGGCGACGGCGCTGCAACAGCGACTGCCCGGCGACTGGCTGAAGGTCGGGCCGCAGGCGCTGCCTGAGCCGTGGTGCCCGCCAGATGCGCTGGCGAAACTGCTCGGCCGCGAGTTTCATCATGCCATTTTTGATGCCCGCCGCGGCTTTGACGTCACGGCGTTTGCCGCACTCGCCGGGACGTTGCAGGCAGGAAGCTGGCTGGTGCTACTGACGCCGCCATTTGACGACTGGCCGCAACAGCCCGATGAAGACACGCTTCGCTGGAGCGAATCCCCGCAGCCGCTTCCGGCGCCTCATTTTGTTCACCATTTCTGCCGCACCCTGGCGAACGATCCGCAGACGCTTATCTGGCGTCAGTCGCAGCCGTTCACCCTGGGGGAATATCCGGCGCGCGAGACGTGGCACCCGGCAAACGGCGAACCGGAAGCCGAACAAGCGGCGATCCTGGCGCAACTGGCCGATTGCCCGCCGGGCGTCGTGGCGGTGACGGCAGAACGCGGGCGGGGAAAATCGGCGCTGGCGGGGATGCACATTCGCCAGCTTGCGGGCACGGCAATCGTCACCGCTCCCGCGCGTGGCGCGACCGATATCATGGCCGCCTTTGCGGGTGAGCGGTTTCGCTTTATCGCGCCCGATGCGCTGCTGGCGTCACAGGAGCGCGCTGACTGGCTGATCGTCGATGAGGCGGCGGCTATCCCCTCCCCGGTACTGCAAAAGCTGGTAGCGCGCTTCCCACGCACGCTGCTGACGACCACGGTGCAGGGTTACGAAGGCACCGGGCGGGGGTTTTTGCTGAAGTTCTGCGCGCGTTTTCCTCATCTTCGCCAGTTGACACTCTCCCGTCCGATTCGCTGGGCGGCGGGCTGTCCGCTGGAAGCGGTCATTAGTGACGCGTTGCTGTTCACCGATGACAGCCTCATACATCTTCCGGCGGGTGAGCTTCGTTATGACAGCGTGGAGCCCGTTGCCTGGCAGACGCAACCCGCGTTACCCATCGGCCTGTATCAACTGCTTTCCAGCGCCCACTACCGGACCTCGCCGCTGGATTTACGCCGCATGATGGATGCCCCCGGGCAACATTTTGCCTGCGCCCGCAGCGACGCAGGGCTGGCAGGGGCATTGTGGCTGGTCGATGAAGGTGGGCTGAGCGATGGCCTCAGTCGCGCCGTCTGGGCGGGGTATCGTCGCCCGCGCGGCAATCTGGTGGCGCAGTCGCTGGCGGCGCATGGCGGAAGCCCGCTGGCCGCGACGCTTACCGGGCGACGCATCACGCGCATCGCGGTGCATCCGACGCGCCAGCGCGAAGGGATCGGTCAGGCGCTGATTGCCCGCGCCAGAGCGGCAGCGCAGGGCTGCGATTATCTCTCCGTCAGTTTTGGTTACACAACCGAGCTATGGCGGTTCTGGCAGCGCTGTGGTTTTACGCTGGTCCGCATGGGCGCGCACCGGGAAGCGAGCAGCGGTTGTTATACGGCGATGGCGCTCTTACCACTCACGGCAGCAGGCGAACAACTCACCGCGCATGAGCATCAGCGTTTATGCCGCGACGGGCAGTGGCTCGCCGCCTGGATCGACGAAAAGCTGCCGCTACCCGCGTCATCCGACACTATGCTTAGTGATGATGACTGGAATGAACTGGCGAGTTTCGCCTGGGCGCACCGGCCGTTCTTCTCTGCCGTCGGTAGCCTGAATCGCTTGCGGCTGGCGGTCGATGTCGCGCTTCCTCTGCTGCGGGGGCGGTTGCACCAGCAGAGCGAAGCACAGCTGTGTTCCGTTGCCGGGCTGAGCGGGCGTAAAGCGCTGCTGGTGCGGTTACGCCATGAGACGGCGCAGGCGCTGGTAGCGCTCGATGCACAGCGGGCCGCTCAGTTACAACATCAGGTGCAGCAACTGCAATTTTTTTAACGAACTCATTCAGTTAAATGGCATGGTCATTTCCGGGCTGAGTTCTACAATGGCAGGCACTAAGGAGACCGTTATGAAACACGAACATTTTGTCGTCCAGAGTCCTGCTAAACCCGCGCAACAACTGCTGCTGTTGTTTCATGGCGTGGGGGATAACCCGGTGGCGATGGGTGAAATTGGCAGCTGGTTTGCGCCCCTGTTCCCGGATGCGCTGATCGTCAGTATTGGTGGTACAGAGCCGGGCGCCGTTGCGCCGGGGCGTCAGTGGTTTTCGGTGCAGGGGGTAACGGAAGAGAGCCGTCAGGCACGCGTGGACGCCATCATGCCGACCTTTATCGACGTCGTGCGCTACTGGCAGACGCAGAGTGGCGTCGGGCCGCTGGCGACGGCGCTGATCGGTTTCTCGCAAGGAGCGATCATGGCGCTGGAAGGGGTAAAAGCCGAGCCGAATCTGGCCTCGCGAGTGATCGCCTTTAATGGCCGTTTCGCTACCTTGCCGACCACCGCCACCACCGCCACGACAGTGCATTTGATTCACGGCGGTGAAGACCGGGTGATTGAACTGTCACACGCGGTCGCCGCTCAGGAGGCGTTATTGAACGCCGGTGGCGACGTCACGCTGGATATTGTCGATGATCTCGGTCACGCCATTGACGATCGCAGTATGCAACTGGCGCTCGACCATCTGCGCTATACTGTACCGAAACACTATTTCGATGAAGCGCTGAGCGGCGGTAAGCCCAACGACGACGATATTATCGAACTATTGTGATCGTGTTACCCGGCGGCGTTTCGCCTGCCGGGCAACATTCACTTCTTCGGCTGGTCTTTGTCCGGCCAGTCGTCATCATCATCCCACTTATCGTTAAAATCACGATGCGGGGGAAGCTCCGGTTTGTTGGCAAGAAACTTCTTGTGGTCGACCCGGCTGAGATCTTTAATCACGTTAATGATGACCCCCACCAGAAACACCAGCACCAGTATCCACCAGTATTTTGCCAGCCATTCCATGTGCGTTACCTCTTAAGTCAAAATTATTAAGCGACGAGCTGTTCCATGATGCGCTGATACATGCGGGCAAGGATCTGAAGATCAGCGGCGTTAACGCATTCATTAATTTTGTGAATGGTCGCGTTCACCGGCCCAAGCTCAACCACCTGCGCACCCATTCGCGCAATGAAACGTCCGTCGGATGTTCCGCCCGTGGTCAGCAACTGTGGCTTAATTTCATTATAGTGCTCAATGGCATTGACCACCGCATCCACCAGTTTTCCGCGTTCGGTCAGGAACGGCTGACCGGAAAGCCACCAGTCAACGGTGTAACGCAACTGATATTTTTCCAGCAGTGCGACGACCTGTGCTTTGATCATCTCATCGGTCAATTCGGTGCTGAAACGGAAATTGAACTGCACGAACAGATCGCCTGGGATCACGTTGTTGCTGCCGGTACCGGCCTGGATGTTGGCAATCTGCATGCTGGTCGGCGGGAAAAATTCATTACCGCGATCCCACTCAATGCCCACCAGTTCCAGCAGCCACGGTGCCGCGCGGTGTACCGGGTTGTCAGCGAGATGCGGATACGCCACGTGACCCTGCACGCCATGAATCGTCAGGTTGCAGGTCAGGGAGCCACGACGACCATTTTTGACCACATCGCCCACCACCGCAGTGCTGGACGGTTCGCCCACCAGGCAGTAGTCGAGACGCTCATGGCGCTCCATCAGCGCTTCAACCACTTTCACCGTGCCGTTTTTCGCCGAGGCTTCTTCATCAGAGGTGATAAGAAACGCCAGACGACCGTTGTGGTTCGGATGCTGCGCGACGAAACGTTCGGCGGCAACCACCATTGCTGCCAGCGAACCTTTCATGTCGGCAGCACCGCGACCAAACAGCATGCCGTCGCGGATCGTCGGTTCAAACGGCGGGTTGATCCAGCGGTCGGCGTCGCCCGCCGGGACCACATCGGTATGGCCGGCAAATGCCAGCGTTTCGCCTTTTCCGCGCCAGGCCCAGAAGTTTTGGGTATCGCCGAAGTCGAGATGCTCGACGGTAAAGCCAATATTACGCAGGCGTTCAATCATTAACGCCTGACACCCCGCATCATCCGGGCTGAGAGAGGGGCGGCGAATAAGCTGTTGGGCCAGCTCGATGACCGGGCACGACATAGACTACACCTCACATAAAAAAGTCATCATTACTCAGGAATGATTCTGAAAATGGGTCTGATAACTGGAATCACTGAAACCCAGCAGCATAGGCTGACCGGGCGCGCAGAGCAATGGGCGTTTAATAATCGCCGGCATTTCGAGCATTAACGCGGCAGCAGCATCGGCGTTGTCAACCCTGGCGCGTACGGATTCGTCCAGTTTTCGCCAGGTCGTACCGCGGGTGTTCAGCAGCACTTCCCAGCCTGATTCTGCGATAAAACTGCGTAATAATGCATCATCCAGCCCGTCAACGCGGTAGTCATGGAAGCGATAATCGATCTGATGCGCCTCCAGCCAGCGGCGGGCTTTTTTTATGGTGTCGCAGTTTTTGATGCCGTACATGACGATCATGGTTAATCCTTTTGTTTTTAAGCAGGTGAATTTGTCAGATTATTCGAATAGTAAGGAGGCGAAGAATAATACACGAAAGTATTATCAGGGCATAATTTCTGATTATGCATTGCATGATAATGCAGCATTTAAAATAGGTACAAGTGTACGCTGAAAAAAACTCGGATAATCCGCCGTGGCGGTATTTCAAAATATTGCTGCAAGTCACAATAAATTTAGCCCGGTCGGTTCATATTTAACTCACGCCAGCACCTGTCCGCTGGCTTCGGTAATCACAGCGATTGGTTCAATGATCTTCACATTCACAATCAATTTACGTAGACTACTGAGAATTATAAGAGAGGTCGTTATGATTGAACGTGAACTGGGGAACTGGAAAGACTTTATTGAAGTTATGCTTCGTAAATGATTCCGGAAAGAAAAGCAATGGTACAGAATATGTAAAATATTCTGACTTAAATCGAATCAGATAAAAGGCGACCCGTTAAAGGTCGCCTTTTTCGTTATATATTCTGAACAATAAAGAAGGCGACCCGAAAGTCGCCTGATGTTTATTTCTGCCGTTCACGTAGCGGGAAACGTCGCCGTACCAGTACAAAGAACAAAGGCACGAAGAAGATTGCTAGAATGGTCGCGGAAATCATCCCGCCCATCACGCCGGTACCCACCGCATGCTGGCTGCCGGAACCGGCGCCAGTACTGGTCGCCATCGGCAGCACGCCGAAGATAAAAGCCAGCGAAGTCATCAGAATCGGTCGTAGACGCTGACGGCAGGCTTCCAGCGTCGCAGTTAACAGATCTTCGCCTTTCTCATTCCTTTCGTTGGCGAATTCCACAATCAGAATAGCGTTTTTCGCCGACAGGCCGATGACCGTCAATAGCCCCACCTGGAAATAGACATCGTTTTCCAGCCCGCGCATCCAGGTCGCCAGCAGCGCGCCGATAACCCCCAGCGGTACCACCAGCATGACGGAGAACGGTACTGACCAGCTCTCATACAGTGCCGCCAGACAGAGGAAAACCACCAGCAGCGAAACGGCATACAGCGCCGGTGCCTGCGCCCCGGATAAACGCTCCTGATAGGACATCGCCGTCCATTCGAGGCCGAAACCGCCAGGAAGCTGACGCACCAGGTTTTCCATAATGTCCATCGCGGTACCCGTACTGACACCGGTCGCTGCTTCCCCCACCACTTCGACCGCCGAATAACCGTTGTAACGCTCAAGGCGCGGTGAGCCGGTTTCCCAGTGTGAGGTGGCGAAGGAGGAGAAGGGCACCATGGTGCCGCTGGCGTTGCGTACGTACCAGCGGCCAATATCGTCAGGCAGCATGCGATATTTGGCGGCAGACTGAACGTAGACTTTCTTCACGCGACCGCGATCCATAAAGTCGTTCACGTAGCTCGACCCCCATGCGGTTTGCAGCGTGTCGTTGATATCGTCGATAGACACACCAAGCGCCTGCGCCTTGCGCTGATCGATATCGATCTGCAACTGCGGACTGTCATCCAGACCGTTGTGGCGCACGCGCGTCAGGCGATCGTCTTTGGCAGCCAGTTCCAGAAGCTGGTCTCGCGCCGCCATCAGCGCGTCATGCCCGGCACCAGCGTGGTCCTGAAGTTCCATATCAAAGCCCGCCGAACTGCCCAGCCCGCTGATCGCCGGTGGGTTGTTGGCAAAGACTCGCGCTTCGTTGATCTTCGCGAAGGCTTTCGTTGCCCGTTCGATAATGGCAAACGAGGTGCCGGTTTTGCTGTCACGCTCGTCCCAGTCTTTCAGACGGATAAACATCCGCGCGACGTTCTGTCCGTTACCGCCAGGGCCGGAACCGACGGTGGCGAAAATTGAGGTCACATTGTCTTTTTCATGACTGAAGAAATAGTCTTCCACTTTCTCCACCACTTTCAGCGTCTGCTGCTGCGTTGAGCCGCTTGGCAACTGAATTGAGGTGAGGAACATGCCGCGGTCTTCCTGCGGCAGGAAGGAGGTTGGCAGGCGCAGGAACAATACCACCATGGCGGCCAGCAACAGGACGTAAATCAGCATCCAGCGCAGGCTGCGGTGCAGAATTTTACCGACGTACGTTTCGTAGCGGCGCGCGTTGGCGTTGAAATGACGGTTAAACCAGCCGAAGAAACCGCGCTGACCGTGATGCTCGCCTTTATTAAGCGGTTTGAGCAGCGTGGCGCAGAGTGCTGGTGTCAGGATCATCGCCACCAGTACCGACAGCACCATCGCGGACACAATAGTGACCGAGAACTGACGGTAAATCGCCCCGGTAGTGCCGCCAAAGAAGGCCATCGGAATAAAGACCGCCGACAGCACCATTGCAATCCCTACCAGCGCGCCCTGGATTTGGCCCATCGATTTGCGCGTGGCATCGCGTGGCGACAGGCCTTCTTCACTCATAATACGTTCCACGTTTTCCACCACCACGATCGCATCGTCCACCAGCAGACCGATGGCGAGCACCGTGGCGAACATGGTGAGGGTGTTGATGCTGTAACCGAAAGCGTAAAGGATGGCGAACGTTCCCAGCAGAACCACCGGAACGGCAATCGTCGGGATAAGCGTGGCGCGGAAATTTTGCAGGAACAGATACATCACCAGGAAGACCAGCAAAATGGCCTCCAGCAGGGTTTTCACTACATCGGTAATCGACGCTTTGACAAACGAGGTGGTTTCATACGCGATTTTGTATTCCAGCCCGTGGGGGAAATACTCTGACAGCTCATTAAGCCGCGAGATAACGCGTTCCGCCGTCGCCATTTCGTTGGCGCCGGAGGCGAGCTTAACCCCCAGCCCGGACGCCGCGTTACGGTTATAGCGACTCAGGTAATCATATTTCTCCGCCCCCATCTCGACGGTGGCGACATCGCCCAGCGTCACGACAGAACCATCCTGATTCACGCGCAGGGTAATGTCCCGGAATTGCTGTGGCGTCTGCAACAGGGACTGTGAGTTGATCGTGGCGTTCAGCGCCTGTTTGTCCACCGACGGCGTGCCGCCTAACTGACCGACGGCGATCTGCGCGTTTTGTGAGGAGATAGCGTCGGTGACGTCCTGCGTCGTCATTTGCACGCTGTTAAGTTTGGTCGGATCGAGCCAGATACGCATGGAATACTGCGAGCCATAAGCGTCGATGTCACCGACGCCGTTAACGCGGCTCAGCGGATCCTGAATGTTACTGGCGACGTAGTCGGCGATATCCTGCTTATCCATACTGCCGTCCGTCGACACGAAGGCAATGGTCAGAATGTTGGTGTCACCGGTTTTACGCACCGTCACCCCTTGCGTCTGCACCGCCTGCGGCAGCTTACGCATCGCTGACTGCAACTGGTTTTGCACCTGCTGCACGGCTTCATCCGGATCGGTCCCTGCGGCGAAGTTCAGCGTAATGCTTGCCTGGCCTGTAGAGCTGCTTTGTGACGACATGTACATCAGGTTGTCGAGACCAGTCATGTTCTGCTCGATCACCTGCGTAACGGTATTTTCCAGTGTCTGTGCGGAAGCGCCCGGGTAGTTGGCGTTGATGCGTACGTTCGGTGGCGCAAGGTCGGGATATTGTTCCACCGGTAACGACAAAATGGCCAGCGTGCCGGTTAAGCACAACAGGATGGCCAGTACCCAGGCAAAAATGGGGCGATCAATAAAGAAATTCGCCATTGCAATCAGAACCTCATAATGCGTGTTTTATTGTTATCACGTTGGTCGTCACACTGTAGCCGCAAGGGCTGAAGCAATCGTGGAGAAAAAAAGGAGATAGTGTAAATAATCATGCGTCTTTACCGCGTGTCCATACAAAACTGATCTTCTCCACGGAAACCCCTTGTAGCATGGTGAATGAAACGTAGTTTCATTGCAGCGGAAATTTTTTGATCTGCCACAGGTAACCGGGAATTAATGCCCTTTTATGGGCAAATGAACATTGCCGGCCCTGCCATCGTCGGTTAATACAATAGCCTTATCAGGTGAAGGGTAAATGTCAGGGATACTATGAACCGATTTATTGTGGCGGACAGCCAAAAATGCATTGGATGCCGCGCATGTGAAGTAGCCTGCGTCATGGCGCATAACGGTGAAGCGCACGTCCTGGCGACGGCGCGCTTCCAGCCGCGGATCACCGTGGTAAAAAATGACACACAGCGCAGTGCGGTCACTTGCCATCATTGTGAAGACGCGCCCTGCGCGCGTAGCTGCCCGAATGGCGCCATCAGCCTGCGCAATGACAGCGTGCAGGTGAATCAGGAAAAGTGCATCGGCTGTAAATCCTGCGTGGTGGCCTGCCCGTTCGGCACGATGCAAATGGTGGTGACACCGGTCGCTGCCGGCAAAGTGAAAGCCAGCGCGCACAAGTGCGATCTCTGTATTGATCGCGAAAACGGTCCAGCCTGCGTAGAGAATTGCCCGGCGAATGCCCTACAGATCTTCAGCGATGACGCACTGACCACACTCTCACGCCAGCGTCGTTTGCGGGCGGCGCGTCAGGAAACGCAGGCCTGGCATGCCGATGCGCCCGTAACGCCCGCAGTTGCTTGCGTCACACTCGCTGAAAAAATGGCGAAAACAGCCGCCCGTTTTGAGCCGGACAAACTCGACCTGGCGTCGCGCAAAACCGGTTTTTCCGAAATCTACCTGCCGTTTCGCGCGGAACAGGCCCGGCAGGCGGCGCAGCGCTGCCTGAAATGCGGCGAGCACAGCGTCTGCGAATGGACCTGCCCGCTGCATAACCATATTCCCCAGTGGGTTGAGCGGGTGAAAGCCGGTGATATCGACGGCGCGGTGGTGCTGTCTCACCAGACCAACTGTCTGCCGGAGATTACCGGGCGTGTCTGCCCGCAGGACCGGCTCTGTGAAGGTGCCTGTACGCTGCGTGATACGTATGGCGCGGTATCGGTTGGCAACATCGAACGTTACATTTCCGATCAGGCGCTGGCGAAAGGCTGGCGGCCCGACCTTTCCCACGTCACCGCGACGGGCAAGCGGGTGGCGATTATCGGCGCGGGACCGGCGGGACTGGCCTGTGCCGATCTGCTGGTGCGTCACGGCGTCGAACCGGTGGTGTTCGATCGCCACCCGGAAATCGGCGGGCTGCTGACTTTTGGCATTCCGGCCTTCAAACTCGACAAATCCCTGCTGGCCCGCCGCCGCGAGATTTTCAGCCAGATGGGCGTGCGCTTTGAGCTGAACTGCGAAATTGGTCATGACATCCCGCTGCAGACGTTGCTGGACGACTACGACGCCGTGTTCGTCGGCGCGGGCACCTACCGCTCAATGAAAGCGGATCTGCCAAACGAAGACGCGCCCGGCGTGTATGACGCGCTGCCGTTCCTGATCGCCAACACCAAACGGGTGATGGGCCTTGAGGCGCTACCGGACGAACCGTACATCAACACCGCTGGGTTGAATGTCGTCGTGCTGGGCGGGGGCGACACGGCGATGGACTGCGTGCGTACCGCGTTGCGTCACGGCGCCAGTAAAGTGACCTGCGCCTACCGCCGCGATGAAGCCAATATGCCTGGCTCGAAAAAAGAGGTGAAAAACGCCCGCGAAGAGGGGGCGGAATTTGAATTTAACGTTCAGCCAGTGACGCTCGAACTGGACGACGACGGGCAGGTGTGCGGCGTTAAACTGCTGCGTACCCGCATGGGTGAGCCGGACGCCAAAGGGCGTCGTCGCCCGGTGCCCATCGACGGCAGCGAGTTTGTGATGCCCGCCGATGCGGTGATCATGGCGTTTGGTTTTCATCCGCACGGTATGCCGTGGCTGGAACGGCAGGGCGTGCAGGTTGATGACTGGGGCCGCATTGCGGCAAATGTTGAAAGTCGTTATCCCTATCAGACGACTAATCCGAAAATTTTCGCCGGTGGCGATGCGGTTCGCGGCGCTGATCTGGTGGTGACAGCCATGGCGGAGGGGCGTCACGCGGCGCGTGGCATCCTCGACTGGCTGGAGGTGAAATTCTCTCAGGTGCATTGACGACAAAGGGGTTCCACGGCGTAGTATTGGTAATACCTGTTATCGCTGTGGAACCCTTATGTCGCTCACCATTAATGTCATCAAAGATAAAATCCTTTCTGAAAATTATTTCATTCTGCGCAATATCACTTACGAATTAACCCCGGCGCATGGCGAAACCGTACGGCATAAACGCGAGGTGTACGATCGCGGTAATGGCGCGACCATCCTGCTCTATAACCGTGAAAAGCAAACCGTGGTACTGGTGCGCCAGTTTCGCGTTGCCACATGGGTGAATGGCAACGAAGACGGCATGCTGATTGAAACCTGCGCGGGCCTGCTGGACGATGACGAGCCGGAAGTCTGCATTCGCAAAGAGGCTGTCGAAGAGACCGGTTTTGCCGTGGGTGAGGTGCAGAAGCTGTTTGAGCTGTATATGTCGCCTGGCGGCGTGACGGAGCTGATCCATTTCTACATTGCGGAATATCACGAAGGCCTGCGGGCGAATGCCGGTGGTGGTGTTGAAGACGAAGCCATTGAAGTGCTGGAAATTCCGTTTGCCCAGGCATTGCAGATGGTGAGGAGCGGCGAAATTCGCGATGGTAAAGCGGTGATTCTGCTGCAATATTTACAAAATTCATCTCTAATGTATTGATTTTTATACTGAAAACAACCCTGTTTTTGCACGGATCTATCCGATAAATCCGATTGAGTGCTACCGCTTCGCCAGTGAAGATACTGTCTCTGTCTGTTGATGCTTTTTTCTCCTGGGGTCGTGCCGTCCATGCGTCATCACGTTTTCCTCTTTTTGTTCTTCGGTCTGCTGCCGACGTCATTGACGTGGGCGGCGCCGGCGCAGCAGGTATTTACCGACTGGCAGGTGACCTGCAATAACCAGAATTTCTGCGTGACGCGCAATATCGGATTACACCACGGGCTGGTCATGACCCTGAGCCGCAGTGCAGGGGCGCGCACTGACGCGACGCTGCGTATCGAACTGGGCGGGCTCGACGAACCGCCCGCCACGGTGTCTGCCATTGCCTCCCGACTCATGCTCGACGGTAAACCGCTCAAACCGGGCGGCGAACACTGGCAAATGACGCCCTGGCAACTCACTACCGGCGATAGCGCCGCTATTAACGCTTTTCTGCAGCATGTGCAGGACGGGCAGGCGATCACGCTGGATAAAGGCCTGCAGGCCATCTCTCTGCAGGGGCTGAAAGCCGCGCTGCTGTTTATCGACAGTCAACAAAAGCGCGTGGGCAGCGAAACCGCCTGGATCCGCAAGGGTGACGATCCGCCGCTCAGCGTACCGCCCGCGCCTGCGCTGAAGAGCGTGGCGGTGGTGAACCCCACACCGACGCCGCTCACGCGTGAAGAGAGTAATGATCTGATGGATTACGGTAGCTGGCGAATGAACAACAGCCAGTGCTCGCTTGACCCGATGCGGCGTGAAGTGTGGGTAACGGCGCTGACCGATGACAAAGCGCTGATGATGTTAAGCTGTGAATCCGGCGCTTATAACACCATTTACCGCGCGTGGTTCGTCTCCCGCCAGAAACCCTTTGCTTCGCAACCGGTCCGGTTGCGTCTGCCGTTCCAGCCCGCCAGCGAGACGCGCGACGTTGAACTGGTCAACGCCTCGTTTGATATTAAAAGCCGTGAACTGGTGACGCTGGATAAGGCACGCGGGCTGGGCGACTGCGGCGTGACGACACGCTGGCGCTATGATGGCCAGCGTTTTCGTCTGGTCCGCTATGCCGAACAGCCCGAATGTGATGAGTGGCAGGGGCCAGATGCCTGGCCCACGCTGTGGATCACCCGTTAAGCACTTTTTTCGCTTTCGCGATCACGTTTTCTACGGTAAAGCCGAAGAAGGGGAAGAGCTTGTCGGCGGGTGCCGATTCGCCATACCCCGTCATGCCGACAATCGCACCTTTCAGGCCGACATATTTATACCAGTAATCGACAATCCCCGCCTCGACCGCAACACGGGCGCTGACGTTTGACGGCAATACCGACTCACGATACGCCTCGTCCTGCGCGTCAAACACGTTGGTTGAGGGGAGCGACACCACGCGCACATTCACCCCTTCGGCACGCAGTTTTTCAGCCGCCAGCACAGTGATCTCCACTTCCGAACCCGTGGCAATCAGAATGATGTCTGGCTTGCCGCCAGCATCTTTCAGCACATAGCCGCCACGCGCAATGTCCTGCACCTGTTCCGGCGTGCGTTCCATCTGGGTAAGGTTTTGCCGCGACAGGATCAGCGCCGTGGGACCGTCGTGTCGTTCCACCGCCGCTTTCCAGGCCACCGCCGTTTCAACCTGATCACAGGGGCGCCAGGTGCTGAAATTCGGTGTCATGCGCAGGCTGGCGAGTTGTTCCACCGCCTGGTGCGTCGGGCCATCTTCGCCGAGTCCGATGGAGTCATGGGTATACACCATAATCTGCCGCGCTTTCATCAGTGCAGCCATGCGGGCGGCGTTACGGGCATATTCAACGAACATCAGGAACGTCGCGGTATACGGGACAAAACCACCGTGATGAGCGATGCCGTTGGCGATAGCCGTCATTCCGAATTCGCGTACGCCGTAGTGGATGTAGTTGCCGGCGGGATCGTCCTTCAGCGAGACGGAATTTTTCCAGATGGTCAGGTTGCTGGGCGCCAGGTCCGCCGAGCCACCAAGCAGTTCCGGTAGCAGCGGGCCGTAGGTGTTAAGGGCGTTTTGCGACGCTTTACGACTGGCGATTTTTGCCGGTTCCGATTGCATCTTCTCAATGTACGTCTGCACCGTTTGCGACCAGTTTTCCGGCAGTCCGCCACTCATGCGGCGTGTAAATTCCGCAGCCAGTTCCGGATATGCTTTTTCGTAAGCGGCCAGTTTCTCTTTCCACGCCTGCTGGGCTTTTTCGCCTTTTTCCTGTGCGTTCCAGCCCTGATAGATCTCTTTAGGAATTTCAAACGCCGGGTATTTCCAGCCCAGTTTCTGCCGCGCCAGCGCTACCTCTTCCTCACCGAGCGCCGCGCCGTGCGCCTCTTCTTTACCGGCTTTATTCGGCGCGCCAAAACCGATGACGGTCCGGCAGATAATCAGCGAAGGCTTATCTTTCACGCTCTGCGCTTCCAGAATTGCTTTTTTTACCGCCTCCGGATCGTGGCCGTCCACATCGTTGACCACATGCCAGTGATAAGCCTCAAAACGTTTTGCCGTGTCGTCGGTAAACCAGCCTTTGGTTTCGCCATCGATCGAAATGCCGTTGCTGTCGTAAAAGCCGATAAGCTTACCCAACCCCAGCGTACCGGCGAGGGAACTGACTTCATGGGAAATGCCTTCCATCAGGCAACCATCGCCCATAAAGACCCAGGTGTAGTGATCGACAATGTCATGACCCGGACGGTTAAACTGCGCCGCCAGTGTGCGTTCGGCGATAGCCAGCCCGACGGCGTTCGCCAGCCCCTGGCCGAGCGGACCGGTGGTGGTTTCCACGCCCGGTGTATAACCCAGCTCCGGGTGGCCCGGTGTTTTTGAATGCAACTGGCGGAAATTTTTCAGCTCTTCCATCGGCAGGTCATAACCGGTCAGATGCAGCAGACTGTACAACAGCATTGAGGCGTGGCCATTGGAAAGAATAAAGCGGTCACGGTCGTACCAGTGGGGATCGGTGGGATTGTGTTTGAGAAAGTCGTTCCACAGGACTTCGGCGATATCTGCCATGCCCATCGGTGCGCCCGGGTGGCCGGAATTGGCCTTCTGGACGGCATCCATACTTAAGGCGCGAATCGCGTTTGCAAGCTCTCTTCGGGACATAATTCACTCCGTCGCTTTGGTTTAAATTAGCGGTAAACCAGACAAAAAGCATAGCAGACGGGGCTGGCAATGCGGCTGAGACCCGGTAACATAGATAATCAAAATTAATAACAAGCAAACGTTTCTTTCAACAAGTATGGCGGCCATCAAAGTTTACGAATCCGGCAGGAGAGATACTCGGGCGTCAGTCGAGGAGACGAAACAGCGCATTTCCAACCAAGAAAACGATACGTGAAAGGAAAATCTAATGGATGACCAGTTGAAACAAAGTGCCCTTGATTTCCACGAGTTTCCGGTTCCGGGGAAAATTCAGGTCTCACCGACCAAACCCCTCGCCACGCAGCGCGATCTGGCGCTGGCTTATTCGCCGGGTGTGGCAGCACCGTGTCTGGAAATCGAAAAAGATCCGCTGAAGGCCTACAAATATACAGCGCGCGGCAATCTGGTTGCAGTCGTGTCCAACGGCACGGCCGTCCTGGGACTCGGTAACATCGGCGCGCTCGCGGGCAAGCCGGTCATGGAAGGAAAGGGTGTCCTGTTCAAGAAATTTGCCGGTATCGACGTCTTCGATATCGAAGTCGATGAGCTGGATCCTGACAAGTTTATTAACGTTGTTGCCGCCCTCGAACCCACCTTTGGCGGGATTAACCTCGAAGACATCAAAGCGCCAGAATGTTTTTATATCGAGCAGAAATTGCGCGAGCGCATGAATATTCCGGTTTTCCATGATGATCAGCACGGAACCGCGATCATCAGCACCGCCGCCATTCTTAACGGCCTGCGTGTGGTCGAGAAAAAACTCTCTGACGTTCGCATGGTGGTATCCGGCGCTGGCGCCGCGGCGATCGCCTGTATGAACCTGCTGGTGGCGCTGGGTATGCAGAAACACAACATTGTGGTCTGCGATTCCAAAGGCGTGATTTACAAGAACCGCGAACCGAATATGGCTGAAACCAAAGCGGCTTATGCGGTGGAAGATAACGGTAAACGTACCCTCGACGACGTTATCGAAAATGCGGACATTTTCCTCGGTTGTTCGGGTCCGCGCGTACTGACGCCGGAAATGGTCAAGAAAATGGCCCGTGCACCGCTGATCCTGGCGCTGGCAAACCCGGAGCCGGAAATCCTGCCGCATCTGGCGAAAGAAGTCCGTCCAGACGCCATTATCTGCACCGGCCGTTCTGATTACCCGAACCAGGTGAACAACGTGCTGTGCTTCCCGTTCATTTTCCGTGGTGCACTGGACGTTGGCGCCACGGCGATCAACGAAGAGATGAAGCTGGCGGCAGTTCATGCTATCGCCGATCTGGCCCATGCCGAGCAGAGTGAAGTAGTGGCGTCAGCGTATGCAGACCAGGATCTGAGCTTCGGCCCGGAATACCTGATCCCGAAACCGTTCGACCCGCGTCTGATTGTCAAAATCGCACCGGCGGTGGCGAAAGCGGCGATGGATTCCGGCGTGGCAACACGTCCGATTGCGGACTTCGATGTTTACGTCGATAAGCTCAGCGAATTTGTCTACAAAACTAACCTCTTTATGAAGCCGATTTTCTCGCTGGCGCGCAAAGATCCGAAACGCGTGGTGCTGGCGGAAGGGGAAGACAGCCGCGTACTGCATGCCACGCAGGAGCTGATCACTCTCGGTCTGGCGAAACCGATCCTCATCGGCCGCCCGAGTGTGATCGAAATGCGCATTCAGAAACTCGGTCTGCAGATCAAACCGGGTGTTGATTTTGAGATCGTCAACAACGAGTCTGACCCGCGCTTTAAAGAGTACTGGAGCGAGTATTACCAGCTCATGAAGCGCCGCGGCGTTTCGCAGGAGCAGGCGCAACGCGTGGTGATCAGCAACAGCACTGTGATTGGCGCGCTGATGGTATTACGTGGCGAAGCTGATTCGCTGATCTGCGGCACTATCGGGGATTATCACGAGCACTTCAGCGTGATCCAACAGCTGTTTGGCTATCGTGACGGGATCCACACCGCGGGGGCAATGAACGCGCTGTTGCTGCCAAGCGGCAATACCTTCATTGCCGACACCTACGTCAACGACGATCCAACGCCGGAACAACTGGCTGAAATCGCGCTGATGGCGGCGGAAACCGTGCGTCGCTTTGGTATTGAACCGCGTGTGGCGCTGTTGTCGCACTCGAACTTCGGTACCTCAGATTGCCCGGCATCGCTGAAAATGCGTAAAACGCTGGCGCTGGTGCGCGAACGGGCGCCGGATCTGATGATCGACGGCGAAATGCATGGCGATGCGGCGCTGGTCGAGAGCATCCGCAACGAGCGTATGCCGGACAGCCCGCTGAAAGGCTCCGCCAATATTCTGGTGATGCCAAACATGGAAGCGGCGCGTATCAGTTATAACCTGTTACGCGTCTCCAGTTCAGAAGGGGTGACCGTCGGGCCGGTACTGATGGGCGTGGCGAAACCGGTGCATGTGCTGACGCCGATTGCCTCGGTTCGCCGTATCGTGAATATGGTGGCGCTGGCGGTGGTGGAAGCGCAGACCCAGCCGCTGTAATTCGCGGTGTCAGATCCAGTCGCGAACTTTCAGAAACTCACTTAAGGCAGCCTCCGGGCTGCCTTTTTCGGGTTCATAGTTGTACTCCCAACGCACCAGCGGCGGCATCGACATTAAAATCGATTCCGTGCGGCCGCCGGTCTGCAAACCAAACAGCGTACCTCTGTCCCACACCAGATTAAATTCAACGTAGCGCCCACGGCGGTAGAGCTGGAACTCACGTTCACGTTCGCCAAAAGGCATCGCTTTACGACGTTCAACAATGGGCAGATACGCGTCGGTAAACCCGTTGCCAACCGCCTGCATAAACGCAAAGCAGTGGTCGAAATCCGGCGTATTGAGATCGTCAAAAAACAGTCCGCCGATACCGCGTTGTTCATCGCGATGCTTCAGCCAGAAATAGTCGTCGCACCACTTTTTGTAGCGCGGATAGACCTCGTCGCCAAACGGCAGACAGAGATCGCGGGCGGTAGTGTGCCAGTGAACGGCGTCTTCGTCGAAACCGTAAAAGGGTGTCAGATCGAAACCGCCGCCGAACCACCAGACCGGATCCGCGCCTGGTTTCTCGGCGATGAAAAAGCGCACGTTGGCATGGCTGGTGGGGACGTACGGATTATACGGATGGATAACCAGCGACACGCCCATCGCCTCAAAGCTGCGTCCGGCAAGTTCAGGACGATGCGCGGTGGCGGAAGCGGGCATCGCGTCGCCATGAACATGAGAGAAATTGACGCCAGCCTGCTCGAACACGCCGCCGTTACGCAACACGCGGCTGCGACCGCCGCCGCCCGCGGCGCGCTGCCAGAGATCTTCAGTAAACCCGCTGCCGTCTGTGGCTGAAAGCTGTTGACAGAGCGTGTCCTGCAACGTCAGCAGAACGGTTTTTACCTGTTGGGCGTCTGGTTTCATTATCGTCTCTTCACATGGGCTTTCTGGTTATCAAACCAGTGAAAATAGCTGATGATGCCTGACGCAATGGCATTAGCAATCTTCTGGCGAAACGCCGTGGTGCCCAGCAACTTTTCTTCATTCGGATTGGTGATGAATGAGGTTTCTACCAGCACCGACGGCACAGAGGGGGATTTCAGCACCACAAAGGCCGCCTGTTCCGTGTTGCGGCTGTGCAACCGGTGTACTGGCTTAATCTTCTTCAGTATATGCGAGCCGAGCGTCAGGCTGTTTTTAATCGTATCGGTTTGCACCAGATCGAACAGCACTTGCTGCAACAGGTGATCCTTATCAAGTGCTTTTTTGCCCGCCAGCTGGTCAACGGCGTTCTCACGCTCGGAAAGGTATTTCGCCATCGCGCTACTCGCGCCGCGGTTGGACAGGGCGAACACCGACGCTCCGGCCGCGCTGGGGTTGGTAAAACCGTCGGCATGGATCGACATAAACAGATCCGCACCGTGTTTATGGGCAATCTCAACGCGATCATAAAGCGGAATGAACGTGTCGCCGGTACGCGTTAAACGGGCATCAATGCCATTTTTGAGCAGGATAGAACGCACGTTTTTGGCAATCGCCAGTACGACATGCTTCTCTTTTGAGCCATTATGCCCGATAGCGCCGGTATCAATGCCGCCATGACCGGGATCAAGCACGACAACGCGCTTTGATCCGGCTTTTTTGGCGGCGGGTTTACTGTGACTGTTGCTGGTTTTCAGTGGTGCTTCTTTCGCGGCGACGGCGTTGGCGATCCCTGATAACGTTAATGCGGCCAGCCCGGCTTTCAGCACCTGGCGGCGCGAAGCGAGTGTTTTTAAAGGTTTAAAAGTGCTCATGCTGCCTGAGTTGTGAAAATAATAGTCCTGATGTTATATCGTATCGCGTATTCCGTTACGACTGTTCATAATGAGAATTGTTTTACTTTTCATTTCAATACGTGACAAACGGCCTATTATGCCATTTTTTTGCGCGGCTGGCGTTGGATATTGGCTGATTCGGCGGTTCGCGCCATAATCACAGTTTTTAGACCATAAAAGGGCAGGTAAAACCATGGAGATACGGGTTTTTCGCCAGGAAGATTTCGAAGAGGTCATCACCCTGTGGGAGCGCTGCGATCTCCTGCGTCCGTGGAACGATCCTGAAATGGATATCGAACGTAAAGTGAATCACGACGTCAGCCTGTTTCTGGTCGCCGAAGTGAATGGCGAAGTGGTGGGCAGTATTATGGGGGGGTATGACGGCCATCGTGGTTCGGCCTATTACCTCGGCGTGCACCCGGAATATCGCGGTCGTGGTATCGCCAACGCGCTGCTGAATCGCCTTGAGAAAAAACTCATTGCCCGCGGTTGCCCGAAGATTCAGATCCTGGTACGCGACGATAACGACATGGTGCTGGGAATGTATGAGCGTCTCGGGTATGAGCACGGCGACGTGGAGGTTCTGGGTAAGCGCCTGATTGAAGATGAAGAGTATTGATTTTCTGCCCTCCGATTACGACAGCCACGGTCGTCTGCGGCTGCCGGTGTTGTACTGGGGCATTCTGCTTCTCCAGGCGCGCACCTGGGTGTTGTTCGTGATGGCCGGGGCGTCGCGCCAGCAGGGCGATACGCTGCTGAACCTGTTCTACCCTGACCATGACAATTTCTGGCTGGGGCTTCTGCCCGGCATTCCTGCGGTACTCGCCTTTCTGCTCAGCGGTCGCCGCCATCAGTTTCCCCGGCTTTGGCGGGGGATCTACGGGCTGTTGATTCTTGCCCAACTGGCGCTGCTGCTCTGGCAACCGCTGCTGTGGTGGCAGGGCGACGCGTTGTCCGGTGTTGGCCTGACGCTGGTGATCCTCGATGGTTTTGCGCTGTGGTGGCTGCTTTCCAGCCGCCGTTTACGCGCCTGTTTTGCTGCTAACGGCACTTTTTAACGTATACGAACTCCAACTGACGTTGAATCGACAAGAAAGGATTTGTGAATGAAATCATTACGTTTACTGCTCTGTGTATTTCCCCTGGCGCTGACCGGCTGCTCTACGCTCGGCTCAGTGAACTGGTCGGCGGCTTACCCGTGGAACTGGTTCGGTTCTTCAACGGCGGTGACGGAGCAGGGCGTCGGTAAACTGACAGCGGCAACACCGCTGGATGAAAACGCCGTCAATGAGGCGCTCGATGGCGACTACCGCGTACGCAGCGGTATGAAAACCGCCAATGGCGGCATCGTGCGTTATTTTGAAGCGCTGAAAGATGACAAGGTGGCGCTGGTGATCAACGGCGAATCCGGCACTGTCAGCCGCATCGATGTCCAGGACAGCGGCATCGCGTCGGCAGAGGGGGTTAACGTCGGGACGCCATTCGGCGAGGTGTTTGATAAAGCCTACGGTAACTGCCAGAAAGCGACCGGTGATGACAGCGCAGGCGTCGAATGTAAAGCCAAAGGCAGCCTGCATATCAGCTATCTCTTTAGCGGTGAGTGGAGCGGCCCGGAGGATTTAATGCCGTCTGACGACACGCTGAAAAACTGGAAAGTCAGCAAAATTATCTGGCGTCGTTAAATTGATCTGATCGATCCGCCTGGACTGCAAAAACAGGTACAATAGCCGCAAACAATGCCACGCTGTCGTGGCATCTTTATTTCAGGAGGAGCGATGTCTCAGGTTCAGAGCGGCATTTTGCCGGAACATTGCCGCGCGGCGATTTGGATTGAAGCCAACGTAAAAGGGGATGTCGACGCCCTGCGCGAGAGCAGCAAACGGTTTGCAGATCAACTGGCGACCTTTCAGGCTAAATTTCCTGATGCGCATCTCGGTGCGGTTGTCGCCTTTGGTCATGATACCTGGCGTACGCTCAGCGGCGGCGTGGGTGCTGAAGAGCTGAAAGATTTCATCCCTTACGGTAAAGGGCTGGCACCGGCGACGCAATATGACGTGCTGATCCACATTCTTTCCCTGCGTCATGACGTGAATTTCTCTGTTGCGCAGGCTGCTGTCGCGGCGTTTGGCGACGCCATCGACGTGAAAGAAGAAATTCACGGCTTCCGCTGGGTTGAAGAGCGCGATCTGAGCGGCTTTATCGACGGCACGGAAAACCCGGCGGGCGAAGAGACGCGTCGTGAAGTAGCCGTCATCAACGACGGCATTGATGCGGGCGGCAGCTACGTGTTTGTTCAGCGTTGGGAGCATAATCTCAAGCAACTGAACCGCATGAGCATTCACGATCAGGAAATGATGATTGGCCGCACCAAAGAAGCCAATGAAGAGATTGATGGCGATGACCGCCCGGTGACGTCGCACCTGACTCGTGTGGATCTCAAAGAAGATGGTAAAGGACTGAAAATTGTCCGTCAGAGCCTGCCGTACGGCACCGCCAGCGGCACACATGGCCTGTACTTCTGCGCCTACTGCGCGCGGCTGTATAACATCGAACAGCAGTTGCTGAGCATGTTTGGCGATACCGATGGCAAGCGCGACGCGATGTTGCGTTTCACCAAACCGGTGACTGGCGGCTACTATTTCGCCCCGTCGTTAGACCGACTGCTGGCGCTGTAAATACGAAGGGGTTGCCGGTCTGGCAGCCCCTTTTACTGTTACAACCATCCCTTATCCTGAAACGTCTGCCGCGTGGCGACGTTAAGGTCGTAGTTAGCAAGCTCTTCCGGTTTCACCCACGCGATTGCCTGAAATTCTTCATTAAATGTCACCTCACGGTTGCGGCTGACGCAGTCAAACATCAGGTACACCATATAGATCTCTTCTTTACTGCCATCGGCGTAAGTTTTGATTCGCACGTCATCGCGGAAGGTCCACGGCGTAATGTGAGTAATCTCCAGTGCGTCGCCCAGCTCTTCGCGGATTTCGCGGCGCAGCGCCTCTTCTATCGTCTCGCCCGGTTCCGTCCCTCCGCCTGACAGCGCCCACTGACCGGGAAACACACCGCGATCGGCCGCCATCTGGCACAGCAAATACTCACCATTATTTTCAATAATCGGACAAACAATAATTCGTTGGCGCATACTTTCCCCGTATGTCATCTTGTTGAGTTATCTCTTGTTATACCACCAGGCAGGATACAAATATGGATTCTTTCTTTTCTCCGACCGCAAATTGTCGTGTTCGCTGGCAGGATCTTCCCGGCAGCGGCGTTCCGCTGGTTTTTGTGCATGGTCTGGGATGCGCCTCGTCATGCGAATACCCTCGCGTGGTGGTGGACAAGGCGTTTGGTGGCAGAAGGGCAATCCTGCTTGATTTGCCGGGCTGCGGATACAGTGAAAAACCGCAGGATTACCACTATTCCATTACTGAGCAGGCCTGCGTAGTGGCTGAACTGGTAGCGCATCTGGGGCTGGAAAGCTGTTTTCTGTATGGCCACAGCATGGGGGGAAGCATCAGCATTGAAGCGGCGGCGCTGCTCGGTGACAAAGTGGCAGGCCTGGTCGTCTCGGAACCGAATTTTCACCCTGGCGGCGGTTTCTTTAGCCGTCAGATCTGCAGCTACAGCGAAGCGGAATTTGTTGAGGTTATCTGCCAGCAACTTGTGGCGCAGGATGACAGCCCCTGGGCCGGAAGCCTGGCGGTCGATGCCCCCTGGGCCGTATGGCGCGGCGCGGCGAGCCTGGTGGCAGGCAGCGACTGGTTTACCCGGTTTGTCGATTTGCCAAAACCAAAACAGCTGATTTTCGGCGAACACTCCCTGCCGGATGACGATTTCTCTCGCCTCGACGCACTCGGCGTCTCCACGGTGGTATTGCCGGAATGCGGGCATTCGATGTCATGGGAAAACCCGACAGCGCTTGCTGCGGCGCTGACTGCGTTTTGTCGTTAAAACTTATGTCCCTTATTCTCTTTTCAACTTCTAAATCACCAAACGGTATATAAAACCGTTACAGCTTTAACCCTGGTTATAAATATGATGATCATAGTGTCGTCACATTTCGATAAGGGTGCGCAATGGTCGTTGTTAAATCACTGAAAAAAGGATATCTGGCGCTGGGCGCGTTGGTGCTGCTGGCAGCACAGGCGCAGGCGACGGAACTGCTCAACAGCTCCTATGATGTTTCACGCGAGCTGTTTGCGGCCCTCAACCCGCCGTTTGAACAGCAGTGGGCGAAAGATAATGGCGGCGACAAGCTGACTATCAAACAATCCCATGCGGGATCTTCGAAACAGGCGCTGGCGATTCTGCAGGGCTTAAAAGCAGACGTTGTAACTTATAACCAGGTGACTGACGTGCAGATCCTGCACGACAAAGGCAAGCTGATCCCGGCCGACTGGCAGACCCGTTTGCCGAACAACAGCTCACCGTTCTACTCCACCATGGCGTTCCTGGTGCGCAAAGGCAACCCGAAGAACATCCATGACTGGAACGATCTGGTACGCCCGGATGTGAAGCTGATTTTCCCGAACCCGAAAACCTCCGGTAACGCGCGTTATACGTATCTGGCCGCGTGGGGTGCGGCGAACAAAGCGGACGGCGGCGACAAAGCCAAAACTGAACAGTTTATGACCCAATTCCTGAAAAACGTGGAAGTGTTTGATACCGGCGGTCGTGGCGCGACGACGACGTTCGTTGAACGTGGGTTGGGCGATGTGCTGATCACCTTCGAATCCGAAGTGAACAACATCCGTAAGCAGTATGAAGCACAGGGTTTTGAAGTTGTGGTGCCGAAAGTAAATATCCTGGCCGAGTTCCCGGTAGCGTGGGTAGATAAAAACGTCAAAGCCAACGGCACAGAGAAAGCGGCAAAAGCCTACCTGAACTGGCTCTACAGCCCGCAGGCGCAGACCATCATTACTGATTATTACTACCGTGTGAATAACCCGGAAGTGATGAGCAAGCTGAAAGATAAATTCCCGCAGACTGAACTTTTCCGCGTGGAAGACCAGTTTGGTGCCTGGCCTGAGGTGATGAAAACCCATTTTGCCAGCGGCGGCGAGCTGGACAAATTGCTGGCGGCGGGGCGTAAGTAATGTTTGCAGTCTCATCCCGGCGTGTGCTGCCGGGCTTTACTTTAAGCCTTGGCACCAGTCTGCTGTATGTCTGCCTGATCCTGCTGTTGCCGCTGAGCGCGCTGGTGATGCAGCTGGCGCAGATGAGCTGGGCGCAGTACTGGGAAGTCATCACCAATCCGCAGGTGGTCGCGGCTTATAAGGTCACGCTGCTGTCGGCGTTTGTCGCTTCGCTGTTTAACGGTGTGTTTGGTTTGCTGATGGCGTGGATTTTAACCCGCTACCGCTTTCCGGGCCGTACACTGCTGGATGCGCTGATGGATCTGCCATTTGCATTACCAACAGCCGTGGCGGGTCTGACGCTGGCCTCGCTGTTCTCTGTTAACGGTTTTTACGGTCAATGGCTGGCGACGTTTGATATCAAAGTGACCTACACCTGGCTCGGCATCGCGGTGGCGATGGCGTTTACCAGCATTCCCTTTGTGGTACGTACCGTACAACCGGTGCTGGAAGATCTGGGGCCCGAATACGAAGAAGCTGCGGAAACGCTGGGCGCCACGCGTCTGCAGAGTTTTCGCAAAGTGGTATTGCCAGAGCTTTCACCGGCGTTGCTGGCGGGGGTGGCATTGTCGTTCACTCGCAGCCTCGGTGAGTTTGGCGCGGTGATTTTTATCGCCGGGAATATCGCATGGAAGACAGAAGTCACCTCGCTGATGATTTTTGTCCGCTTGCAGGAGTTTGACTATCCGGCGGCGAGTGCGATTGCGTCGGTGATCCTCGGCGCCTCGCTGCTGCTGCTGTTTTCCATCAACACCCTGCAAAGTCGTTTTGGTCAACGCGTGGTAGGTCACTAATGGCGGAAGTTACGCAATTGAAACGCTATGACACCCCTCGCATCAACTGGGGGAAATGGTTCCTGATTGGCACTGGCGTGTTGGTTTCGGCCCTCATTCTGCTGGTGCCGATGATTTATATCTTTGTGCAGGCATTCAGCAAAGGGCTGATGCCGGTGCTGCAGAATCTGGCCGACCCGGACATGCTGCATGCCATCTGGCTGACAGTGCTGATCGCGCTGATCACCGTACCGTTCAACCTGGTGTTTGGCACGCTGCTGGCCTGGCTGGTGACGCGCTTTAACTTTCCTGGTCGCCAGTTACTGCTGACGTTACTGGACATCCCGTTTGCCGTGTCGCCGGTGGTGGCGGGGCTGGTCTATCTGCTGTTTTACGGCTCCAACGGTCCGCTGGGCGGCTGGCTTGACGAACATAATCTGCAGATCATGTTTGCCTGGCCGGGTATGGCGCTGGCGACCATTTTTGTCACCTGTCCGTTTGTAGTGCGTGAGCTGGTGCCGGTGATGCTGAGCCAGGGCAGTAACGAAGACGAAGCCGCGGTGCTGCTGGGCGCGTCCGGCTGGCAGATGTTCCGTCGTGTGACGCTGCCGAACATCCGCTGGGCGCTGCTGTACGGCGTGGTGCTGACCAACGCGCGTGCTATCGGTGAGTTTGGCGCAGTGTCGGTGGTTTCCGGTTCGATTCGCGGTGAAACGCTGTCGCTGCCGCTGCAGATTGAATTATTAGAGCAGGATTACAACACGGTCGGCTCATTTACCGCCGCGGCCCTGCTGACGTTGATGGCTATTTTGACCCTGTTTTTGAAGAGTGTGTTGCAGTGGCGCCTGGAAAATCAGGAAAAGCGCGCGCAACAGGAGAAACATCATGAGCATTGAGATTGCCAGTATTAAAAAATCTTTTGGTCGCACCCAGGTGCTGAATGATATCTCCCTCGATATTCCGTCGGGTCAGATGGTGGCGCTGCTCGGGCCGTCCGGCTCCGGCAAGACCACGCTGCTGCGTATTATTGCCGGGCTGGAGCACCAGACCAGCGGGCAGATCCGTTTTCACGGTACCGATGTCAGCCGTCTGCATGCGCGCGACCGCAAAGTAGGATTTGTCTTCCAGCATTACGCGTTGTTCCGCCACATGACGGTATTCGACAATATCGCGTTCGGTCTGACAGTGCTGCCGCGTCGCGAGCGCCCGAATGCGGCGACGATCAAAGCCAAAGTGAGCAAATTGCTGGAGATGGTACAGCTGTCGCATCTGGCGGATCGGTATCCGGCTCAGCTTTCCGGCGGGCAAAAGCAGCGTGTGGCGCTGGCTCGTGCGCTGGCGGTGGAACCGCAAATTCTGCTGCTCGACGAGCCTTTTGGCGCGCTGGATGCACAGGTGCGTAAAGAGTTGCGTCGCTGGCTGCGTCAGTTGCACGAAGAGCTGAAATTCACCAGTGTATTCGTTACCCACGATCAGGAAGAGGCGCTGGAAGTGGCTAACCGGGTGGTGGTGATGAGTCAGGGAAATATCGAACAGGTCGATGTGCCGGATCAGGTCTGGCGCGAGCCGGCGACCCGTTTCGTGCTGGAGTTTATGGGCGAGGTCAATCGCCTGAAAGGCATCGTGCGCGGCGGGCAGTTCCACGTCGGCGCGCATCGCTGGCCGCTGGGTTACACGCCAGCACATCAGGGACCGGTGGACCTGTTCCTGCGCCCCTGGGAGATTGACATCAGCCGTCGTACGAATCTTGATTCGCCGCTGCCGGTCCATGTACTGGAAGCCAGCCCAAAAGGGCACTACATCCAACTGGTGGTACAGCCGCTCGGCTGGTATCCGGATCCGCTGACGGTGGTGATGCAGGACGATGAGGTCCCGCAGCGCGGCGATCGCCTGTTCGTCGGTCTGCAAAATGCCCGTTTGTATAACGGCAACGATCGCATCGAAAATCGCGCGGATCTTGCTCTGGCTGAATCCGCCTGATAGGTTAGGTCTACGTGGTTTTGCCGGGTGGCGCTGCGCTTACCCGGCCTACAATATGATTTCTGTAGGCCCGGTAAGCGAAGCGCCACCGGGCTTTTTATTGGATAGCGCTTTTGAATACATTAGAACACACCATCGGCAATACCCCTCTGGTCAGACTGCAGCGGATGGGGCCGGACAACGGCAGCGAAATTTGGGTCAAACTGGAAGGTAACAACCCGGCAGGGTCGGTAAAAGACCGCGCCGCGTTGTCAATGATCGTTGAGGCGGAAAAGCGTGGCGAGATTAAGCCCGGCGATGTGCTGATCGAAGCGACCAGTGGCAATACCGGCATTGCGCTGGCGATGATTGCCGCCCTGAAAGGCTATCGCATGAAATTGCTGATGCCGGACAACATGAGCCAGGAGCGTCGTGCCGCGATGCGCGCCTATGGCGCCGAGCTGATTCTGGTGTCAAAGGCGCAGGGCATGGAAGGTGCCCGTGATCTGGCGCAGGCGATGGCCGATCGCGGCGAAGGTAAGTTGCTGGATCAGTTCAACAATCCTGATAATCCTTACGCGCATTACACCACTACCGGGCCGGAAATCTGGCAACAAACCGGTGGCCGTATCAGCCATTTTGTTTCCAGCATGGGCACGACCGGCACCATCACCGGTGTTTCACGTTTTCTACGCGAGCAGGCAAAACCCGTCACCATTGTCGGCCTGCAACCGGAAGAGGGGAGCAGCATTCCGGGGATCCGCCGCTGGCCACAAGCCTATATGCCGGGCATCTTCAATGCCGCACTTGTGGACCAGGTACTGGATATTCACCAACGGGAAGCGGAAAATACCATGCGCGAGCTGGCGGTACGCGAAGGGATCTTCTGCGGCGTCAGTTCAGGCGGCGCGGTCGCCGGGGCGCTGAGAGTAGCGACAGCACATCCCGGTGCGGTGGTGGTAGCGATTATTTGCGATCGTGGCGATCGCTACCTTTCCACCGGCGTATTCGGAGAAGAAAGCTACAGCCAGGGGGCAGGTATTTAGACTCATGGAAATGATTTTATTTCGCGACAAGACCCGCGCGCAGCAGGCAGATATTGTCGCCGTGCAGTCTCAGGTGGTTTATGGCAGTGTCGGTAACAGCGTCGCCGTACCGAACATTAAGCTGCATCAGTTGAATGTGCTGGCGGTACCAACGGTGCTGTTCAGCAATACGCCGCATTACGATACCTTTTATGGCGGGGTGATCCCGGATGAGTGGTTCAGCGGCTATCTGGCGGCGCTGGACGAGCGCGATGCGCTACGTCATCTGCAGGCGGTCACGACGGGTTATATGGGCACAGCCAGCCAGATAGCGATTCTGGCAAAGTGGCTGGCCGCGCAGCGGGAGAAGCACCCGCATCTGCTGATTATGGTCGACCCGGTGATTGGCGATACCGACAGCGGGATATACGTCAAACCCGAACTGCCTGATGCTTATCGTGAGTTGCTGTTGCCGCTGGCGCAGGGCATTACGCCAAACGTGTTCGAACTGGAAGTATTAACCGGCAAGCCGTGTCGGGATCTCGATTCTGCCATTGCGGCGGCCAAAGGACTGTTGTCTGACACGCTGAAATGGGTTGCCATCACCAGCGCGCCGGTTAACGACGGCAGTGATCGCATTCATGTCGTAATGGTATCGGCCAGCGGTGTTGCGGTGAGTCATTACCCGCGCGTGGCGGCTGAGCTTAAAGGCACGGGTGATCTGTTCTGTTCGGAACTGGTGAGCAACATCGTGCAGGGAAAGACGCTGGCAGAGGCCGTACAGGCTGCGGGCGACAGGGTAGTGGATGTAATGCGCTACACCCTGGAAAAGGGCTACGACGAACTGATTTTACCGGCTCTCTGAAACGAAAATGGCGCCCGAAGGCGCCATTTTTATTGCTGTGCAGCAAGAAGCAAAAACTTATTTCTTGATGCGGATAACCGGCGTTTCGCCCACGGTTACGCTACCGGACAGTTTGATCAGCTCTTTGATCTCATCCATGTTAGAGATCACAACCGGCGTCAGGGTTGATTTGGCTTTTTCTTCCAGCAGCGGCAGATCGAATTCGATAACCGGATCGCCAACTTTCACGCGCTGACCTTCTTCAGCAATACGCTTGAAGCCTTCGCCTTTCAGTTCAACGGTATCGATACCGAAGTGGACGAACAGCTCAATGCCGCTATCAGATTCAATAGAAAACGCATGGTTGGTTTCAAAAATTTTGCCGATGGTGCCGTCTACAGGCGCAACCATCTTGTTGCCAGTTGGTTTGATAGCAATGCCATCACCAACGATTTTCTCAGCAAAAACAACATCCGGCACATCTTCGATGTTGACGATTTCGCCAGAGAGCGGTGCAACAATCTCAATGGTTCCGGTGTCTTTTTTGTCATCAGAAACCAGAGATTTCAGTTTATCGAACAAACCCATGATCTTCTCCTAAGCAGTAAATTGGGCCGCATCTCGTGGATTAGCAGATTGTTTTTTCTTCAATGAACTTGTTAACCAGCGTCATTAACTCGTCCGTTGTCGGTTGAGCAAGAGCCTGCTCTGCTAACACCTTCGCATCTTCGAAGTTCGTGTTCCGAATAATCTTCTTAATGCGCGGGATGGAAATGGCGCTCATAGAGAATTCGTCCAGACCCATACCCAGCAACAGAAGTGTAGCACGTTCGTCGCCTGCAAGCTCACCACACATGCCGGTCCATTTACCTTCTGCATGAGAAGCATCAATAACTTGCTTGATCAAGTTCAGTACGGACGGTGACATCGGCTGGTAGAGATGTGAAATCATATCATTACCACGGTCAACTGCCAGAGTGTACTGTGTTAAATCATTGGTACCAATACTAAAGAAGTCAACTTCTTTGGCCAGATGACGCGCAATGGTCGCCGCTGCGGGGGTTTCCACCATCACGCCGATCTCAATGCTTTCGTCAAAGGCTTTACTCTCGTCACGCAGTTCCTGTTTGTAAATCTCGATCTCTTTCTTCAGTGCGCGCACTTCTTCAACAGAGATGATCATCGGGAACATAATGCGCAGTTTTCCGAAAGCGGACGCGCGGAGAATAGCGCGAACCTGGTCACGCAGGATCTCTTTACGATCCATGGCGATACGCACGGCACGCCAGCCCAGGAACGGGTTTTCTTCTTTCGGGAAATTCATGTACGGCAGTTCTTTATCACCGCCGATGTCCATGGTACGGACGATAACCGCTTGCGAGCCACAGGCTTCAGCAACGGCTTTGTAGGCGGCAAACTGCTCTTCTTCGGTCGGCAGCGCGTCACGGTCCATGAACAGGAATTCAGTACGATACAGACCCACGCCTTCCGCGCCGTTGCGCTCTGCGCCTTCGACGTCACGCACGGTGCCGATATTGGCACAAACTTCAACCTGATGACCATCCAGCGTAATGGCCGGCAGATCTTTCAGTTTCGCCAGTTCGGCTTTTTCAGTCGCGACTTGCTCCTGAACGGCGCGCAGTTTGTCGATCTCTTCGTTAGTAGGGTTGACGTAAACCTTGTTGTTTACGGCATCCAGAATCAGATAATCGTTGTTTTTCACCTGAGCGGTGACGCTGCCGGTACCCACGATGGCAGGCAGTTCCAGAGAACGCGCCATGATAGAGGTATGCGAGGTACGGCCACCGGCATCAGTGATGAAACCCAGCACCTTTTTCAGGTTCAGCTGTGCGGTTTCAGACGGGGTAAGGTCAGCTGCGACCAGAATGACTTCATTCTGAATCGCGCTCAGGTCAATGATAGCCAGACCGAGAATGTTGCGCAGCAGGCGTTTACCGATGTCACGTACGTCAGCCGCACGTTCTTTCAGGTATTCGTCATCGAGTTCTTCCAGCGCAGTAGCCTGACCTTCAATAACTTCATGAGCCGCTGCATCAGCAGTCATGTGTTTATCTTTAATCAGGGCTATGATTTCCTGCTCCAGCTCCTCATCTTCGAGCAGCATGATATGCCCTTCGAAGATGGCTTCTTTTTCTTCACCGAAAGTTTCACCAGCTTTTGTCTTGATCGCTTCCAGTTGCGCAGATGCCTTAGCACGCCCGTTCAGAAAACGCTCAACTTCCTGGTCAGCCTTGTCGGCAGAAATCTTTTTCCGGTCAATGACGATTTCGTCTTCTTTCAGCAGAAGTGCTTTGCCGAAAGCAATACCCGGGGATGCTAAAATGCCTGAAATCATAACCCTACCTTTACTTGTGACTGATATTTAAAAGAACTCCAGAACTTACTCGAGTTCCGCCATCAGTTTTACCAGATGCTGTACAGCTTTTTGCTCGTCGTCACCTTCTGCGGCGATAGTAACAACAGTGCCCTGGGTCAGACCCAGAGTTTGTAGTTTGAACAGGCTTTTTGCGCTGGCGCTTTTGCCGTTGGAGGTCACAGTGATCTCAGAGGTGAAGCCTTTCGCTTCTTTAACAAACTGAGCAGCAGGGCGGGTGTGCAGACCGTTCGGAGCGGTAATAGTAACTTCTTGCTGGAACATTATATTTCCCCAACTTATAGGTTTAGTGTTGTGGAACTAAAGTCTAGCCTGGCGGCTTGACTTTAGCCTGTATTGTTAGCGCCGGCGTTTTCGATCGCGACTCTGAAAATTATACGCAATCCTGACGGGCACTTCTGGCCACTGACGTTTAGTTCGTCATTAAACATTATGCCGCGAAAGCAGGACTTGAACCAAATCATAAAATCGATTCAGCAAGCGGAAAACGTGTAATGAATAATTTCGCGCTTCAAAATAAATGTGATGGTTAAATACCAGACCCGACGAGGTGAAGCAATGGCAGGGGGGGTAAAAATTTGAAGTACGCCACAAAAAAGCACCCGACCGGGTGCTTTTTTACGCAGCATCGTCAACCTGGCATCACTGTTGCAGTTCTTTCTCAGTGAAGAGATCGGCGAACAGTGCGGTGCTCAGATAACGCTCACCCGAAGACGGTAGGATAACCACAATATTCTTATTGGTAAAGGTTTCATCTTCCTGCAGCTTCAGCGCCGCCGCAACCGCTGCCCCGGAAGAGATCCCTGCCAGAATACCTTCTTCTTCCATCAACTGACGCGCTGTGGAAATGGCTTCTTCGTTGGTGATGGCGACGACTTTGTCGATAAGCTTCAGATCCAGATTACCCGGAATGAAGCCCGCGCCGATACCCTGGATTTTGTGCGGGCCGGGTTTGATTTCTTCGCCCGCCAGCGCCTGCGCGATGACCGGTGAATCAGCCGGCTCAACCGCGACGGTAATCAGGTCGGTCTTGCCTTTCGTACCTTTGATGTAGCGGGTGACGCCCGTCAGCGTACCGCCGGTGCCTACGCCTGAGATAAACACATCGATCTGGCCATCAGTGTCTTCCCAGATTTCCGGGCCGGTGGTTTTCTCGTGAATTTCCGGGTTGGCCGGGTTGCTGAATTGCTGCAGCAGCAGATATTTTTCTGGATCGCTGGCAACAATTTCTTCTGCTTTCTGGATAGCGCCTTTCATGCCTTTCGCGCCTTCCGTCAGCACCAGATTAGCGCCGAGCGCTTTAAGCAGCTTACGGCGTTCAATACTCATCGTTTCCGGCATGGTCAGCGTCAGCTTGTAACCGCGAGCAGCGGCAACGTAGGCCAGCGCAATCCCGGTGTTACCGCTTGTCGGCTCAACCAGCTCGACGCCAGGCTTAAGTACGCCACGCTTTTCGGCATCCCAAATCATATTGGCACCGATACGGCATTTGACGCTAAAGCTTGGGTTACGGGATTCTACCTTCGCGAGAATGCGTCCGTTACCGATTCGGTTCAGTCGAACCAGCGGCGTATGACCGATTGTCAGCGAATTATCTTCAAAAATCTTGCTCATAGCCCGTCCTTAACTGTTTGAAATTGGGAACCGCCCTCAGCATACCTGCTCAGGGAATATGCGGAAGTACGGATTTCGCATATCTATATGCTGATGTGAAATAAAGATGATCGGTATGGAATAAGGGTGGCATAAGCCACCCGGTTTTTCAGATTATTTCCACATCGCGTGTTGGTCGCGGTAGCAGTCGACCCACATGGCAGTGGCGCCGCAGATGGCAACCGGCAGGATCACCAGGTTGAGCACCGGGATCATGGTGAACAGACTGGTCAGCGCGCCAAACTGCATGTTGATGGTTTTACGGGTGCGCAGCGATTCGCGCATGGTGGCGAAAGGCACTTTATGGTTGTCGAACGGATAATCGCAATACTGAATCGCCATCATCCAGGCGCTGAACAGGAACCATAGCACCGGCGCCACAGTCTGGCCGATACCCGGAATAAAATAGAGGATCAGCAGCACTACAGCGCGTGGCAGATACCATGCCAGTTTCTGCCATTCGCGTTTCAAAATGCGCGGGATATCCTTCATGATGCCGAAAACGCCGACATCGGGCGGCGTCGCGCCGGTCAGCCGCGCTTCAAGCTGTTCGGCCAGCAGGCCGCTGAACGGGGCGGCAATCCAGTTGGCAATCGTTGAAAAGAAATAACCGAACACCAGCAACACGGAAATGATGGCGACTGGCCACAGCAGATAGCTCAGCCATTGCAGCCAGTCAGGCACACGGCTCATCAGCGACGGGATCCAGTTGTCGAGCTGAGTAAACAGCCACCAGAATGCGCTTCCCATCAGCACAATGTTGACCAGCAACGGCAGGATCACGAAACGGCGGATGCCCGGTAAACGGATCAGTTTCCAGCCCTGGGAAAAGTAATAGACACCGCTACGCGGGGCAGTTGCAGAAGATGAAACCATGGTCAGGTGATGCTCCTTTTATAACAGCCTGATGAAATGCCCATCTATCTTATCGGGTTGTCCGTGAATAACCAGTTCAGAAATGTTCGAAAAAGCAGCAAAAAGCACGATTTAGTTCATCTTTATGGGGGGAAATCCACCCATGCACTTGCACTTGAGGTCAACGGCAAATACTCTTAGTGAGTAAATGTTTGCCGTGGTGGCAAGGTGTTAGAACAACAGAGAATATAATGATGCAGGATTTGCGTCTGATATTAATCATAGTTGGCGCGATCGCCATACTTGCACTGCTGGTTCACGGTTTCTGGACCAGTCGCAAAGAACGTTCTTCCATGTTCCGCGATCGCCCGCTGAAACGCATGAAGTCGCAGCGTGATGACGATGAGTCTGACGATGACGGCTTTGATGACGAAGGTGTAGGTGAAGTGCGCGTTCACCGGGTGACTCCTGCCCAGAATGCACCGCACGGGGAGAAAGACGCGTCTCGTCAGTCGCCGCAACACCAGTACCAGCCGCCCTACGAGCGTCAGGTTCAACCGGCTCGCCAGGAGCCGTCGGCGCACCAGCCACCGCAATCGCACTCTGCCCCGCGTCCTCAGTCTCAGCCTGCTCAGCAGCCTCATGCGCAGCAGCCAGTGCAACCGCATCAGCCTGCGCAGCAGCAACTGCAGTTTGAGCCTGTCGCGCCACCACCGCCACAACAACCCGCACAGCAGCAGCCAGAACCGGCTACGGTCGAACCTGCACAGCCAGCCCCCGCGCCTGAACCGCAGGTAGTGGAAGAAGCGGCACCTGCTCCGGCGCCTGAACCTGAGAAGAAAGAGCGCAAAGAAGCGGTGATCGTGATGAACGTTGCGGCGCATCATGGCTCGCAGATCAACGGCGAACTGCTCCTTAACAGCATTCAACAGGCTGGCTTTAAATTTGGCGATATGAATATCTTCCATCGCCATCTCAGCCCGGATGGCAGCGGCCCGGCACTCTTCAGCCTGGCGAACATGGTAAAACCGGGAACGTTTGATCCGGAAAGCATGGTCGACATGGCAACCCCGGGGATCACCATCTTCATGCAGGTGCCGTCTTATGGTGACGAACTGCAAAACTTTAAGCTGATGCTGCAATCCGCACAGTACATCGCGGACGAAGTCGGCGGCGTGGTGCTGGACGACCAGCGCCGGATGATGACCCCGCAAAAACTGCGCGAGTATCAGGATCGCATTCGCGAAGTCAGAGACGCCAACGCCTGATCGCTGGTGTTTCGTAATATCTCCTGAACCCCCGCCTGTCGGGGGTTTTTTATCATTGATGGTGTGATATGGACTCTATTGAACAACAACTAACAGAACTGCGAACCACGCTTCGCCATCATGAATATCTCTATCACGTGATGGATGCCCCTGAAGTCCCGGATGCGGAATATGACCGCTTGATGCGCGAACTGCGTGAGCTGGAAGCTCAACATCCTGACCTGATCACCCCGGACTCCCCCACGCAGCGAGTGGGTGCGGCGCCACTGACAGCCTTCAGCCAGATCCGCCATGAAATCCCTATGCTGTCGCTGGATAACGTCTTTGATGAAGAGAGCTTTCTCGCTTTCAACAAACGCGTGCAGGATCGCCTGAAAAGCGCTGACGCATTGACCTACTGCTGTGAGCTGAAGCTCGACGGACTGGCGGTCAGCATTCTGTATGAAAATGGCGTGCTGGTGCAGGCGGCAACGCGTGGCGATGGCACCACTGGTGAGGACATCACCACCAACGTGCGGACTATCCGCGCCATTCCGCTCAAGCTTCGCGGCGATAATATTCCTGCCCGGCTCGAAGTGCGCGGCGAAGTGTTCCTGCCGCAGGCCGGATTTGAGAAAATCAACGAAGAAGCCCGTCGCACTGGTGGCAAGGTGTTTGCTAACCCGCGTAATGCCGCGGCAGGCTCTCTGCGCCAGCTCGACCCGCGCATTACAGCGAAGCGACCGCTCACTTTCTTTTGCTACGGCATCGGCATCCTGGAAGGGGGGGAATTACCGGATACCCACCTGGGGCGTTTGCTGCAATTTAAAGAGTGGGGTCTTCCGGTCAGCGACCGGGTGACGCTGTGTGATTCCCCCGACGAGGTGCTGGCGTTTTACCATAAAGTAGAAGCGGATCGGCCCACGCTTGGGTTTGATATCGACGGCGTGGTGATCAAAGTCAACTCGCTGGCGTTGCAGGAACAACTGGGTTTCGTGGCGCGTGCGCCGCGCTGGGCGGTAGCCTTTAAGTTTCCGGCGCAGGAGCAAATGACCATCGTGCGTGACGTTGAATTCCAGGTCGGGCGCACTGGCGCTATTACGCCCGTGGCGCGTCTTGAGCCGGTGCAGGTGGCGGGTGTGCTGGTCAGCAACGCGACTTTGCATAATGCCGATGAAATCGAGCGTCTGGGGCTGCGGATTGGCGACCGTGTGGTGATCCGCCGTGCCGGTGACGTCATCCCGCAGGTGGTCAACGTTATCCTTTCTGAGCGCCCTGACGATACCCGTCCTGTCGAATTCCCAACCCACTGCCCGGTATGCGGCTCTGATGTAGAACGCGTCGAGGGTGAAGCCGTGACGCGTTGCACAGGCGGGCTTATCTGCGGTGCTCAGCGCAAAGAATCACTCAAGCATTTTGTCTCGCGCCGGGCGATGGACGTTGATGGCATGGGCGACAAAATCATCGACCAACTGGTGGAAAAAGAGTACGTCCACACGCCCGCCGATTTGTTCAAACTGACGGCGGGTGTGCTGACAGGGCTGGATCGCATGGGGCCGAAATCGGCACAAAATGTGGTGGATGCGCTGGAAAAGGCAAAAGAAACCACCTTTGCCCGTTTCCTGTATGCGCTTGGTATCCGCGAAGTGGGTGAAGCGACGGCGGCCGGGCTGGCAGCTCATTTCGGCACCATCGAGGCACTGGCAGCGGCGTCTGTTGAAGAGCTGCAAAAGGTGCAGGACGTCGGCATTGTGGTCGCCACGCATGTCTTCAACTTCTTTGCCGAAGAGAGTAACCGCGACGTTATTCAGCAACTTCGCGATCAGGGCGTGCGCTGGCCTGCGCCCGTGGTCATCAACGCTGAAGAGATTGACAGCCCGTTTGCCGGGAAAACCATCGTGCTGACCGGCAGCCTGAGCCAGCTTTCTCGTGACGAGGCGAAAACGCGACTCACTGCGCTGGGCGCAAAAGTGGCGGGCAGTGTGTCGAAGAAAACCGATCTGGTGATTGCCGGTGAAGCGGCAGGCTCTAAGCTTGCCAAAGCTCAGGAACTGGGGATTGATGTCATCGATGAAGCAGAAATGATACGGCTGCTGGGAGCGTAATATGGACAGCGAGCAGCTTATCGAAATAGCCAACACCGAAATGCCGTTCGGTAAATACAAAGGCCGCAGGCTGATTGATTTACCGGAAGAGTATCTGCTGTGGTTCGCCCGCAAGGATGAGTTTCCGGCCGGGCATTTGGGTCAACTGATGGCATTTACGCTGCTTATCAAAACCGAGGGGCTGACGCATCTGGTTCAGCCCCTGAAAAAACCACGTTAAGCGCTGGCCTGTTTCTGTTGTAGTTTTTCGGTGGCGCGTTTGTAGCGACGCGCCAGTACAGCGCAGACCATCAGCTGGATCTGATGAAAGATCATCAGCGGCAGTACCATCATCCCAATCATGGATGTCGGGAAGAGAATATTGGCCATCGGGATGCCGTTGGCCAGACTCTTTTTCGAACCGCAAAAGACAATCGTGATTTCGTCAGCTTTGCTGAAACCGAATTTGCGCGCCACCACCACGTTGATCAGAATGACCAGCGCCAGCAGTACCAGGCTGACCACCACGATAAACAGCAGCGAACCCATGCCGACTTTATGCCAGATGCCGTTCACCACAGCTTCGCTGAAGGCGGAGTAAACTACTAACAGAATTGACGTTTGATCGGTTTTGGCGATCCACTTTTTATTACGGCTGACCCATTCGCCAATCCACGGACGGGACAGATGACCGAGCACGAAGGGCAGCAGCAGTTGCAGCATGATTTTGCCGACCTGCTCCAGGCTGCCTTCCGCGCCATGAATGTTCATTACCAGCCCAACCAGCAGCGGCGACAGGAAAATCCCTAACAGGCTTGATGCCGAGGCGGAACAGACTGCTGCCGCAACGTTACCGCCCGCCAGCGACGTGAAAGCAATGGCAGACTGCACTGTCGCGGGCAGGATGCACAGATACAGAAATCCGGTATACAGCGCGGGATCGACATTCACCGGTGCCCATTTCGCAAACAACACCCCTAAGACTGGAAACAGTACAAACGTGCTGCACATCACCCACAAATGCAGCCGCCAGTGGCTTCCCCCGGCAATAATGGCTTCACGCGACAATTTTGCCCCGTGCATAAAAAACAGCAGCGCGATAGCCGCTGTCGTCAGACCTTCGAAAAAGGGAACAAAATTGCCCTGAGCGGGAAAGAACGAAGCCAGCAGTACGGTAATGACCAGCGTGAGCGTAAAGGGATCCAGAATGCGAAACAGTTTCATAAACACTCCTCAAAATCGATAACACTATTGTGCGTTGTCTGGTTTGAGAAATAAAACTGAATTCTTGCATCCTTCGCGTCGGGGAGCAGGGGAAGCAAATAGCGAGCAGGCAGAAAGGCTGTCGGCTGCTCGCGTTGAGAACGCCGGGATCAGATATAAATGTCGATCTGGTACTGACTGGCGGCACTATTATTATCTGTCGCCTTGACCTCTTGCGACTGCTGTTTTTGCTGCGCTTCCTCGGCCTGTTTACGTTGTAGCTGGGCAAGCTGCGCCTGCAGCACTTTGATTTGTGCCTGAATCAGCTCCTGCTGTTTTTTCTTCTCTTCGACACTGGCGCTGGAGTTAGGGATATCTTTCAGCTGTTGTGTCAGCTCGCTAATCTTTTTCATGATGCGCGAGATTTGCGCTGCCGTATCGTCGCCTTGCGGCGCGTTCGGTGTACTGCTTTGTATTGATGGTGTTGATGTCAGAATGGTCGTCATAGCAAACTCCTTTTCTCGCCCTAAAATGGCAATATCGGCAGTTTGTTCAGGAACTTGATGGATTTATCTCTACTGCAGACAGCAAAAAGGCGCCTTTAGGGCGCCTTTTTACATTGGTGGGTCGTGCAGGATGACTCGCTTCGCTCGCCCTTCGGGCCGTCGCCGCAAGCGGCTCCGTTGTCTCACTACGTTCGACCCGAACCTGCGGCAGGTTCGAATCGTTGAGATTGCAGATAGCAAAAAAGCGCCTTTAGGGCGCTTTTTTGCATTGGTGGGTCGTGCAGGATTCGAACCTGCGACCAATTGATTAAAAGTCAACTGCTCTACCAACTGAGCTAACGACCCGAAGTGGTGGGTGATGACGGGATCGAACCGCCGACCCCCTCCTTGTAAGGGAGGTGCTCTCCCAGCTGAGCTAATCACCCACTTCGGTACTTCAATGATAAGAATTCGCTGGCGAGAAAGTGGTGGGTGATGACGGGATCGAACCGCCGACCCCCTCCTTGTAAGGGAGGTGCTCTCCCAGCTGAGCTAATCACCCACTTCTCATTCTTATCTACACGGCGGAGACTACCTGAAGTAGTGGTGGGTGATGACGGGATCGAACCGCCGACCCCCTCCTTGTAAGGGAGGTGCTCTCCCAGCTGAGCTAATCACCCCCGCTGTGTGGAGTCGCATTATAGGGAGAGTTGAAAATGAGTCAACGCATTTTCAAAAGAAATTGTCCGTTCGTCGTAAATTTAAACAAAACTCTCAACCAACCCTCCGCATGGCCTGATTTATAAACAAAAAAGCCAAAGCGAAGCGTCCGGGCGGGAACAACATTGAGGAATCAGACCACAGTGATAGAATACCACCCTGTTTCTCTATTCCAGGATTTGCCGGTTGTCGGCATCTATACCAACGTAAGGCCTTTTCATGAAAATCAAAACTCGCTTCGCGCCAAGCCCGACAGGCTATCTTCATGTCGGCGGTGCACGAACTGCTCTCTATTCCTGGCTTTTTGCTCGTCATCACGGCGGTGAGTTTGTGCTGCGTATCGAAGACACCGATCTCGAACGCTCCACGCCGGAAGCTATTGAAGCCATTATGGATGGTATGAACTGGCTGAGCCTGGAATGGGACGAAGGTCCGTACTTCCAGACCAAACGTTTTGACCGCTACAACGCGGTGATTGATGAGATGCTGGAAGCGGGCACGGCGTATAAATGCTACTGCTCCAAAGAGCGCCTTGAAGCGCTGCGTGAACAGCAGATGGCAAACGGTGAGAAACCGCGTTACGACGGTCGTTGCCGCCATAACCACGAACATCATGCTGATGATGAGCCTTGCGTGGTGCGTTTTGCCAACCCGCTGGACGGTTCTGTGGTATTCGACGATCAGATCCGCGGGCCGATCGAATTCAGTAACCTCGAACTGGATGACCTGATCATCCGCCGTACCGATGGTTCCCCGACCTATAACTTCTGCGTGGTGGTTGATGACTGGGATATGGAGATCACTCACGTGATCCGCGGTGAAGATCATATCAACAACACTCCGCGCCAGATCAACATCCTGAAAGCGCTGAACGCGCCGGTCCCGATGTACGCCCACGTTTCTATGATCAACGGTGACGACGGCAAAAAACTCTCCAAGCGTCATGGCGCTGTGAGCGTGATGCAGTATCGCGATGATGGCTATCTGCCGGAAGCGCTGCTCAATTATCTGGTGCGTCTGGGCTGGTCCAGCGGTGACCAGGAAATCTTCACCCGTGAAGAGATGATCAAGCTGTTCAGCCTCGGCGCGGTCAGCAAATCCGCCAGTGCCTTCAACACCGAAAAACTGCAGTGGCTGAATCACCACTACATTAATACGTTGGCACCGGAGTACGTGGCGACGCACCTGCAATGGCACATCGAGCAGGAAAACATCGACACCCGCAATGGTCCACAACTGGCTGAGCTGGTGAAACTGTTGGGTGAGCGCTGCAAAACGCTGAAAGAGATGGCGGCGAGCTGTCGTTATTTCTACGAAGATTTTGCGGAATTTGACGCCGATGCGGCGAAGAAACACCTGCGCCCGGTTGCGCGTCAGCCGCTGGAAGTGGTGCGTGACAAGCTGGCTGCCATCAGCGACTGGACGGCTGAAAACGTGCATCACGCGATTCAGGCGACCGCGGATGAACTGGAAGTCGGAATGGGTAAAGTGGGTATGCCGCTGCGCGTTGCCGTGACCGGTGCGGGTCAGTCTCCGGGACTGGACGTTACCGTTCATGCGATCGGTAAAACCCGCAGCATTGAGCGTATCAATAAAGCGCTCGCCTTTATTGCGGAACGCGAATCCCAGCAATAAGCGACAGGCTAAGATAACGGCAGGGAAAACCTGCCGTTATGATAACGCGGCGTCAGCTATGCCAAGACGCGCCATAAATCCGCTAATCCCTTCACGTGACAGCAACACCACCAGCCGCTGTTTTTCCGCGTCGGTCATCACCTGTAAAATATCGGCAATCTGCCGCAGCGCAGGATCGGCTTCTTTTACAACATAATTCTGTACCGGCTCAGCAAGCTGATACTGTGTCGACCTGCGGCGCAATGCCGGTGTGTTCGCCAGATATTCCCTGACGTGATGATCGATATGAACCAGTCTTGCGCGCCCACCTTTGACACCCGGAATCGTTTCTGTTTGCCAGCCCTGTTCGCGGATCCATCTGTTGACGGTCTGTTTTGCGATGCCGAGGCACTGGGCCAGCTCTTCCGTGGTCATTTTGCTATGTAATATTTTCATAGATGTTGTTAGCTTCGAATGCCCAGACGTTGTAATAATCCCGAGATACCCTCACGCAGCAGAAGTGACGTCAGATGCTGGCGTTCCGCATCGGTCATCTCTTTGGCGAGGGTAAGAAGAAGTGAGTCAAAGCTGTTGCTGGCGGGGTGCACCGTGGCCGCACTGTTGGCTGCTCTTTGCGCGCTGCGGATAAACTCTCTCACTTTGTCATTAACATGCACCAGGCGTGCTTTGCCGCCCTGGACACCGGGGCGAGGAGAGGTTTCCCAACCTTCTTTTCTCACCCATTTGTTAATGGTTTGCCGGCTGTAACCGGTCAGATGAGCAATTTCCTCCGGCGTCATTCGTTCCTTGAGCATAGTATTTCCTGACTGGAAGTGTGGGAATTAGTGGTTCCTGTTATAGCATCATTTTAGTGGAAAATGTGACAGCTTTTCGTACCGTCTGCGAAGCTGCTCGCAATGTCATTCATTTGTCTGCTTTTTCAGCGATTGAAATGGAGGGAGAGATTTTGCCGTTGACACCTGGCAATGGAATTCATATTATGCCGCCCGTCAACACGACAGCTTTACGTGTCGGGGCTATAGCTCAGCTGGGAGAGCGCTTGCATGGCATGCAAGAGGTCAGCGGTTCGATCCCGCTTAGCTCCACCAAATCCTGCTCCCATCAGGTTTGGTACGTAAAACACCCGTGGGGCTATAGCTCAGCTGGGAGAGCGCTTGCATGGCATGCAAGAGGTCAGCGGTTCGATCCCGCTTAGCTCCACCAAATTTAGGAACCCTCGCTCAGGCGGGGGTTTTCTATTTCTGTTATTCTTATCACTCAGACGCCTTAAATTAAATTACCTGATCTTTCGGCTACCGCTAAAACCAGGATTTTTTCGCATGCGTGTAAACTTGATTCGCGCAATTAATGAACTTACTATCTGTGCCGCTAAACCAGCACGGCCCAGGAATTTTTGTTAACCATCATGCGCATCACTCTGAACGCTCCCGCCAAAAAGTTTCTTCTTGCGCTACTCCTGTGTCTGATCTTTATTCCGCTTTCGCGTTTTATTTCGCCGCGGGCAATCATCGATGGCAATAATATTTATCTGGCCTGGATGCCGCTCAGCGTGATGCTGGCCATCATGTTGTTGTTTGGCCGCCATGCGGTACTGCCGCTGATCATTGGGTTGTCGCTGAGTAACGACTGGATGCTGAATCTGCCGTACCCCCAGTCGCTGGTACTGATTTCCTGTCAACTTTCCGGTGTATTCGTGACCAGCGCGTGCATCCGCCTGCTGGCAGGGCGGCGCTGGCGGTTTGGGCTGCCGGGCAAAAACGTGGGTGTACGGATTTTCTGGTTCGGATTCATTTCGCCTGCGGTAATAAAATGTTCGATGTATTTAGCGGGGGAATACATGGACTTTCCGCTGACCGTCTCCAGCTATTTTGATTCAACGTCAGTGATCTATCTGATCGTGGATGTCCAGAGTCTGGTCTGTGCAGCGCTGATTTTCACCATGCTGTTTTATTATCCGATGCGTATGATCCTCAACCCGCGCTATGCCCGGGCTTTCTGGATGCGCAACGTACAGCCCAGTATCACTCGTCCACGCCTGTTCTTTACGCTGTACTGGGCGCTGGCGCTGGCCGTAGTATTAATCATCCTTTGCGCGCCTTACGAGTCAGACTATATTGCCGGTTACCTCGTCCCGGTTATCTTCATTCTTTATTTCCTCGCGGTGAGCCGGATGAGCTGGCCCTTTCTCAACCTGACGTGGGCGGCTTCTGTCTTCTTGCTGGTGGCCTATAACAAAAACTTCCTGCACGGCGTGGATACCGAGTATTCGCTGTCGTTTGTTCTGTCCGTTCTGATCTCTTTTACGATTTGTATTCTGTACATGTCGCAAATCTATTTCCGCAGCGACGTGCTGAAGCGCAAATGGCACAGCCAGGCGATGCAGGATCCGCTCACCGGTTTGCCCAACCTGCGCGCCCTCGAAGACTATTTAGCCGCACATCCTAAGGTCAGCGTCTGTTGTCTGCGCATGGATAATCTGGAGTTTCTCAGTCGTCACTACGGCATGATGATGCGGGTGCACTGCAAGCGCATTATTACCCGCGATCTACAACCGCTACTCGGCCCCGAAGAGAAACTGTTTCAGTTGCCGGGGAATGAGTTGTTGCTGGTGCTGAACGGACCAGAAACGATGTCGCGCCTGACGCATATCGTCGATTTTCTCAACAGCCGTCCCATCTACTGGAACAACACCCGGCTGGAGTTGCTGTTCGGCGCCGCCTGGGGTGTGGTGGACGGGCAGGGCGAAGATTTGCACCATACGCTGGGACAACTGAGCTGGTTGTCCGAAGAAGCCTGTCAGACGCAGCACGTGCTGGCGCTGGACAACAGCCAGTCGACGGTCTCTGACCAGACGACCGAACGCGTCCTGCTACTCAACCGTATTAAACGCGCGCTGGAAGGCAATGGCATCGCGCTGTATGCACAGCCAATCGTCAATGCGCAAGGGGATGGGTATCACGAGATCCTGACCCGTCTGGTTTGTGATGGAGAGACCATCACGCCTGATCTTTTCATTCCGGTGGTGGCGCAGTTCAACCTGAGCAAGCGGTTTGATATGCAGGTACTGGAGACGCTGTTTACCTCACTGCATGCGCATCCGGGGCAGCATTTCTCAGTCAATCTGCTGCCCTTCACGCTGATGCAAAAAGAGAGCGCGGCGGAAATCATTGCTCTGTTTACGCGACATGGCGTGGACGCACGGTCTATCACCATCGAAATTACCGAAGAGCAGGCGTTTTCCCATTCGGAAATCAGTGTCAAAAACATCCAGCAGTTGCATGACTTTGGCTGCAAAATCGCGATTGACGATTTTGGCACCGGCTATGCCAACTATGAACGGCTGAAAACCCTGCAGGCGGATATCATCAAAATTGATGGCTGCTTTGTGCGTGACATCATGACGGATTCGATGGACAGCATGATTGTGAAATCGATTTGCGACATGGCGAAGGTGAAGAACCTGACGACGGTCGCGGAATATGTCGAAACCGACGAGCAGAGAGCGTTGCTCCTGAAGCTTGGCGTCGATTATCTGCAGGGGTATCTGTTAGGGAAACCACGACCACTCAGCGAATTACAGGCGTAAAAAAAACCGGCACGAATGCCGGTTTTTTTATTGCTGCGGCTTACAGAACCAGCGCGGCAATAGAGGCAGACAGCACGCTCACCAGCGTAGAGCCGTAAACCAGTTTCAGACCGAAACGGGAAACGACGTTACCCTGCTCTTCGTTCAGACCTTTAATCGCACCCGCGATGATGCCGATAGAAGAGAAGTTAGCGAAGGAGACCAGGAAGATAGACAGGATGCCTTCTGCACGTGGAGACAAGGTGCCAGCCACTTTCTGCAGATCCATCATTGCCACGAATTCGTTGGAAACCAGCTTGGTTGCCATAATACTGCCGACCTGCAGCGCTTCGCTCGCCGGAACCCCCATCACCCAGGCAATCGGGTAGAAGATATAGCCGAGAATGCCCTGGAAGGAGATACCCAGCACCGCAGCGAACAGCGCGTTCAGACCAGAGATCAGCGCGATAAAGCCGATCAGCATCGCCGCAACGATAATCGCAACTTTAAAACCTGCCAGGATGTATTCACCGAGCATCTCGAAGAAGCTCTGACCCTCATGCAGATTAGACATCTGCAGGTTCTCTTCACTCTCTTCGACGCGGTACGGGTTCACCAGCGACAGAACGATAAAGGTACTAAACATGTTAAGCACCAGCGCGGCAACCACATATTTCGGTTGCAGCATGGTCATGTAAGCACCGACGATGGACATTGACACAGTAGACATCGCCGTTGCCGCCATGGTGTACATGCGGTTGCGGGACATCTTGCCGAGAATGTCTTTATAGGCAATGAAGTTTTCTGACTGACCCAGAATCAGGGAGCTGACCGCGTTGAAAGATTCCAGTTTCCCCATACCGTTGACTTTAGACAGCACGGTCCCGATGGCGCGAATGACAATCGGCAGAACACGGATATGCTGCAAAATACCAATCAGAGCAGAGATAAAGACGATCGGGCACAGGACTTTCAGGAAGAAGAAGGCCAGGCCTTCGTCGTTCATTTTGCCGAAGACGAAATTTGTCCCTTCATTGGCGAATCCGAGCAGTTTTTCAAACATTTCGGAAAAGCCTTTTACAAATCCAAGGCCGATATTTGAGTTCAGGAAGAACCAGGCCAGTAAAACTTCAATAACAAGTAATTGCACAACGTAGCGGATGCGAATTTGTTTACGGTCATGACTGACCAGCAACGCAAGAATCGCTACCACAACAAGCGCGAGGACAAAGTGCAAAACGCGGTCCATATTTGCTCCAAATATGAGGCAGGTTAAATTTCCGTGCACATTCTATGCAACAAGCTAAAAGAAAACGAGATCCATGCCGCATTATAATAACAGCCTGTGAGTAAACTATGAGAAAAGTGATCAGGCATACATTTTTGTTATGTTTGGTAAATGTATTAAAAGTTGTGTTTTTGTTCTAATCTTGATAACAAGGTAGCATGTGACAGAACACCTTGCCCGCACCTCATTTAAATTCAGCCCTGCTTATCGTTCATAGCTATCAGAGAAATCATTATCACCTTTCCAAATGAACTTGATAATCATTCTCATTTTAGTAATATGAAACATAGCAAAGGCTATATTTCAGAGGCAGAAAATGACGAACAGTCGCGTTGAGAACAGTCGTGGTCGTGCAGCGCGCCGAATGAGGCTGGCGCTGATGGGGCCAGCATTCATTGCTGCCATCGGGTATATTGACCCGGGTAACTTTGCGACCAACATTCAGGCGGGCGCCAGCTTTGGCTATCAATTGCTGTGGGTCGTGGTGTGGGCAAACCTGATGGCGATGCTAATCCAGGTACTGTCGGCAAAACTCGGTATTGCGACCGGAAAAAACCTCGCTGAACAAATTCGCGACCACTATCCGCGCCCGTTCGTCTGGTTTTACTGGGTGCAGGCGGAAATCATCGCGATGGCGACCGATCTCGCGGAGTTTATCGGTGCCGCTATCGGCTTTAAGCTCATTTTAGGTATTTCACTTTTACAGGGTGCGGTACTGACCGGGATCGCGACCTACCTGATTTTGATGCTGCAACGGCGCGGTCAGAAACCGCTGGAAAAAGTGATAGGTGGCCTGCTGCTGTTTGTTGCTGCGGCATATATCGTTGAACTGATTTTTTCTCAGCCCCGACTGGCGCAACTCGCCAAAGGGATGGTTATCCCGTCATTACCCACCAGTGAAGCCGTTTTCCTGGCCGCCGGGGTACTAGGGGCGACCATCATGCCGCACGTCATCTATTTACACTCTTCACTGACGCAATATCTTCACGGCGGTACGCGCAAGGAGCGTTACAACGCCACCCGCTGGGATGTGGCGATAGCCATGACCATTGCCGGTTTTGTTAACCTGGCGATGATGGCGACGGCCGCGGCGGCTTTCCACTTTAACGGTCATACCGGTATTGCTGATCTGGATGAAGCCTATCTGACGCTGGAGCCGTTGCTCAGCCATGCGGCGGCCACGATATTCGGTCTGAGTCTTATCGCCGCGGGTCTCTCCTCAACGGTAGTCGGTACGCTGGCAGGGCAGGTGGTGATGCAGGGGTTTATCCGCTTCCATATTCCGCTGTGGTTCCGTCGCCTCGTCACCATGCTCCCATCATTTATTGTGATTTTAATGGGGCTTGACCCGACCCGCATTCTGGTCATGAGTCAGGTTCTGCTCAGTTTTGGTATCGCACTGGCGCTGGTTCCGTTACTGATTTTCACCAGTAATAAGACGTTAATGGGTGATTTAGTCAATTCACAATTAGTGAAACGCACCGGCTGGACTATCGTCTTTCTGGTGGTCGCACTGAACGCCTGGCTGTTAATCGGTACCGCACTCGGACTGTAAGAAAGTCCTTAAATCTCTGGCTTTCCAGCCGGCCTGGCAACGTGAAACCCGCGTGCCAGGCGGTTCTTAAATCATTCACAACCATTTTGTGATCTTCTTATATAAGACCATTTCACTGCGTCCGGCGTGATCTCGCTGGCATTCTGTACTGACTAAATTTCACCCCGGTCCCGCAACAGAGACCCATAACGTTAAACAGTACAGACAATATGAAAACCATTTATATCGCAACTGAGAATGCTTTCTTACGTTCAGGCCTGATTGAACTGGCGCTGGAATCTGACATTACGCTTCAGCCCGCCAGAATCAATGAACCGGGTTTTATCGATTCGCTTGAGAAAGGCGATGCGGTCATCGTCCATATCGACAGAAACACACCGGCTGAATACTTTGATTACACTGTGCGGATCAACGAAAAGTGCCGCCTGATGCTGGTGCTCAACAACCCGAACCTGATGTACATCTGTGATGCGAGCGTGATCACCACGTCCAGAAGTTCACTGAAAGAGCTGATGCGTGCCGTGGGCGTGCTGATGAGCAACAAGAAGCTGGAAAACCAGATGCGCGTATGCCTGACGGCGAAAGAGAAAATCATCCTGCGTGAGACGATGAACGGTCAGAAAGTCGACCAGATTGCGAAAGTGCTGAATATGTCGCCGAAGACGGTTTATACGCACCGGGCGAATGTCTTTAGCAAACTGGGAGGCAGCAGTGTGAATGCCATCTACTCCCTGAAAAACAGAATCATGAAAGAAATGACAGCCTGATTTCAAGAAAGCAGTAGTAGACCGGTTGCCAGAGTCCAGTTTCCTTTGGACTCTGGCTTTTTTTGTACCTTAATGACGATGCCCATGACCGCGGCCACGACCGCGATGATCGTCACGGTCACGCCAGCCTTCGCGATAGCCGCGTTCATACGCGTTGCGCTTATCCCAGCCGCGATGGAGACCGTTGTCATGTCTCCACCAGCCTCTGTCACGCCATTCATAGTGACGATGCCAGTAATCCCGGTCGCGCCAGCGTCCGCCGTCCCAGTAGTTACCGTAATTGTCACGATCGCCAATTTGTAATTTTATCGATGGCAACAGGGTGATTTCGCCAGCGCTGGCAATCAGCGGCGCTGATGAGGCCAGCAATACTGCTGCAAGAATCATTGACCTGAACATACTCTTCTCCTTCACGATCGGGGCCATGAGCGGCCTGCTACCGCAATATTACGGGGTGGTAAAGCCCCGTATCATCGGCAACACTCTGAAACATGCAGTGAGAGCACTTTTTGCTAAAGGAAAATCTACTTTTCTCCGTTGAGGATCGTCTCAATTGTTGCGCGTTCTTGTGCGGTAAATTGCCGGTTCGCCAACATGCCCACCGCATCATCCAGTTGTGCGGTTTTACTGGCACCAATCAGCACGGAGGTGATTTTCTCATCACGCATCACCCACGCCAGCGCCATCTGCGAAAGTTTCTGCCCGCGTTGCGCGGCGAGAACGTTCAACTGACGCACTTTTTGCAATTTCTCTTCCGTAATCTGCTCGGGATTAAGAAAGCGGCTGCCGCTGGCGGCGCGGGAATCGGCGGGAATTCCGTTCAGATAGCGGTCAGTCAGTTGCCCACCCGCCAGCGGTGAGAAGGCAATACTGCCGACGCCTTTTTCCTGCAGCGTCTCCAGCAGGCCGTCTTCTACCCAGCGCTCAAACATCGAGTATTTCGGCTGGTGAATCAGACAGGGCGTCCCCAGGTCGTCGAGGATCTCAATCGCTTCCCGCGCCCGCGCCGCCGGGTAATTCGACAGCCCGACATACAGCGCTTTGCCCTGGCGGACGACATGATCCAGCGCGCGCATGGTCTCTTTTAGCGGCGTCTCCGGGTCCGGGCGGTGGTGATAAAAGATATCGACATACTCAAGACCCATACGTTTCAGGCTCTGATCGAGGCTGGCGATCAGGTATTTTCGCGAGCCCCAGTCGCCATATGGGCCGTCCCACATGGTGTATCCCGCTTTGGTGGAGATGATGAGCTCATCGCGCCAGGGGAAAAAATCTTCGCGCAAAATACGGCCGAAATGACTCTCCGCCGAGCCGGGCGGCGGGCCATAGTTGTTAGCTAAATCGAAATGAGTAATGCCGAGATCGAACGCATGGCGCAACAGCTGGCGGCTGTTCTCCACCTGCGTCACATCGCCGAAGTTATGCCATAACCCAAGGGAAATGGCCGGAAGCTTCAGTCCGCTGTGCCCGCAGCGGCGGTAGTCCATAGTCTGATACCGCGCACTATTTGCCTGGTAAATCATTCTCGTCTCCACAAATCGTCAGGGTGGGTAAGCACTTACACTAATGAATGTTCAACCCTGAGTACACTCCTGTTATTCGTAAAGCTGACGTTCCACGGGCTTTCTCCGATACATCCTGGACAGCATTAGCGCTTCTCTAATACTCAAATTTATCTTAACAGAGGAGGTAGTGACGCTATGCAACTGACTTACACCATTGGTGATTATTTACTGGATCGTCTCTCTGCGCTGGGCATCGACCACCTGTTTGGTGTCCCTGGCGATTACAATCTGCAGTTCCTCGATCATGTCATCGCGCATGATGCTGTGTGTTGGGTCGGTTGTGCCAACGAGCTGAACGCCGCCTACGCTGCCGACGGTTATGCCCGTATTCAGGGAGCTGGCGCCCTGTTAACCACTTATGGTGTTGGTGAGCTGAGCGCCATCAACGGCACCGCAGGCAGTTTTGCCGAGTATGTCCCGGTGCTGCATATCGTCGGCGCGCCGCGGACGTCGTCACAGCAGCGCGGTGAATTATTGCACCATACGCTCGGTGACGGAAACTTTAGCCATTTTTATGAAATGAGCGGGCCGGTGAGCTGCGCACAGGCGCAACTGACCGCCGATAATGCCTGCCGGGAAATCGACAGGGTATTACAGGAGATGATTGCCCACCGGCGTCCTGCCTACCTGATGCTACCTGCCGATGTCGCCAACGCGCCGACGTCGCCGCCGGGTTGTCCGCTGGCCGTTGAGTCGTCGACAGTGGATGACAATCAACTGGCCGAATTCAAAGAGCAGGCACACCGCCTGTTAAGCACCAGCCGCCGCGTTGTGTTGCTGGCCGATTTCCTCGCCCAGCGTTTTGGTCTGCAACAACAGCTCCAGGCATGGGTGGAATCACAGCCGCTGCCGCATGCCACCATGCTGATGGGCAAAGGGCTTTTTAACGAGCAACATCCGGCATTTATTGGCACTTACAGCGGTGTTGCCAGCGATAAACAAACCCGTGAAATTGTAGAAAGCGCTGAAACGCTGATCTGCGTCGGTACACGTTTCACTGATACCCTGACCGTTGGTTTTACGCATCAAATCAACACCGAAAAAACCATCGATCTGCAGCCGTTTGCAGCCCGGATTGGCAATCGCTGGTTCAGCGGTCTGCCGATGCACCAGGCGCTACCGGCGCTGATTGAGGTCACCGCCTCACTGGCGTCGCAATGGGTATCGCCGCACTATTCCAGCCGCCCGATCGCCAAAGAGAAACAGGGCGACCTGACGCAGAAAAATTTCTGGAGCACGATACAGGAACAATTACAGCCAGGAGATATCGTGCTGGCTGATCAGGGTACATCGGCGTTTGGTGTGGGCGCGCTGAAACTTCCCCGGGATGTGACGCTGATTGTCCAGCCGCTGTGGGGCTCGATTGGCTTCACGCTGCCCGCCGCTTTTGGCGCGCAGACCGCCGCGCCGGACAGGCGAGTGGTGTTGATTATCGGTGATGGTGCCGCGCAACTGACGATTCAGGAGATAGGCTCAATGATGCGCGACGACCAGCGGCTGGTGATTTTGCTGCTGAACAACGAAGGCTACACGGTTGAGCGAGCCATTCACGGGCCGGAAGAGCGCTACAACGACATTTCGCTGTGGAACTGGACGCAACTGCCACAGGCGCTCAATCTCGACAGCCAGGCGCAATGCTGGCGCGTCACGCAGGCGGTGCAACTGAAAGAAGCGTTAACCCTCAGCGAACAGCGCGACCGGTTAACGCTGGTGGAGGTGATGCTGCCCCGAATGGACATCCCGGATTTTCTCCGCGTGCTCACGCAGTCCATCGAAGCGCGCAATCAGACCGCATAATCACTCGCGCCGCTGCGCCATCATTACCGGTTTTCCTGCCAGCAGCAGCCAGGCTGGAAGCATCACGATGCACAGCAGCGGCAGGAGTGTGGTGTCCGGCACCACGACGGCGGCCATAAACAGGCTGAGCCAGCCATCGCGCGTCACTACCAGCACCAGCCCCAGAATGGCGCAGGAGACGGTAATCGCTGCCGGAACCGCATCCACATGGGCATGCAGCATCAGTCCAAGGGCGACGGCGACAAACACCGCCGGGAAAATGCGCCCACCGCGAAAACCACTGGCAGCGGCAACCACCAGCGCCGCCAGTTTTACTATCGCAATGAGCATAAAATCGGACGCGGTCAGCGTCTGGCTGAACGCCAGTTGCTGCATTTCATCCAGCCCCTTAAACAACGTGATATGCCCGCCCACCACGCCCAGCAGGCCAAGTAAAAAACCGCCCAGCGTGAGGATCAGGATCGGGTTTTTCAGGCGATGTAGCAGCGTATGCAGACGCGGCAGACACCAGACGGCGACCATCCCGACGGCGATCGCGATAATGGCGACGATGACTCCGCTGAAGATATCCACGATGCGCATCTGCCCGTAATGGGGGATCGGCAGTGAAAAATGAGGCATGAAAAAGAGACTGGTGGTCAACGCGCCAGCGGCTGCGGCGATAAGCGGCGCAAACAGGCGATCCCACAGCGGGGCATCACCGTTGCCACTCAGGGTTTGCGAAAAGACCAATGCAGCGGCGACCGGCGTGCCAAACAGCGCGCCGATGGTGCCGGCGGCGGCGAGGATCGTCCAGTCGAGGGTGTTCACGCGCGGGAATACGCGCGCGCCAATGGCCACTGCCAGCGCAATGTTCACCGACATGATTGGGTGTTCCGGTCCGAGGCTGACGCCGCCCGCCAGACCGATAATCAGCGCGAGGATCAAGCCTGGCAACGGTCCGGTGCCAGTTGGTGCGCCGATCAGCGGCTCCAGCGCCGGATCAGATCCCGCATGCCCCGGGCTGTAACGGATCACCAGACCCACCGCCAGCCCGGTCAGCGTCAGCATCACCACGATCCAGACACGGGAATCAAGACCCATGCCGAGGCTCAGCGGCAGTGATTGCCAGAGAAAGGTCTGTACCAGCGCGGCAACTTTCATCACCGCGACTAAAATCAGGCTGGATGCGATACCAATAATTAATGCCGGCAGGGAGAGCAGCAACATGGTGCGGGCTCGCGGATGGAGCATGGTGATTTCCTTTTAGTTTCAGTGTACAGCACAGTGCACCCGTTTACGGGAGGCGTCAGTGCAAATGGTGCTGAAACGATAAACGTAATCTGTGACGCAGATCGATAATCCTGGGGCGCTTGTGCGGCGGGCGTTGTCGTTCTGGCGTCATGAATTTACAGTGTTTGCAGAAAAGTATTCTGACTTTAGCGGAGCAGTAACAGAATGACAAAGTTTGCGTTAGTGGGTGATGTTGGCGGTACCAATGCGCGTCTGGCGCTGTGCGATATGATCAGCGGTGAGATTTCTCGGGCTAAAACGTATTCCGGGCTGGATTATCCCAGTCTGGAAGCGGTCGTACGTGTGTATTTAAAAGAGCATGATGTGGCGGTCGAAGATGGCTGTATCGCCATTGCGTGCCCCATCACCAGCGACTGGGTGGCGATGACCAACCATACCTGGGCTTTTTCTATCGCGGAGATGAAAAAAAATCTCGGTTTCTCACACCTTGAAATCATTAACGATTTCACGGCGGTATCGATGGCTATTCCGATGCTGAAAAAAGAGAATCTGATCCAGTTCGGTGGCGCAGAGCCGGTTGACGGCAAACCTGTCGCAGTATTTGGCGCAGGAACCGGGCTGGGCGTCGCGCATCTGGTACATGTCGATAAACGCTGGGTCAGCCTGCCGGGTGAAGGCGGTCATGTGGATTTTGCGCCGAACAGTGAAGAAGAGGGGATAATCCTTGAAGAATTGCGCGCGGAGCTTGGCCACGTTTCCGCCGAGCGCGTGCTTTCCGGACCGGGGCTGGTCAATCTCTACCGGGCGATTGTGAAATCAGACGGTCGTCTGCCGGAAAACCTGCAACCGAAAGACGTCACCGAGCGAGCGCTGGAAGACAGCTGCATCGACTGCCGTCGCGCGCTGTCGCTGTTCTGCGTCATCATGGGGCGGTTTGGCGGCAACCTGGCGCTGACGCTGGGCACCTTCGGCGGAGTGTATATCGCGGGCGGGATTGTGCCGCGCTTCCTGGAGTTTTTCAAAGCCTCCGGTTTTCGCGGCGCTTTTGAAGACAAGGGGCGCTTTAAGTCCTACGTGCAGGACATTCCGGTTTACCTGATTGTCCACGAAAACCCGGGGCTACTCGGTTCCGGCGCCCATCTGCGTCAGATCCTCGGGCAGTTCCTCTGAATTTAATGCCCGGCAGGCGCTGACCCGCCGGGTTTCCTCACAGATGCATCAACTGGCGAAACTCTTTCACTTTGCTGCGGCTGACCGGCACCTGAAAATCGAGATCCCGCAGGCGCAGAATGTAGGTGTTGTTAAACCACGGTTCGATTTCGCGGATCTTATTCAGGTTCACGCAAAAGGATCGATGGCAGCGGAAAAAGTGTGACGGTGGCAGTTTGCTGCAAAATTCGGTGATATTCATCGGCATCACGAAAGCTTCGCGCTTCGTATAAACAAACGTCATTTTCTCGTGCGCTTCTGCGTAATAAATATCGTTGATGCTGGTGACGATAATCTTCTCGTCTTTGATCAGGTTGATGGTGTCGTTTTCCCGCGTCACGCCGGGGCTACTGGCGCCCGACTGTTGCTGCCAGGCGTTTTCCAGCTTTTGCAGCATATTGATGATCCGCGACTCCTGATACGGTTTCAGAATGTAGTCAAAAGCTTCCAGTTCGAAGGCTTCCACCGCATGCTCTTTCCACGCGGTGATAAACACGATAAACGGCTTATGAGCAAACTGGCTGATGTTTTGCGCCAGCAATACGCCGTCCAGCGAGGGGATATTGATATCAAGGAAAATGGCGTCCACTTTGTTGTGCTGCAAAAACTTCAGCACGTCCAGCCCGTCGTCGAACGTGCCGATAATTTCCATCTGGCTGTGTTCTTTGATAAGCCAGGTCAGCTCCTGCTGCGCAAGGAATTCATCTTCAACAATAATGACTTTCATATGAACTCCTGATCAGGGTAACAGCGGGGCAGGTGTCGCGACAGGCGAACGCGCGTTCGGCACATAAAACGCAATCTCGGTGCCTGGCTCCAGGCGACGAATATGTAAACCTTCGCCATACAGCAGTTTCACGCGATGATGCACATTCAGCAGGCCGATTTTATTCCCCGGCATCTCGTTGGCTTCCACCCGTTCCACCACGCCCGGGTCAATGCCGTTGCCGGTGTCGCGAACGCTGATGCGCACCCGATGACCACACTCTGTCACGCTAATCGTCACCACGCCTTTGCCTTTGCAGGGCTGAATACCATGCACGATGGCGTTTTCCACCAGCGGCTGGATCAGCAGGCTCGGGATCACGCAACTGACCTCGTCATCAATGTCATAAATAACCGTCAGTTTGTCACCAAAACGCGCCTGTTCTATCGCGATATAATCCTTTATCTGGTAAAGCTCTTTCTTGATATCAATCTGTTCATCGTCTTTTAATTCAATGTTATAGCGCAGATAGCGCGATAAATTGAAAATCAGCTGCCGGGCGGTATCAGGGTTCAGGCGAATCGACGACGAGATAGCATTGAGGGCGTTAAACAGGAAATGGGGATTTATCTTGCTTTGCAACGCGCGCAGCTCTGCCTTATTTGCCATTTCGCGTAACTGTTCGGCGCGGGAGACCTCCAGTTGCGTGGAGATAATCTGCGACAGGCCGATCGCCATCTCCTGCAACGACGAGGTGATCTGGTGCGCGTGGCAGTAATAAATTTTCAGCGTGCCGGTGACAATGCCTTTCTCCCACAACGGGATCACCAGCATCGAGTGTATTTCCGGGGTGCGGTGCGCTTCATCATTGTTTTTAATAATGATTTTCCCGCTACTGATCGCCTGGCGAGTCGTCGGACTGACGATGTCGTCGCTGTTGTGGTAGTTTGTTTCCCCGACGCCAACATAGGCCAGCACGTGCTCGGTATTCGTAATGGCGACGGCATCGGCATTGATATCGCGGCGAATAATATCGCAGACCTGGCGCAGCGATTCGCTGTTCACATGGCGAAACAGCGGCAGCGTCTTGTTGGCGATATCCAGCGCCAGTTTGGCCTGGCGCGCGGCGCTGGCCTCTTTTTCGCCTTCCACGCTCTGCACCAGCAGGACGATAAACCCGATGCAGACGCTGCCGAGGATCATCGGAATCCCGATTTTTGAAACAATATCGATGCCAAGCGTGGTAGTCGGCGCCCACACCACCACCAGGATCATGGTTAATGATTCGCACAGCATGCCGCCCAGGATCCCCGCCTTCCAGTGTTGCGCTTTCGCCACACGGCGATGGATCCAGCCAGATAGCACGCCTGCAAGAATACTGGTGATAAAGCAGGGCACCGCCGTAACGCCGCCGATGTCGATAAGATAACGGTGCGTCCCGGCAATCAGGCCGGTGATCACCCCTACCCAGGGGCCGAACAGGATGCCGCCGGACATCACCGCGATAATACGCACGTTGACCAGCGACCCTTCCACTGGCACGCCGGACCAGGTGCTGAACAGGGCAAACAGCGAGAAAATGGCGGTGACAGCCAGCAGCTCTTTCGGCGTATGGGCGGATTTGTGCAGCAGTTCGCGGAACAGGCGGATGCGGATCAGGAAGAACAGACAGATCAGCATCAATGCTGCCCGATCAAAGACCGCGAGCAGCATGGTGAATATTTCGTGCATGGAGGTGCCATCGATAACGCAGGGAAGGGTTATGATAGAAAACCTGGCGCGGAATGACCAGCTATCCCGCACCGGGCGCATAAACCGGAAAAACCTTAAATTTAAAAGGGGATTGCGAGTGAGTTTCCGTCATGAAAGGAAAACGTGGCAACCGCGAAAAATCGAAGTAAAAAAGCTGATGTTATTGTGTTAATTAAAAATATCATTTTGGCGATTTGCGGAACATCATTGCTGTTTTACTGGCTGAGAAGGTTCCCCTTTTTTCAGCATATCAATTATTTTTTGTTCACCCTCTCGACAGCGGGAAATTTTTCAGCGTATTTTCTAAAGACGCCACACACGTGGCAGCGTCGCTCGGACGGTCCGGGCGCTAACGTTACTCCGAGGAATCTATGGCTGACTTCAGTCCTGAACGTCGTTTTACGCGTATCGATCGTCTCCCCCCGTATGTTTTCAATATTACTGCCGAGCTGAAAATGGCTGCGCGTCGGCGCGGCGAAGATATTATCGATTTCAGCATGGGCAACCCGGACGGCCCGACACCGCCGCATATCGTCGAAAAACTCTGCACGGTGGCGCAGCGTCCGGATACGCACGGCTACTCGACGTCCCGGGGCATTCCCCGTCTGCGTAGGGCGATTTCCCGCTGGTATCAGGATCGCTATCACGTCGATATCGATCCTGAGACCGAAGCGATTGTCACCATCGGCTCAAAAGAGGGGCTGGCGCATCTGATGCTGGCGACGCTCGACCATGGTGATACGGTGCTGGTGCCGAATCCCAGTTATCCAATCCACATTTACGGCGCGGTAATTGCTGGCGCGCAGGTGCGTTCGGTACCGCTGGTGGAAGGCGTCGACTTTTTTAACGAACTGGAGCGCGCAATCCGTGAAAGCTACCCGAAACCGAAGATGATGATCCTCGGTTTCCCGTCAAACCCGACGGCGCAGTGCGTTGAGCTCGACTTCTTTGAGAAAGTGGTTGCGCTGGCGAAACGCTACGACGTGCTGGTGGTTCACGATCTGGCTTACGCTGACATCGTTTACGATGGCTGGAAAGCGCCGTCGATCATGCAGGTGCCCGGGGCACGTGATGTCGCCGTGGAGTTCTTCACGCTGTCGAAAAGTTACAACATGGCGGGCTGGCGCATCGGTTTTATGGTCGGCAACCCGGTGCTGGTTAACGCGCTGGCGCGCATCAAGAGCTACCATGATTACGGTACCTTTACGCCGTTGCAGGTGGCAGCCATCGCCGCACTGGAAGGCGATCAACAGTGCGTTCGCGATATTGCCGCGCAGTATAAACGTCGCCGCGATGTGCTGGTGAAAGGTTTGCACGAGGCGGGCTGGATGGTCGATACGCCGAAAGCGTCGATGTACGTATGGGCGAAAATCCCGGAACCGTACGCGGAAATGGGTTCGCTGGAATTTGCCAAAAAGCTGCTGAAAGAGGCCAAAGTCTGTGTTTCGCCCGGCATCGGTTTTGGTGACTACGGCGATACGCACGTCCGCTTCGCGCTCATTGAAAACCGCGATCGTATTCGCCAGGCGGTGAGGGGCATTAAAGCGATGTTCCGCGCCGATGGTCTGTTACCGGCACCGGCGAAAACGTCAGCCGAAGAGGCGTCATAAAAACGCAAACAGGAGCCAGATGGCTCCTGTTTTTTTTCGCATTATGCTCAGTTTAGATCATCAGGGCAAAGGTACCGGCCCAAACGATGACCATAAAAGAAATGCCCATAAAGAAATATTTCACGTCTCACCACTCCGCGTCGTACTGATACGCTCAAATGACTGATTATAGAGAGCTGACACCGACTCAAAACAGATTTAGGAATACTCCCGGTTTTGCTGCGGCACCACCTCAGAATTCTGTGCGATCTCGCTCCAGACGGCGCTAATGTACGCCTAAAAATCAGGGGTATCAAGAGAGATTTTTTTATTTATTTTTAGCGACTTACAACTGTCGTGATTCGGCGACAGATTAATTTCGCAGGGTAATATATTGCATTCGAGCGACGCTTCAAAACGGCAAAAAAAGGGCCGAATTACCTCATTGATTTAGCGTGTATTTCGGCCTGCGTTTGTCAGATTTTCTCAATCCATTCCTGCGGGTAGTGCGCGGGAACAAACCGCAGCGTTAACAGCATTAACCCTGCCACGCAAACGGCGTGAAAAGTCCAGTCCATAAGGTAATTGCCGCTGATGGTGCGCAGTACGCCGGAGAGATACGGCGAAAGCCCGGCAACGATAAAACCAATGCCCTGCATAAAAGCGACCAGCCGCCCGGCAATCACCGGGTGAGGGGAGTGGTCAAGCGCCAGCACCAGGCAGAGCGGAAACGCGCCGCCGAGCCCAAAGCCGCAGATGACCGCCCAAAAAATGGACATGTGCAGCGGGACGGCGATAAATCCGCAGAAACCGATCATTTGCAGGCAGAGGGCGAACAGCAACAGCTTACGGCGATCCTGATGGCGTGCCAGCATCGGCAGGATCAGCGCTCCTGCGGTTTGCCCGGCGGTCATCAGCGCCAGCAGCGTCCCGCTGAACTGGGCGCTGGCACCAAGCTGAATATAATACGGCGGCAGCCAGGCGATCAGGCTCGCATAGCCGCCATTGATCACACCAAAATAGAGCCCCAGCGTCCACGCGCGGGGATGAATAGTGATGCGGACGCGGGTGGACGCGGCCTTTTGTTCCTCCTGCGTCAGCGATTTGCTTTGCGGCCACCAGCCGATCAGTGCAATCACGGCAGGTAACGCCCACCACGCCAGTGACCGATGCCAGACATCGCTGTGCGCGGCGATCCACGGCGTTAGCGCAGCGCCCAGACCGCCACCGCCCATCAGTGCGGCGGACCACAGCCCCATCACTTGCGGCATACGGCGCTGAAAAAGACGTTTGATGACCGTCGGCATGACGACCTGAATGATCCCGATGCCGATCCCGCCGAGCAACGCACTGCTCAGCAGCAGCACGCTTTGCGGCGCCAGCTCGCGCATTAACGCGCCCGCGACCACCATCAGCAGACTCAACGCCACGCTGTTGCGCTCGCTGATGTGGTTGTTGATCCAGCTTCCCGCCAGCGCCAGTCCGCCCATCGCCACTACCGGCAATGCGGTGAGCAGGGCGGCGACGGTAAAACTCATCCCACTGGCGGCGCGCAACTGCGGCAGCAGCGGCCCGACGGAGGTCAACAGCGGCCGCATGTTGAGACCAATCAGCACCAGAACCAGCAGCATCAGGCCAAAACGGAATGTTTTATTCATGACTGCTTTTGTGCCCACCGCGCGTACAGCGCAACACCGTTTGCCTGCGGCAGATGATGAACCGGCAGCGATTGCTGCTCAATGGGGAGTTGTAACTGTTGATAGAGGGCGGCAGTAGAGAGGCTGAAGCGCTCACCGTCGTTGTTGCTGTTGGCAAAATAGACCTCCCGCACGCCGGTGAGGTACATCGCGCTCAGACACATCGGGCAGGGTTGTCCGCTGGCATACACGATACATTCGCACAGTGCCGCGCTGCCTGAGCGGGCTGATACCGCCCGTATCCCGTTCAGCTCCGCATGACCGGTGGGATCTTCGTTAAGATGCAGTGTATTCACGGCTTCCGCCACCACTTCACCATTACGTACAATTACCGCGCCAAACGGGCGTCCTCCCTGCTCAACATTGTGTTCTGCCAGTGCCAGCGCCTGTTGCAGATAGTCATCATGAGAAGGCATCGTTCACTCCTGTCGTCGAATCAAGGAAAGGCTGTCTCGTTATACAATAACGAGCAGGCTACGCGGATCGTTACATAAGGTAAAAGACTCATTTATGATAGAGTCAATTGGAAAAACTTATAGGTGAGTCCATGCTGTTCCGCCATATTCACTACTTTCTCGCGGTCGCCGAACATCAGGGGTTTACCCGCGCGGCAGCGGCATTGCATGTTTCGCAACCGGCGCTGTCACAGCAGATCAAACAGCTGGAGGCGTTGCTCGGCGTACAGTTATTTGATCGCAGCGGACGCAACACCCGTCTGACCGATGCGGGCGAGGTGTATTTGCGCTATGCGCGAAACGCGCTGCAGGCGCTGGAAGAGGGGAAACGGGCAATTCATGATGTCGAAGATTTAAGTCGGGGTTCGCTACGGGTCGCCGTCACGCCGACCTTCACGGCCTATTTCATCGGGCCGCTGGTGGCTGCGTTTTACGCGCGTTATCCCAATGTGACGTTACAACTGCAGGAGATGTCGCAGGACAAAATTGAAGAGCTGCTGGTCAATGATGAGCTGGATGTCGGTATCGCGTTTGATGAGGTGCACTCACCGGATATCGACGCGCAGACGCTGCTCACCGAAACGCTCGCTCTGGTCGTGGCCCGTCACCATCCGCTGGCGCAACAAAAATCCGTCGAGTTGCGTGTGCTTAATGATGAACAACTGATTCTGCTGAGCGCGGAATTTGCCACGCGCGAACAGATTGACCGCTACTGCCGTCAGAGGGGGTTGCGTCCGCAGGTGGTGATGGAAGCCAATTCGATAAACGCCGTATTGGCGCTGATTCGCCGGACGCCATTATCGACGCTGTTACCGGCGGCAATTGCTATGCAGAGTGACGATCTGAGCGCGGTTTCGCTGATGCCGCCATTGCTGGAAAGAACCGCAGTACTGATGCAGCGCAAGGGGGCCTGGCAGACCGCTGCCGCGCGCGCGTTTGTGGCGATGGCGCTGGAGGAAGCGGACAGCATCGCGCTTCCTCCGAAACGCCGGTAAGGGCGTGAGATTAATACTTCAGGGTTGAGAGGGAATCTTTACCGGCCTGAGCATATTTATCTTTGATATCTTCCGTAGCGTTAAAGGTCGAGATCATCATTTTCCCGTCCATAGAAGAAATCTGCATCACGTTGAAGATTTTCGCGTCAACGCCAGGTGTCGTCATCTCCAGACGAGCCATTTTTTTACCGTCGATAGTCATCTCAGACACCACTGGCGAAAAAGTGCTCATTTGAGCTTTCAGTGCGGTCATCACCTGTGGGAGCAGCGCTTCCGTCACGCGGTTTTCGGTCACGGCGAACGCGAGCGTCACTTTGCCGCCTTCGCTTTCCACGTACCAGGCTTCCTGCGGACGCTGACCCGGGTTGGTGTATTTCTTGTCCATCAATTCTTTAGGCATCTTCACGAAGCCTTCCGGCAGCACGATAGAGGCTTTGCCGTCGAGGATTTTGGTGGCGTTATCGCTGTCAGTCGTGTCGGCGCTATCACAAGCGGAGAGAAACAGCGCAGAGCTGACCAGCAGTGCGCTAAACATGGCGTTGATTTTCATCAGTTAACTTCCTGTAGTGTGAGTAAATCCATTGTCATAACCACGAACAGTGGCGGAAAAAAGATGCTCACTTTATCAGCCATATTGCAAGAATTTATCTTAAATCGTTGCGCCAGTACGAAATCAGATCTGCGGTGATCGCACCAGCGCAGAGGCTATTGCGCGCTCTGAGTGTAACAAATCGTAACTCTTTTTGATCCCGCCACGGGTTTTACCTCCATCGGGGTATGCACCTGTCACCCTTACTCACATAACGTACGCAATAGAGGGGTACGTAATAAATATAAGGGTTTTTGCCCGTTCCCTGAGTCTTGCAAGGAAGTCGTCATGGTTGATGTCACGCGTCGCGGCATGCTAACCGGATCCTGGCGTAATGCCGTCCAGGCCATCCGTCCACCCTGGAGTGGTGAAGAAGCGCATTTTCTCTCGCGGTGTACGCGCTGTGACCGCTGTGTGGAGCACTGCGAAACCGGCGTGTTGCACCGTGGATCCGGGGGATACCCCGCCATCGATTTCCCGCGCGGAGAATGCACGTTTTGTTATGCCTGCGCGAAGGCCTGTCCCGAATCTCTTTTTTTGCCGCGCCACACCAGGGCATGGGAACTCTCGATAACCATCGGAGAACGCTGTCTGGCGCAACAGTCCATCGACTGTCGTCACTGTCAGGATAGCTGTGAAGCATCGGCGATTGTCTTTCGTCCCGGGATGAGAGGCATCTGGCAACCGCAATTAAATCAGGAAATGTGCAGTGGATGTGGCGCCTGCGTCACCCGTTGTCCGGTCAATGCAATAACGGCGGAGTAAAGCCATGGAAACGCTCTGGCAGGTTTGTAGCCTCGTGGTTCAGGCAAAGAATCAGCAGGTCCCTGAGATCAGCAACACGCTGAACGGGTTACCTGGTTGTGAAGTCGCAGTTTTTGATGTCGCAAGCGGCAATCTGGTGGTGGTAGTCGAAGCGACGGAAAGCCAGATGCTGTTAGACACTATCGAGTCGGTACGCAACACAGAGGGCGTGCTGGCGGTTTCGCTGGTATATCACCAGCAGGATGAGCAAGGTGAGGAAGCACCATGAAACTCAGTCGTCGTAGCTTTATGAAAGCTAACGCCGTTGCGGCCGCTGCGGCGGCTGCCGGTCTCAGCGTCCCCGGTGTTGCGCGCGCTGTGGTGGGCCAACAGGAAGCCATTAAATGGGACAAGGCGCCATGCCGTTTTTGTGGTACGGGGTGTGGTGTGCTGGTCGGTACGCAAAATGGCCGTATCGTCGCCTGTCAGGGTGACCCGGATGCCCCGGTTAACCGTGGGCTGAACTGCATCAAGGGCTATTTCCTGCCCAAAATCATGTACGGAAAAGACCGTCTGACGCAGCCGCTGCTGCGCATGACCGACGGTAAATTCAACAAAGAAGGCGAATTCACCCCGATCAGCTGGGAACAAGCCTTTGACATCATGGAAGAGAAGTTTAAAACCGCGCTGAAGGATAAAGGCCCTGAATCGATCGGCATGTTTGGTTCCGGTCAGTGGACCATCTGGGAAGGCTACGCCGCGGCGAAGCTGTTCAAAGCCGGTTTCCGTTCCAACAACCTCGATCCTAACGCCCGTCATTGTATGGCGTCCGCGGTGGTGGGTTTTATGCGTACCTTCGGCATGGACGAACCGATGGGCTGTTACGATGATATCGAACATGCCGACGCGTTTGTGCTCTGGGGTTCGAACATGGCGGAGATGCACCCGATCCTGTGGTCGCGCATCACCAACCGCCGTCTGTCCGATCCTGACGTCACGGTTGCCGTCCTTTCAACCTTCCAGCACCGCAGCTTTGAGCTGGCCGACAACGGCATGGTCTTCACGCCGCAAAGCGACCTCGTGATCCTCAACTACATTGCCAACTATCTGATTCAGAACAATGCGGTTAACCAGGATTTCCTCGACAAACATGTCACCCTGCGCAAAGGGACGACGGATATCGGCTATGGTCTGCGTCCGAATCATCCGCTGGAGCAGAAAGCGAAAAACCCGGGCGCCGATACCTCTGAGCCGATGACGTTTGAGGAGTACAAAGCGTTTGTGGCGGAGTACACCCTCGAGAAAACCGTGCAGATGTCCGGTGTGCCAGCCGATCAACTGGAAAAACTGGCGCAGCTCTACGCTGACCCGAATAAAAAGGTCATCTCCTACTGGACGATGGGTTTCAATCAGCATACGCGTGGCGTCTGGGCCAACAACCTCGTTTACAACCTGCACCTGCTGACCGGCAAAATCTCTCAGCCGGGTTGCGGGCCATTCTCACTGACCGGCCAGCCTTCCGCCTGCGGTACAGCGCGTGAAGTCGGGACTTTCGCCCACCGTCTGCCAGCAGACATGGTGGTAACCAATGAGAAACACCGCGATGTCACCGAGAAGCAATGGAACATTCCGGCAGGGACCATTCCGCCGAAAATCGGTCTGCACGCGGTGGCGCAGGATCGCGCGCTGAAAGACGGCAAGCTGAACGTCTACTGGACCATGTGCACCAATAACATGCAGGCCGGACCGAACATCAATCAGGAGCGTATGCCGGGCTGGCGCGATCCGCGTAACTTCGTGATCGTTTCCGATCCGTATCCGACGGTAAGTGCGCTGGCCGCGGACCTGATCCTGCCGACCGCCATGTGGGTAGAGAAAGAAGGCGCCTACGGTAACGCCGAGCGTCGTACTCAGTTCTGGCGTCAGCAGATCAAAGCGCCGGGCGAGGCAAAATCCGACCTGTGGCAGATTGTCCAGTTTGCTCGTCGTTTCAAAACCGAAGAGGTATGGAGCGAAGAGTTACTGGCGAAGAAACCTGAACTGCGTGGCAAAACGCTGTTTGATGTGCTGTTCGCTAATGCCGAAACCACCAAATTCCCGCTCTCCGAGCTGGCGGAAGGACAGCTTAACGACGAGTCCCATGACGTCGGTTTCTACCTGCAAAAAGGGCTGTTCGAAGAATACGCCGCTTTCGGCCGCGGTCATGCCCATGATCTGGCGCCGTTCGATGACTACCACAAAGCGCGCGGTCTGCGCTGGCCGGTTATCAACGGCAAAGAGACGTTGTGGCGTTACAGCGAAGGTAACGATCCTTACGTGAAAGCGGGCGAGAGCTACAAGTTCTACGGTAAGCCGGATGGCAAAGCGACGATTTTCGCCCTGCCGTATGAGCCGGCTGCAGAAGCCCCGGACAGCGAATACGATCTGTGGCTGTCCACCGGGCGCGTGCTGGAGCACTGGCATACCGGCAGTATGACTCGCCGTGTTGAGGAACTGCACCGTGCCTTCCCGGAAGGCGTCGTATTTATGCACCCACAGGATGCGAAGTCACGCAATCTGCGTCGTGGCGACAAGGTGAAAGTGATCTCCCGCCGTGGCGAGGTGGTCTCCATCGTCGAGACGCGCGGTCGTAACCGTACGCCGCAGGGTCTCGTGTATATGGCGTTCTTTGATGCCGCACAGCTGACCAACGCACTGACGCTGGATGCGACAGATCCGATTTCGAAAGAGACGGATTACAAGAAGTGCGCCGTTAAACTGGCAAAGGTGTAACGTATCATGTCCCGGGTCGTGAAGTCGCAAGGTCGTCGCCGCTTTCTGCGTGATATGGTTCGCGCAGCGGGTGGGCTGACCGTCGTTGGCGTCGCGCTGGGTTTGCAACAGCAGACCGCGCGCGCCAGTGGCGTGCGGCTGCGCCCACCAGGCGCGCTGGCGGAAAATGCCTTCGCCAGCGCCTGTATCCGTTGCGGTCAGTGCGTTCAGGCCTGCCCGTACGACACGCTGAAGCTGGCGACGCTGGCGTCAGGGTTGTCGGCGGGAACGCCGTATTTCGTCGCCCGCGATATCCCCTGTGAAATGTGCGAAGACATTCCCTGCGCGGTGGTCTGCCCGAGTGGCGCGCTGGACAGCGAAATTGCCTCGATTGACGATGCCCGGATGGGGCTGGCGGTCCTGCTTGATCAGGAAAACTGCCTGAACTATCAGGGGCTGCGCTGCGATGTCTGTTATCGCGTCTGCCCGTCTATCGATAAGGCGATTACGCTCGAACTGGATCGCAACATGCGCACCGGCAAACACGCCCGCTTTATACCGACCGTGCACAGCGATGCCTGCACCGGCTGCGGTAAATGCGAGAAAGCCTGTGTGCTGGAACAGCCAGCCATCAAAGTGCTGCCGCTGTCGCTGGCGAAAGGGGAACTGGGGCACCACTACCGTTTCGGTTGGCTGGAGGGAAGCGATGGCAAACCGTAAATGCGACGCTGGCCGTGAAGCGCTGGCGAAAAAAGGATGGTGGCGCAGTTACAAATGGCTGGTGTTGCGCCGCGTGAGTCAACTGTTAGTTCTCGGTATGTTCCTGAGCGGACCGTGGTATGGCATCTGGATCCTGCGTGGAAACTACAGCGGCAGTCTGTTGCTCGATACCGTGCCGCTGACCGATCCGCTGATGGTGCTGCAAAGCCTCGCCAGCGGTCATCTGCCAGCGGTGCTGGGGCTGACCGGCGCCATCATCGTCATCCTGTTCTATGCCATAGCAGGAAAACGGCTGTTCTGCAGCTGGGTCTGCCCGGTGAATCCGATCACTGATCTCGCCAGCTGGCTACGTCGTCGGCTCGATATCAGCCAGTCCGCCACTATTCCCCGTTATTTGCGTTATCTGCTGCTGGTGATGGTGCTGGCAGGTGCGGCGATCACCGGCACGCTCATCTGGGAGTGGATAAATCCGGTGTCGTTGACGGGGCGTAGCCTGGTGTCCGGGTTTGGCTCTGGCGCGTTTTTGCTTCTGGCGCTGTTCCTGTTTGATTTGCTGGTGGTAGAGCACGGCTGGTGCGGGCATCTGTGCCCGTTGGGGGCGCTGTATGGCGCGGTGAGCAGCAAAGGCGTGCTCACGGTGTCAGCGAAAGGGCGTGGGAAATGTTCGCGCTGTATGGATTGTTTTCACGTTTGCCCGGAGCCGCATGTACTACGTGCTCCGGTTCTGGATGAGCAAAGTCCGGTGCAGATAACGGGCCGCGATTGCATGACCTGCGGCCGCTGTGTGGATGTCTGCCCTGAGGATGTATTCACAATAACTACACGATGGAGTTCGGGAGCGAAATCATGAAAAACCATGTCCTGATAAAGGCGTTAAGTCAAGGGATGGCGGCGCTGGCCCTGGTGGTAAGCGGGATGGTTTGGGCGGCGAATGGCGTGGATTTCAGCCAGTCGCCTGAAGTGTCGGGAACGCAGGAAGGGGCGATCCACATGCCGAAAGAGCAGGATCGGATGGCGCTGAACTACGTCAACCAGCCGCCGATGATCCCGCACAGTGTGGACGGCTACCAGGTCACCACCAACACCAATCGCTGCTTACAGTGTCACGGTGTGGAGAGTTACCGCACCACCGGTTCGCCGCGCATTAGCCCGACCCATTTCATGGACAGCGACGGTAAAGTGCTGGCAGAAGTGGCGCCGCGCCGGTATTTCTGCCTGCAATGCCACGTGCCGCAGACCAATGCCGCGCCGATTGTCGAAAATACATTTACCCCGTCGAAAGGGTTCGGGAAGTAAGAGGCTGCTATGGAAACATCGAACCGTAAACCGGGAATCATTCGACGCCTCTGGCAATGGTGGCGGCGACCGAGCCGTCTGGCGCTGGGAACGCTGTTGCTGACAGGGTTTATCGCCGGGATTATTTTCTGGGGGGGATTCAACACCGGCATGGAAATGTCCAACCGTGAAGAGTTCTGCATCAGCTGCCACGAAATGCGCAATACCGTTTACCAGGAATATATGGAAACGGTGCATTACAACAACCGTAGCGGCGTGCGCGCAACCTGTCCGGATTGCCACGTTCCGCATGAATGGGCACCAAAAATGTTGCGCAAGATCCAGGCAAGTAAAGAACTTTACGGAAAAGTGATGGGCCTGATTGACACGCCACAGAAGTTTGAAGACCATCGCCTCACGATGGCGCAGAACGAATGGCGTCGAATGAAAAACAACAACTCACAAGAGTGCCGGAACTGTCACAATTTCGAATTCATGGATCTCACGATGCAGAAAGGCGTGGCGGCGAAGATGCACGATCAGGCAGTGAAGGACGGGCAAACCTGTATCGATTGCCATAAGGGTATTGCCCATAAACTGCCGGACATGCGTGAAGTAGAGAATGGATTTTAACCCATGCTTGAAGTGGTAAAGTTGTACTGCGAAAGAGACGATCGGGTGCTGTTCAGCGACCTGTCGTTTGAGGTCAACGCAGGTGAGTGGGTGCAAATCACCGGCGGTAATGGCGCGGGCAAAACCACATTGCTGCGCCTGCTGACCGGGCTATCGCGTCCCGATGACGGCGAGGTGTTCTGGCAAGGAACGCCAGTCTCCCGACAACGGGATGTGTTCCACCAACAACTTTTGTGGATTGGTCATCAGCCGGGTATCAAAACCCGGCTGACCGCGCTTGAGAATTTACGTTTTTTCCACCACGACAGCACGCTGCAGGCCTGCTTTTCCGCACTGGCGAAGGCGGGGCTGGCCGGTTTTGAAGATATTCCCGTTAATCAGCTTTCCGCAGGCCAGCAGCGCCGCGTCGCGCTGTCACGCCTGTGGCTGAGCCGTGCGCCGCTGTGGATCCTCGACGAGCCGTTTACTGCCATTGACGTCAATGGCGTAGAACACCTGACCGCGCAAATGAACACACACACGGAGCGGGGCGGCATGGTGATCCTCACGACCCATCAGCCGCTTAACGTTGGCGACGATAAGCTGCGCCGCGTCGCCCTGACGGGAGTTGCGGCATGATGTGGCAAATTTTCCGTCTTGAGCTACGGGTAGCGTTTCGTCACAGTGCGGATATCGCAAATCCGTTATGGTTCTTCTTAATCGTTATCACGCTGTTTCCGTTGGGCATTGGCCCTGAACCGCAACTGCTGGTTCGCATCACACCGGGCGTTATCTGGGTTGCTGCGCTACTCGCCTCGTTGCTGGCGCTGGAGCGTCTGTTTCGCGATGACCTGCAGGACGGCAGTCTTGAGCAACTGATGCTGTTACCGCTGCCGTTACCGGCGGTGGTGCTGGCAAAAGTGCTGGCGCATTGGGTGGTGACCGGGCTGCCGCTGATCATCCTTTCTCCACTGGCGGCGTTGCTGATGGGCATGGATGTTCACACCTGGCAGGTGATGGCGCTGACGCTGCTGCTGGGAACGCCAACGCTCGGTTTCCTCGGCGCGCCAGGCGTCGGGCTGACGGTCGGTATCAAGCGTGGTGGCGTACTGCTCAGTGTGCTGGTGTTGCCATTAACCATCCCACTGCTGATTTTTGCGACAGCGGCGATTGACGCCGCGACAATGCATCTGCCGGTTGACGGCTATCTGGCAATACTTGGTGCGCTGCTGGCAGGCAGTGCAACGTTAAGTCCCTTTGTGACTGCAGCAGCGCTACGCATCAGCATGCAGTAACTGGATGCGAAAGGAGTGGTGACAACTATGTGGAAACAACTTCATCAACTGGCGATACCGCCCCGGCTCTATCGACTCTGTAGCCAGCTTATTCCCTGGTTCGCTATCGCCAGCCTGCTGGTGCTGCTGACGGGCTGGATCTGGGGATTCGGCTTCGCGCCCTCGGATTATCAGCAGGGACAAAGTTACCGCATTATTTATCTGCACGTCCCGGCGGCTATCTGGTCGATGGGCATTTACGCCTCCATGGCGATCGCGGCGTTTATTGGTCTGGTGTGGCAAATGAAAATGGCCAACCTTGCCGTCGCGGCGATGGCGCCGGTCGGCGCCGTGTTTACCTTCATCGCGCTGGTTACCGGTTCCGCCTGGGGCAAACCGATGTGGGGCACCTGGTGGGTATGGGACGCCCGCCTGACCTCTGAACTGGTGTTACTGTTTCTCTACGTTGGCGCCATTGCGCTGTGGTACGCCTTTGAAGATCGCAAAATCGCCGGGCGTGCGGTAGGGATCCTGGTGCTGATTGGCGTCGTCAATCTGCCGATTATCCATTACTCCGTGGAGTGGTGGAACACGCTGCATCAGGGCTCGACCCGTATGCAGCAAAGTATCTCCCCGTTGATGCGCACGCCGCTGCGCTGGTCAATCGTGGGTTTCCTGCTTCTTTTCGTCACACTTACCCTGATGCGAATGCGCACCCTGATTTTGCTGCAGGAGCGCCGTCGTCCGTGGGTCAGCGAGCTTATCGCTAAGCGAGGTCGCTTGTGAACAGCGCATTTGCATCCTGGTCTGATTTTTTTGCCATGGGCGGTTACGGCTTTTACGTCTGGCTGGCCGTCTGTTTTACCGTTTTTCCCCTGCTGGCGCTCTGTTTCCATAGCTGGGCGCAACATCGTGCCATTCTGCGTGGATTGCAGAAACAGCAGGAAAGGGAGGCGCGCATGCGTGCCGCGAAGATGCAGAAGGAGCTGGCATGAATATTCGTCGTAAAAACCGTCTGTGGTTAGCGCTCGCGGTACTGGCGGGTTTAGCGTTGACGGCGACGCTGGTGCTTTACGCCCTGCGTTCGAATATCGACCTTTTCTATACGCCGGGCGAAATCGTCTACGGCAAACGCGAAACGCACCAGTTGCCGGAGGTGGGTCAGCGCCTGCGCGTGGGCGGCATGGTGATGCCGGGAAGCGTGAAGCGCGATCCGGGCTCGCTGAAAGTCACCTTTACGGTTTATGACGCGGAAGCGGAAATCAACGTCAGCTACGAAGGCATTCTGCCGGATCTGTTCCGCGAAGGGCAGGGCGTCGTAGTGCAGGGTGAACTGCAAAAAGGCGACAGCGTGGTGGCGAAAGAGGTACTGGCGAAGCATGACGAAAACTACACGCCGCCAGAAGTGGAAAAAGCGATGCAGGATAACCATCGCCGTCCGGCCAGTTTCTACAAGGAAAACGCCTCATGATGCCTGAAGTCGGCAATGCGTTGCTGTGCCTGGCGCTCGGCGTAGCGCTTTTGCTCTCCGGCTATCCACTGCTGGGCGTAGCAAGAGGGGACTCGCGCCTGATGGCGATGGCGCGTCCACTCGCCTGGTTGTTGTTTATTGTGGTCAGCGGCGCGTTTGCGATACTGATCCACGCCTTTGTGGTCAATGATTTCACCGTCCTGTATGTCGCCAGCAACTCCAACACGCAACTGCCGGTCTGGTATCGCGTCGCGGCGACCTGGGGCGCTCATGAAGGCTCACTGCTGTTATGGGTGCTGCTGATGAGCGGCTGGACGTTCGCCGTCGCCCTCTTCAGCCGTGCGATCCCGCTTGATATCGTCGCGCGGGTACTGGCAGTGATGGGCATGGTGAGCGTCGGCTTTCTGGTTTTCATTCTGTTCACCTCCAACCCGTTTACTCGCACCCTGCCGGAATTCCCGATAGAAGGGCGCGATCTCAACCCGCTGTTGCAGGATCCGGGGCTGATTTTCCATCCGCCGTTGCTGTATATGGGCTATGTCGGTTTCTCGGTGGCATTTGCCTTTGCCATCGCTTCGTTGCTGAGCGGTCGTCTCGACAGCGTGTACGCGCGCTTTTCCCGCCCCTGGACGCTGGCGGCGTGGATATTTCTGACATTGGGCATCGTGCTGGGTTCCGCCTGGGCGTATTACGAACTGGGCTGGGGTGGCTGGTGGTTCTGGGATCCGGTCGAAAATGCCTCGTTTATGCCGTGGCTGGTAGGCACCGCGCTCATGCACTCACTGGCGGTCACCGAGCAGCGCGCCAGCTTCAAAGCCTGGACGCTGTTGCTGGCGATCACCGCGTTTTCGCTGTGTCTGCTCGGCACCTTCCTGGTGCGTTCCGGGGTGCTGGTCTCCGTTCACGCGTTTGCCTCCGATCCGGCGCGCGGAATGTTCATTCTGGCCTTTATGGTGCTGGTGATCGGCGGTTCCTTACTGCTGTTCGCGGTCAGAGGGCATCGCGTGCGGTCACGGGTCAATAACGCGCTGTGGTCCCGCGAGTCATTGCTGCTCGCCAATAACGTCTTACTGGTAGCCGCGATGCTGGTGGTGTTGCTGGGTACGCTGTTGCCGCTGGTGCACAAACAGCTGGGGCTCGGCAGTATCTCTGTCGGCGAGCCATTCTTTAATTCGCTGTTCAGCGCCCTGATGGCGCCGTTTGCGCTGCTGCTGGGCATCGGACCGCTGATCCGCTGGGGTCGCGATCGCCCTGGCCGATACAAAAAACTGTTCCTGTTGGCGCTGGTGTCGACGCTGGCGCTGTCGTTGCTGTTGCCGCTGCTGTTACAGGACCATATTGTGGCGATGACCGTGGTCGGTCTGGCGATGGCGAGTTGGGTGCTGGTGCTGGTTATCGCTGAAGTCGTTTTGCGGCTGAAAAAAGGCAATAAACTCACCGCCAGCTATTGGGGCATGGTGCTCGGGCATATCGGACTGGCGGTGACCGTGGTTGGTATCGCGTTCAGCCAGAACTACAGTGTTGAGCGTGATGTGCGCATGAAAGCGGGCGACGCGGTCGATATTCACAACTACCGCTTTATTTTCCGCCAGGTGGAAGAACGGAACGGCCCGAACTGGCGCGGCGGTGCGGGGATCATCGACGTCACCCGTAACGGCAAGCCTGAAGCGACATTACATGCCGAAAAACGCTTTTATAACACCAGCAGCATGATGATGACGGAAGCCGCGATTGATGGCGGTATCACGCGTGATCTGTATGCCGCGCTGGGTGAAGAACTGGATAACGGCGCGTGGGCGGTTCGCCTCTATTACAAACCGTTCATCCGCTGGATCTGGGCGGGCGGTATTCTGATGTCGTTAGGTGGCCTGTGCTGTCTGTTCGACCCGCGTTATCGCAGGAGGCCACATGAAGCGTAATATTCTGCTGATTCCATTTTTTATTTTCCTGGTGATTGCCGCAGCGCTGTTGTGGCAACTGGCCCGCAATGCCGAGGGTGATACCCCGACCAATCTCGAATCCGCGCTGATTGGCAAACCGGTACCGGCGTTCCGTCTCGAGTCGCTGGACGAGCCAGGAAAAGTGTATGACGCGGCGGTGCTGACGCAGGGAAAACCGGTGCTGTTGAACGTCTGGGCGACCTGGTGCCCGACCTGCCGTGCGGAACACCAGTTCCTTAACCAGCTTGCCGCGCAGGGCGTGCGCGTGGTGGGCATGAACTACAAAGATGACCGGGCGAAAGCGATGACCTGGCTGAAAGAACTGGGTAATCCGTATGCGTTAAGCCTGTTTGACGGTGACGGCATGCTGGGGCTGGATCTCGGCGTCTACGGCGCACCGGAAACTTTTCTGATTGATGGCAAAGGGATTATTCGCTATCGCCACGCCGGTGATATGAATATGAACGTCTGGGAGCAGGAAGTGAAACCGCTGTGGGATCGCTACAGTCAGGAGGCGAAATCATGAGAGCGTTACTGTTCAGCCTGCTGGTGCTGTTTTCCGCTGCCGCCTTTGCCGCGACGGACGTGATGACCTTTCGCGATGAGGCGCAGGAGCAACAATTCCGGCAGTTGACCGCCGAACTGCGTTGCCCGAAATGCCAGAACAACAGCATTGCTGACTCTAATTCCATGATCTCCGTTGACATGCGTCAGAAGGTCTATGAACTGATGCAGGAAGGGAAGAGCAAGCAGGAAGTGATCGATTACATGGTGGCGCGCTACGGCAATTTCGTCACTTATGATCCGCCGCTCACCCCGCTGACGGTGCTGTTGTGGCTGATCCCGGCCGTCGCTGTGCTGACGGGGGGATGGGTGATTTTTGCCCGTACGCGGCGTCGGGAGCTGAAAGCGAAAGACGATGTCGTGCCACAACCGACGGCAGTTGCCCCGCTGAATCTGTGGTTGCTGGTGCCGGGCGTGGTGGTGGCGCTGGTTCTCAGCGGCTGGAGCTATTACCAGGTCGGCGGCTATGAAAAAGTGCGCGTCTGGCACCTGGCGACAGCGCAAACCGATGCGCTGATGGATCGCGTGCTCGACCAGAAAGCAAAAGCGCTGAATGTCGAGGAAATGTCGCGTCTGGCGCTGGGGCTGCGTACGCAATTGCAGGACCAGCCCAATAACGTTGATGGCTGGATGATGCTGGGGCGTATTGGAATGGTACTGGATAATGCCAGCACGGCGACGGATGCGTGGGGGCGCGCTTATGCGCTCGCGCCAACCAACAGCGAAGTGGCCGTGGGCTACGCCCAGGTGCTGATCCGCTCGCCAGACAGTAATGATAACCGCCGTGGCGGTGAGTTACTGCGTGAGCTGGTGAAAACCAATCATGCGGACGTGCGGGTGCTCAGCCTGTATGCCTTTAATGCCTTTGAAGAGCAGCGTTACGATGAAGCGATTTCGTCGTGGCAATTGATGCTGAAGCTGTTGCCTGGCGGCGATCAGCGCCGCGCTATCATTGAGCGCAGCATCGCACAGGCAATGCAACAGCGGGGTGGCAGCTAAACGCGTGCCAGGGTGAATTACTGAATGCCGCGCGTTTGCAGGAACAGGATCGTCGCGGCAACCCGTGAACGGACGTTGAGTTTGCGCAGCAGGTTGCGGATATGTACTTTCACTGTCTGTTCAGAGATATCCAGCACTGACGCAATCTGTTTATTCGACAGGCCGCGCGCCAGTTCATGCAACACATCCAGCTCGCGTTCGGTCAGGACGCTGAACGGATCGTTTGCTCCGCCTGCGCTCTCGCGCTCCTGCAGGTAAGCGAATACGCGTTCGCTAAACGCATCCCCCCCGTTGGCGCTGTTGCGAATAGAGTCCAGCAACTCTTCCGGCTCGCCGTCTTTCAGCAAATAGCCATCTGCACCGGCGTCAATCATGGCGTAGATGTCGCTGGCTGCGTCGGAAACGGTAAGAATAACAATGCGCGCCGTCACGCCATCGCGGCGCAGCGCTCTGAGCGTATCCAGCCCGCTCATTCTTCCCATATTGAGGTCGAGCAGGATCAGATCGAGGTCGTTCTGATTGGCAAGCTCAATGGCTGTCTGACCATCGCCCGCTTCAGCAACAACGTTAAAGACACTGTCGAGTTCCAGTAACTGACGGATCCCTCGTCTCATAAGAGGGTGGTCGTCAACAATCATCACCTGAAAGGTGGTGGTCCCAGGCATAACAGACTCCATGGTCATAAAGTACCTCAAGGGTATTATTCATTATTGTTATTACGTGTGTGATTTTCCAGATTCGCGCCAGCGCGAGAAGATCAGATATTACCTTATTTATAACAGGGTCAATAAGGGAAAAGGGCGCAATGTTAATGCTATGTCGCAAAAATAAGTATTTATAGAAATATTGTCTGTGTGAATTCAGCAGGCTAATCCATCGTTTTTCGCAGAGAAACAACATAAATCATAAATTCTATTAATAACAAGTAGTTAAGTGTAATTTATAAAAAGTACCAACAAAGGGTTTACGGGTTTATTGATTTCAGTGCCGTGATCTAACCCTAAAGGTGTATTTAACATGCATTTACATTTGATTAAAAACAACATTATTGTTGTGGTTTTTGGTTACATATAGAAATGAGCAATGTCATGACAGTTTTTTTGTGCGGTTACTGTCATGGAAGAAAAATAACAGAGCCGCCATTTTCCCCGGTGGCGCAATCTGGACGAGGCCCCTATGGCAAGGATAAAAATAAGCGCACGCCGTATTTTCAGCTTGATTCTCCCACTCTGTTTTATCTTTAGCGCCCACGCTGAACCGACGGCTGTACCCGCGAAATCTGCACCCATTGAGGCAAAGAATGAAACCTTCGCCTCGAAAAACCCTGATCAGTACCAGTCCTGGAAGGCAACCAGTGAGCAGTCAGATCGCGTTGACGCGCTGGCTGAAGATCCGCGGCTGGTCGTTCTCTGGGCGGGATACCCTTTCTCTCGCGACTATAACAAACCCCGCGGCCATGCGTACGCGGTCACCGACGTACGTGAAACGCTGCGTACCGGTGCGCCGAAAAACGCAGAAGATGGCCCGCTGCCCATGGCCTGCTGGAGCTGTAAGAGCCCGGATGTCGCGCGTCTGATCCAGAAAGATGGTGAAGACGGTTACTTCCATGGCAAATGGGCGCGCGGCGGCCCGGAAATCGTCAATAACTTAGGTTGTGCCGACTGCCACAACACCGCGTCCCCTGACTTCGCGCAGGGTAAACCGGCGTTGACCCTGTCACGCCCGTATGCCGCCCGCGCGATGGAAACTATTGGCAAGCCGTTTGAGAAGGGCAGCCGTTTCGATCAGCAATCGATGGTCTGTGCCCAGTGCCACGTTGAATATCACTTTGATGGCGCAAACAAAGCGGTGAAATTCCCGTGGGATGACGGCATGAAAGTCGAGGATATGGAGAAGTACTACGACGCCATTACCTTTGCTGACTGGGTCAACCCGCTGTCCAGAACCCCGATGCTGAAAGCGCAGCATCCGGAATATGAAACCTGGACCGTTGGCATCCACGGTAAAAACAATGTGACCTGTATCGACTGTCACATGCCGAAGGTACAGAACGCCGAAGGCAAAACCTACACCAGCCACAAGATCGGCAATCCGTTCGATAACTTCGAACAGACCTGCGCGAACTGCCATACCCAGGACAAAGCCACGCTGCAGAACATTGTTGCCGAGCGTAAAGAAGCGATTCGTGTGCTGAAACTGAAAGTGGAAGATCAGATAGTCCGTGCTCACTTTGAAGCAAAAGCGGCATGGGATGCAGGCGCGAAAGAAGCAGACATGAAGCCGATTCTGGCCGATATCCGTCATGCGCAGTGGCGCTGGGACCTGGCTATCGCGTCTCACGGTATCCACATGCACGCGCCGGAAGAGGGGCTGCGGATGCTCGGCGGCGCGCTGGATAAAGCCGCTGATGCCCGTACCAAACTGGTTCGTCTGCTGGCTACCATGGGTATCACCCATGAAATTCCGCTGCCGGATATCTCCACCAAAGAGAAAGCCCAGGCCGCAGTTGGCCTGAACATGCAGCAAATCAAAGCTGAAAAAGAGGACTTCCTGAAAACGGTGGTTCCGCAATGGGAAGAGCAGGCACGTAAAAACGGTCTGTTAAGCCAATAACCCCCATCTCCGCCCCTTGCGGGGCGGATTGATCAATGGAGTGAATATGAGCGTACTACGTTCGTTATTAACTGCCGGGGTGCTGGCGTCAGGCCTGTTATGGAGCCTTTCCGGGATGTCCGAAACGCCAGCGCCACAGGATCCCGACCAGCGCTGGACGGTGACCCAGCAGCGCAATCCGGATGCCGCATGTCTTGACTGTCACAAACCCAATTCTGAGGGGATGCACGGCAAACATGCGTCAGCGATTAACCCGGGTAATAAACTGCCCGTAACCTGTACCAACTGCCACGGTAAGCCGTCGCCGAAACACCGTGAAGGTGTGAAAGACGTCATGCGTTTCAATGATCCGATGTACACGGTAGAACAGCAGAATAGTGTCTGTATGTCCTGCCATTTACCGGAACAGTTACAGAAAGCGTTCTGGCCTCACGATGTCCATGAGACAAAAGTGGCCTGCGCCAGTTGCCACCAATTGCATCCACAGCAGGATAAGATGCGGGCGTTGGACGATAAAGGACGGATTAAATTGTGCGTAGATTGCCACAGCGATCAGCGTACCAATCCGCACTTTAATCCGGCGTCAGTGCCCCTGTTTAAGGAGCAGCCATGAGTTGCTCACGTCGCCAGCTAATCACCCGTATGGGCGCGCTGATTGCGATCAGCGGGGCGGCGGGGCAGATTGTGGCAAAAACGCTGAATATTAACGGAGTGCGTTACGGCATGATCCACGACGAGTCGTTGTGCATCGGCTGTACCGCGTGTATGGATGCCTGCCGGGAGGTGAATAACGTCCCGGAAGGCGTATCGCGGTTGACCATTATTCGCAGCGAGCCGATTGGCGAATTCCCGGACGTGAAGTATCGGTTTTTCCGCCATTCGTGCCAGCACTGCGATCTTGCGCCTTGCGTAGATGTGTGCCCGACCGGCGCCTCTTACCGTGATGCGGCCAATGGTATTGTGGATGTGAACCCGGACCTTTGCGTGGGTTGCCAGTACTGTATCGCGGCTTGTCCGTACCGCGTCCGCTTTATCCACCCGGTCAACAAGACGGCGGATAAATGCGATTTTTGCCGGAAGACCAACCTCAGACAGGGGAAACTGCCTGCCTGTGTTGAATCCTGTCCGACGAAAGCGCTCACCTTTGGCAATCTGGACGATCCCAACAGCGAGATCTCTCGTCTGTTGCAGCAAAAAGCAACCTACCGCTTCAAGCTGGCGTTGGGAACGAAGCCGAAAGTCTATCGCGTACCGTTTAAATATGGAGAGGTGAGCCAATGACCCCCGCTTCTGCTTTCCATTTTGAGTCGCTGGTCTGGGACTGGCCGATCGCGATTTACCTGTTCCTGATAGGTATTTCCGCCGGGCTGGTCACGCTGGCGGTGCTTCTGCGCCGTTTTCACCCTGCCGAGGGCACCGCAGAAAGCTCGCTGATGCGCACCACGCTGTTCATTGCGCCAGCCGCCATTATTCTTGGTCTGGTTATTCTCATTTTCCATCTGGCGCGGCCGTGGACATTCTGGAAACTGATGTTCAACTACAGCCTGACCTCGGTGATGTCGATGGGGGTGCTGCTGTTTCAGGTCTACATGGTGGTGCTGATCCTGTGGCTGGCGGAAATTTTCGACAGAGAGACGATCGCATTACAACAGAAGTATTTCCCGCGGCTGACGTTTGTTGAGAAGGTACTGAAACTGTTGACCGTCATTCAACGACCGCTGGAAACAGTGATGCTGGTGCTGGCGGTATTGCTGGGCGCTTATACCGGTTTTCTGCTGTCGGCGCTGAAGTCCTATCCGTTCCTCAATAACCCGGTGCTGCCGGTGCTGTTTCTGTTTTCAGGCATCTCCTCGGGTGCCGCGGTGGCGTTGATCGCGATGGCGTTTCGTCACCGCAATAACCCGCACAGTACGGAAGTCCACTTTCTTCACCGTGTCGAAAAACCGGTGTTCTGGCTGGAAGTCTTCCTGCTGGCCGCGTTTTTCGTCGGGCTGGCGCTCGGCGATGACGGCAAAATGCGGGCGCTGGTCGCCGCGCTGGGCGGTGGGTTCTGGACCTGGTGGTTCTGGATTGGTGTGGCGGGTATTGGTCTGGTTGTCCCGTTGCTGCTGAAACGGTGGGCGACGCGTGAATCTGCGTTTGTTGGTGCGCTCATTGTCAGCGGCGCCAGCCTGACCGGTGTTCTGCTGCTGCGCTTCTACATTCTTTATGCAGGACAGTTAACAGTGGCGTAAGCCCGGTAAGGTGATTTCTGGAACTGTTTGTACCCGAAGCGGGTTTTCTGGCATTACTGCTTAGCCTCGGGGCCAGCCTGCTGACCCCGGTGGCGACGCTCATGGGTGTTCGCCAGCGCTGGCAGGGGATCACGCGCCTGGCAGTCATCGGGGTGTGGTGGCAGTTTGCGTTCCTGTTGCTGGCGTTTGCGATACTGGTTCAGAGTTTCATCAGTGATAACTTCACGGTGGTCTATGTTGCTCAGCATAGCCACCGTTCGTTGCCTCTGGGGCTCAAAATTGCCGCTGTGTGGGGCGGCCATGAAGGCTCCCTGCTGTTGTGGCTCGTCTTCATTTCCGCCTGGAGCGCGCTGTTCGCCTGGCGCTACCGGCAACAAACCGACCCACTGTTCGCGTGGACGCTGGCGCTCCTGTCGGTGCTGACCGCGTCGCTGCTGCTGTTTGTTGTTCTCTGGTCCGATCCCTTCGTTCGCCTGTTTCCGCCTGCCGTGGAAGGGCGCGACCTCAACCCGATGCTGCAACATATCGGGCTGATCCTGCATCCGCCGCTGCTTTATCTCGGCTATGGCGGGCTGATTGTGGCCGCAGCCGTGGCGCTGGCGTCGTTGCTGCGCGGCGGGTTCAGCGCGGCGGTGGCCTGGGTCTGCTGGCGCTGGGCGCTGGCAGGCTGGTGCGCGCTGACGCTCGGCATCATTCTGGGATCGTGGTGGGCCTATTGTGAGTTGGGCTGGGGCGGCTGGTGGTTCTGGGATCCGGTTGAGAATGCCTCGTTGATGCCGTGGCTGTCGGCAAGCGCGTTGTTGCATAGCTTGCTTGCCTCGCGGCAGCGGGGGATTTACCGCCACTGGTCGCTGTTGCTGGCGATCCTCACCCTAATCCTGTCGCTGCTCGGCACGCTCATCGTCCGCTCGGGGATCCTGGTGTCGGTGCATGCGTTCGCGCTGGATAACGTACGCGCGGTACCGCTCTTTGCGCTGTTCGCGCTATTAAGCCTGGGCTCATTGTTGCTGTATGGCTGGCGGGCGCGGGTAGAGCGTCCGGCGGCGCGCTATACCGGCTGGTCGCGGGAAACATTGCTTCTGGTTTCGCTGCTGCTTTTCGCCGCCGTGCTGCTGATTGTGCTGATCGGCACGCTCTACCCGATGCTCTATAGCCTGGCCGGAGGGGGAAGGCTTTCCGTCGGCGCACCGTATTTTAACCTCGCCACTCTGCCGTTTGGCCTGCTGATGCTGATAACGCTCGGCCTGGCCGCGGGCGGTGTCCGGAAGCGATCACCTCGCAGCAACGGGCGGCGCCGGGCGGGCATTGCCGTCATTGCGCTGGCGGCAGTGGCGCTTTGTTGGTCGCTGGGAGACCAAGTCGCGCTGCCCTGCGGGCTGGTGGCTGGCGTGATGGCGTCGCTGTGGGGGCAACCGCTGAGCCTGCTTAAGCGCCAGTTACCTGCGCTGCTGGCGCATACCGGCGTGCTGCTGGTGGCGGCTGGCATTATCTTCTCCAGCGGCAGCCGCCAGGAAATCAGCGTTAACCTCGCCCTGCGGCAGAGCGTGACACTGGCCGGTTATACGTTCCGTTTCGAGCGGCTGGAGCAACTGGCGAAGGAAAACTACACCACCGAAAAAGCGTTTATCGACATTTACAAAAATGACGAACGCCTCGGCACGCTGACCCCGGAACGCCGTTACTATTCCGCGCGCCGTCAGCAAATGGTTGAGCCTGCCATTAACTGGGATTTGCTGCATGACCGGTATGTAGTGATCGGCGAAAAAACCGGAGAGAATCGTTTTGCCATGCGTTTTTATGTGCAGACGGGCATCCGCTGGATCTGGGGCGGCGGCCTGTTGATGATCGCAGGCGCGCTGCTGAGCGGCTGGCGTGGGAGACGCTGCCATGACTAGAGTTTTCCTCTTTCTGTTATCGCTGATGATGGCAAGCGTCACGCAGGCGCAGATTGTCGATACCTGGACGTTTGCCAGCGCGCAGCAACAGGAGACGTCGCTCAGCATCGCCCGTCAGCTCCGTTGCCCACAGTGTCAGAACCAGAATTTACTGGAATCCAACGCGCCGGTGGCGGTCAGCATGCGTCATCAGGTGTTTACTATGGTGGCGGAAGGGAAGAGCGAAGCGGAGATCACCCGCTGGATGACGCAGCGCTACGGCGATTTCGTTCTCTACCGCCCACCGTTAAAACCGCAGACGTGGATCTTATGGGGTCTGCCGGTGCTGTTGATCCTGTTGCTGGGCGGTATTTTCCGCAAGACTGCCCGGGCGTTACCGGCCACGGCGGGCGAAACGCTGGCTCACGAGCTGCAACAGGATCTGCGGGAACCGCAGGTTAACCAGGCGACACAGAGCCCGGTACCCATACGAACGCTGTGCGCCGCCGCAGCGCTGGTGATGCTGGCTTGCCTGACCGGCTATGGATTGTCATCACGGCCCGCTGCTGTCATGGTCGAGCAGCAGCGTCTTGCCGACCCGCTGCATGCGTTTTCCGCCGCAGGTGAGCCGGAAAAACAGCTCATCGCGTTACAGGAAAAGATTCGCGCCACGCCGCAGGATAGCGCGCTGTGGGCGACACTTGGTGAGTATTACCTTTATCGCAACGCCTATGACAACGCCCTGCTGGCCTACCAGCGGGCGCAGGCTCTGCGTGGCGAAAATGCGGAACTCTACGCGGCACTGGCGACAGTGCTCTATTATCAGGCAGGGCAAAACATCACGCCTGCTACCCGTAACATGATCGACCACGCACTGGCGCTGGACGCCAGTGAAGTCACGGCGCTGATGCTGCTCGCCTCCGACGCGTTTATGACCGCGGATTACAAACAGGCAATCGCCCTCTGGCAACAGTTGCTGGATGCCAACAGCCCGCGCGTCGACCGGGCCAAACTGATTGAAGCCATCAATCTGGCGACCCTGCTCAAAAATCAGCAGCAATAATCTCCCCACGTTTTCTTATCAAAAATCGTCTGAAATCAGGGCATAACCACGCTGTCATTGCGCGGTCATAAACGCAGCCTACAGTGGCGGTCATTAAATCCCAAAGAGGATAACAAGATGTTGACTCCCCTGATTTTCACTGCCATTGATCTCAAAGGCGTCTCCTGTGCCTTTGGTCAGCACCGCGTTCTGCATGATATCGATCTGCACATTGATGCCGGTAGCGTTGTCGCGCTGCTTGGCCCGTCAGGCTGTGGCAAAAGCACGCTGTTGCGTCTGTTGGCCGGACTGACGCCTCCCGAAGCCGGTGAAATCCATTTTGGCGAACGTCTGGTCGCGAAAGCGGGGTGGTCGTTGCCGCCCGAAGCGCGCGATATCGGCATGGTTTTCCAGGATTACGCGCTATGGCCGCACATGACTGTTGCTCAGAACGTGGCGTTTCCGCTGAAGATGCGCCATGTCCCTCGTCACGCACGAGACGCGCGGGTGGTGCAGGCGCTGACGCGGGTCGGACTGGCTGAATTCCTCGATCGTAAACCGTCACAGTTGTCCGGCGGGCAACAGCAGCGCGTGGCGCTGGCGCGCGCCATTGTCGCCGAACCCCGCGTGCTGCTCTTCGATGAACCGCTCTCTAACCTCGACAGCGAGCTTCGCGAATCGTTGTGCCTCGAGATGGCCGGATTATTGCGCCAGCTCGGCACCACGGCCGTCTATGTCACCCATGACCGCCGGGAAGCAGAAATTCTCGCTGACCGGATTGTGCATTTATCGGCTGGCAGCGTCGCTGTCGACCGCCTTGTTATTTCATCCTCAGGGGAGTTCGCATGAAAACCGTAATGTCAGTGAAAAAAGGAGTTCTGTTAGCGATGGTGCTGTCTTCCGTCATGATGTCCAGCGCCCAGGCGCTGACGGTATACACGGCGGGCCCTGGCTCGCTGGCGAAAAATCTGGCGACCGGGTTTGAGAAAAAAACCGGCGTGAAGGTCAATATTTTCCAGGCGACCACCGGCAAAGTGATGGCGCGTCTGGAAGCGGAGCAGGCTAATCCGCAGGCCGATATTCTGATTTCCGCGTCGGTGGATACGGCGGAAGATCTGCATAACCGCGGCTGGCTGCTGCCGTATCAGAGCGCCAGTGCTGACAAGGTTCCGGCGCAACTGAAATCGGCGGATTACGTCGCCCAGGGCGTGTCGGCGCTTGGCATCGTATGGAACACCAAAAGCGGGACGCCGGAGCCGAAAGAGTGGCTGGATCTGACCACCGCGGCGTTTAAAGACAAAGTTACGACGCCGGATCCGTCGCTGTCCGGCGCTTCACTGGATCTGTTGATTGGTCTGCAAAACGGCATGGGCGACAAAGCCTGGGCATTGTTTGATGCGCTGAAAAAGAACGGTATGGTAGTGAGCGGCCCGAACGCGCAGGCGGTGACACCAGTGATGCAGGGCGCGAAAGCGGCGGTCTTTGGCGCGGTGGATTATGTCTCCTACGGCAATATCAGCCAGGGTGAGTCGCTGAAGGTGATTTTCCCGGCCAGCGGTACGGTTATCGCGCCGCGCCCGATGATGATCCTCAAATCCACGCAACACAGCGATGATGCAAAAGCGTTTGTTGACTATGTCCTGTCGCCGGAAGGCCAGACCATGGTGGCTGACGCCTGGCTGATGCCTGCCCGTACCGATGTCCCGGCCAAACGCCCGCTGTTCAACGAGCTGAACGTTCTGCCGACCAAAAGCGATGGCACCAGCGAACGCGGCGACGTTCTTAAACGCTTCAGCGCGCTTTTCACCTTATAACGATCACGGGGGCAACCCCGTTTTCAGGGGCACTCCGTGAAACAGAAAATCCTTTCTGCGACAACGCTGGCGTTGCTGGTCATTCTGGTGGCGCTGCCGCTGTCGTTTATTGTGCTGCAGGCGGTGTTTCCGCAGTTCAGCGCCGGGTCGTTTGCCCGTGCGTTCAGCGGCGTTTCTGCGCTGCTGGAAGAGCCGCAACTGCCGGGCATGCTCGGCGGAACCTTACAGATTGCGCTGGGCGTGGCACTGGTCAGCGCGTTGATTGGTTTTCCGCTGGGTGTCGCGCGGGGGCTGTTTACGCTGCCATACCCGCGGCTGTGGGATCTGCTTTTTCTGATCCCGTTCCTGACGCCGCCTTACATCGCGGCGCTCTCCTGGATGCTGGTATTGCAGCGCAGAGGCTATCTCGAGCAGTTAACCGGCATCGACCTGAATGATCTGCTGTTCAGCAAAACCGGCATCGTGCTGGTGATGGCGCTGAACATTTTCCCGGTAGTGTATTTCGCGGTATCGCGCAGCCTGCTGGCCAGCGGGCAACGTCTGGCGCTGGTCGCCCGCGTCCACGGCGCCAGCTCGTGGCGAGCATTCTGGCACATCACGCTGCCAATGATTTCTCCGGCGCTGGCAGCGGGAATGCTGCTCGCCTTTACGCTGGCGATTGAAGAGTTCGGCGTTCCTGCGGCGCTGGGAACGCGATCCGGTGTCGTGATGCTGACGACCGGCATTGAGAAAAAGCTCGCCGACTGGCCCATCGATCTCTCCGGCGCGTCGCTGCTTTCCGTGGTGCTGGTTGTTATTGCGCTCTGCGCCTGGTGGCTGCAACGTGCACTAACCGGCAATAAAGACGTCACCAGCATTACCGGCAAACCCACCGAGAACAGCGGGGCGGAGCCGGGTCTGCTGGTGATCCCAATGGTCATGCTGATGATGGTCGTCGGAGGGCTGGCCGTGGTGTTGCCTGGCGCGTCGATGGCGTTATCCGGCGTGCTGTCGACGCTGTCGGGTGGTGTGACGCTGGAGAATGTAACCGGGTCGCACTATGCGGCACTGTTCAGCCAGCAGGGCGATGCGTTGTCAGCGTTAGGCACCAGTCTGTCACTGGCGCTGGGTGCCGCCTGCATCACCGGGCTGGTGGGGCTGCTCGCCTCGTGGCTGGTGGTGGTGCAGAAGATAAAAGGGCGTTCGGTGATCGACGCACTGTCGCTGATCCCGGCGGCGCTACCGGGTATTGTGGTTGGCGTGGGGCTGATCCTGCTCTGGAACCGCGCATTCTGGCCCATCTCGCCCTATAACAGTTGGGTTATTTTGCTGCTCTCTTATTGCTGCCTGCTGCTGCCGTGGCCGGTTCGCTACATCGGCAGTGCGCTGCGCCAGCTTGGCGGCAGTCTGGAGCCTGCCGCGCGGGTGCATGGCGCTTCGGCATTCCAGGCGTTGCGTTTTATCGTGCTGCCGCTGGTGTTCCCCGCCATGCTCGCCGCCATGCTGATGGTTTTTGCGATCGCCTCCCGCGAGCTGGTGACCTCGCTGTTGCTGGCACCTGCCGGTACGCAGACGGTGTCAGTTTTCATCTGGCGTCAGTTTGAACAAGGGTCGGTCGGGCAGGGAATGGCGATGGCAACACTGACACTGGTGACAGGGCTGGTTTTGATGTTGATAGCGCTTGGCATTATGCAGCGTGGGGGACGAGGGGAACGGTAAAAAATCAGGTTGCCGGGCAACGTCGTCGCCTGGCAATCCTTCACCAGTGATGTAGTGAGACCGGTTAACGTCGCGACAGCATTTCCCCCGACATATAACATCTCGGGTTCATAACCTGTGTTCAAATTATCCAGGGTTAAATTTTCAGCAGTAAGTTTACCGGAGCCATAAAGTTCAAAACCATCAATATTGTTGTGTTATCGTTAAAAATAACGACACCGTCATTAACAAGAACTTCTATTCATGAGATCTCAGCGCCGTCTGCAAAATTCAGGGTGCGATCGGCCGTTTGTATTGACTCATCAATTTTATAATAGACTGGTGCGGAAATAGCCGGGAAAGATAGCTAATGTGAGAAAGGTTTTTGGTTTTTTGTCCTGATTCTTAACGGAGTTGTGAGGTTTTTTAAATATGAAACAGAGAAAAGAGAATAAATAAGCGCGAAACAGGCCCGCCACTTGTTTGGCACCCGACAGAGACAAAAAAGCGCCACTGGCGTCCCCTGCAGGAATCGAACCTGCAATTAGCCCTTAGGAGGGGCTCGTTATATCCATTTAACTAAGGGGACGAGGCGGCACGAGTATAGCGTTTTTCAACCGGGGCGTTAAGTGCTGCGCGGCTGAATGCTCAAACTCTCGCCACCATCTTAATTTTCTTCTTCTTTCGCCTGTTGTTGCAGGCGGGCTTTCTCTTTTTGTTTCGTACTCATATCGTTACGGATCTGCGCGTGACTGAGCAGAGCGAAGATAAAGGTACCGCCGCAAATATTGCCCGCCAGGGTTGGCAGGGCAAACGGCCAGATAAAATCGTACCAGGAGAGTGTGCCATTAAAAATCAGGTAAAAAATCTCGACCGCGCCAACCACAATATGTGTGGTGTCCGCCAGCGCGATAAGCCAGGTCATAAGGATGATCACCACAATTTTTGCGGCGCCAGCGGCGGGAAACATCCATACCATGGTGGCGATGATCCAGCCGGATATTATGGCGTTGGCGAACATCTCGCCAGGGGTGTTTTCCATCACCTTCATACCGATGCTGACAAACGCGTCGCGCGTTACCTCATTGAATATGGGCATATATTCGAATGCCCATGCGGCGATGGCGGTACCGATGATATTACCGAGCAGTACCACGCTCCACAGGCGCATCAGCAAACCAACGTTGCCGGGCGTTGGGTTATGCATTACCGGCAGTACCGCCGTCACCGTGTTTTCGGTAAACAGTTGCTGTCTGGCCATGATGACGATAATAAAGCCGAAGGTGTAGCCGAGGTTCTCCAGCAGAAAACCGCCGGGCAGATCCGCCAGATGGACATGAAAAATCCCCTTCGCCAGCAGCGAGGCACCCATCGACAGCCCGGCGGCGATGGCTGACCACAGCAACGCCATCGCGTCGCGTTCCAGCTCCTTTTCCCCATCCTGACGAATATGTTCATGGATAGCCATCGCGCGCGACGGCAGTTGCTCTTCATCAAGTTCTATCTTTTTCCCCTGTAATTTCTCGTCGCTTTCCACTTCCAGATCATCAGTGTGCTTATCGATTTTGTCGTTTTTAAGTTGAGGCATATCGTCAAATACTCCGCAGGATGGACCCATTGTAAGCGTAGTGGTTTTTTCGAACGGGGCGGGAGGGTGTAATTCTTAATTTGCCTGGATGGCAAGAATAGCGATACGGTTATGTCAAAATATGTATAAAATCACCTCAGAGCCGAGATGACTCGCTCCACGCTATGCTGAACGCTGATGCCTGCTTTTTCGGATATAGACTTCATACCGTGCGCTGTTACAATTTGCGGCTAACAAAAGACGGAATTTCAATCTGTTCCGTCATGGACGGCAATCAGCAAGAGCCATACTAATCAGGGAGACCTCTATGAAATTTCGCCTGTCAGCGCTGGCGCTGGGTGCGACATTACTGGTGGGTTGCGCCAGTTCCGGTGAGCAACAGCAGGGTCGTTCAGATCCGTTTGAAGGGTTCAACCGCACCATGTACAGCTTCAACTTTAACGTTCTGGACCCGTATGTTGTGCGCCCTGTGGCGGTGGTGTGGCGCGATTACATCCCGCAGCCGGCGCGTAACGGCGTGAGCAACTTCACCAGTAACCTTGAAGAACCGGCCATCATGGTCAACTACTTCTTAAAAGGCGATCCGTATCAGGGGATGGTGCACTTTACGCGCTTTTTCCTGAACACCCTGCTGGGGATGGGCGGGCTGATGGATGTCGCGGGCATGGCTAACGAAAAACTCCAGCGCGTTGAACCGCACCGTTTCGGCAGTACTCTTGGTCATTATGGCGTGGGCTATGGCCCGTATATGCAGCTTCCGTTCTACGGCAGTTTTACGCTGCGTGATGAGGGCGGCGACATGGCGGATGGCCTGTATCCGGTGCTGTCGTGGCTGACCTGGCCGATGTCTATCGGTAAATGGGCGGTGGAAGGTATTGAAACGCGCGCGCAACTGCTTGATTCCGACGGTCTGCTGCGTCAGTCCTCTGATCCTTACATCACCGTACGTGAAGCGTATTTCCAGCGTCATGATTTTATCGCTAACGGCGGTCAGCTGAAACCGGAAGAGAACCCGAACGCGCAGGCGATTCAGGACGAACTGAAAGATATCGATTCCGAGTAACCGAATCAGAAAAGAAAAAGGGTGAGCCACTGGCTCACCCTTTTTTATCTCCGGCTTCTTATCAGAAGCGGTAGTTAAAGTTGGTACCGAACAGCCAGGCTTTACCTTCAGACCGGAAGGTGTACGGGCCTTCTTCGATGGTCACGTGCTGGCCGTGCATGTAGGACGCACCCACGTCAACAGAGGCATCTTCGTTGAACGCATAGGTTGCCCCGGCACTCAGCCACAGACGGTCCTGATCCGGAATGGAAATAGAACGGTTGTTCGCAGGAACCGGGCTGTCATCAAACGCGATACCGGTACGGAACGTCCAGTTATCGTCGTAGTAATAAGTCGTACCCAGCGCGATGCGGTAAGAGTCTTTGAAGCCTTCATCTTTATAGAACAGCGTCTGGCCCTGCGTTCCGGTCGCTTTCAGCTCCTGGAACTGGCTCCAGCTGGTGTACGCCACGCTGTAGTGAACGGCCCACTGCGGCGCCACGCGATTGTAACCAGAGATTTCCCACATTTCAGGCAGATGCAGGCTCAGAGAACCCGGAATGGTCGAGCCGGAGGTGCCCCACGGAAACGCGGTGCCAGCACCCGGAAGACCGTTTGCCAGGGAGTTGATGTTGCTCTTATAGTCGCCGTCGAAATCGATCTTCACTTCAGAGCGATAGGTCAACGCGTAGCGGTTGTTTTTGTCCAGTTCATACAGGATACCGGCGTTCCAGCCAAAGCCCCACTCGTCGCCTTTCAGCTTGGCAATCTGAGTGCCCGGTGCCGCCAGACCCGCGCCAGCAGTCTGCTCACCCGCGTAACGCTCGATTTTCGCATCCGCATAAACGGCGTTGAAACCAAGGCCGAAGCTCCAGTTATTGTTCAGACGATAAGCGCCGCTCAGGTTCAGGTTGATGGTTTCCAGATCGGTTTTACCGCCGTACTCACCCGCCGCGTAGTTGTCGTTGAACTCAGTGGACAGGCCGTAGTTAGTGGTCACTGACGCGCCCCAACCAAATTGATCGTTAATCGGTGCCACAAAGTGAATGTTCGGAACCCAGGCGGTCGGCGCGATATTGTCCGCGTTGGTGTTACCACCCGGTGTTAATGATTTACCGGTAATATTTACGTCGGGATCAATATAGATAGCACCCGCTGAGAATGTCGGGCGATCAAACATGGTAATCAGTGCCGGGTTGCGGCTGACGTTACCGGCGTCATCCGCAATGGCGCCTTCGCCTGAATAGGCGCGGCCAAGGCCAGATGTCGAGAACTCGTTTAGCTGGAAACCTGCAGACCAGGCGTGTGTTGAAACGAGTGCCACTGCGACTGCGAGAGCAGACTTGGTAAACCGGGTTTTCTGGCTCATGACCATAACCTCATTGAGTTTTTTTTATTCAATATTTGTTACATGCCGTAACAGAAGCGCGAAGTGTAGGGTCTGGAATGATTCAGAGAAATCAGACCAGTGCGCAGAGTATAGGTCTGACCAGATGGAATGTTGCAACTTTGTTTATGAAATTTTTCAATTGTGATCTCAGAAACGCGATCCCGGTGGCAAAAATCGAGGGAACTTGTTACACAAATGAGGGCGGTTTTTGTTTTGGATCATTTTTAATTGTGATTTCTCTCACAATCGCGCATTCAGCACATAATCAACTGGAGAGCACACTTTTCGGGGCGTAAAATATCAGCATTGTTTATCTGGCACCCTGGGTGCAAATACAGAGGAAATCTACAATGAGTAAATGCAGTGCTGATGAAACCCCTGTTTGCTGCTGTATGGATGTTGGCACCATTATGGACAACACCGATTGCACCGCATCGTACAGTCGTGTTTTCGCCAACCGCGCAGAAGCAGAAGAGACGCTGGCGCAACTGAGCGCGAAAGCGCGCGGCGTGGAATCTGAACCCTGTAAAATTACCCCGACCTTCACAGAAGTGAACGGTGGTGTGCAGCTGGATATTGATTTTGTGTTCTGCTGCGAAGCCGAAACGCTGATTTTCCAGCTCGGTCTGCGTTAATTCCGCCCGAACGCCTCTGCACTGCAGGGGCGTTTTCATTTTCTCCCCCCATTGCTCCCCAATGTGTTTTAGCTCCCACTTTTTCGGTTCCCTGATTGGCTAAATGTAAAAAATTAGTTAAGTATGTTATCAGGTCAGACCACTAGCGTTTTATTGGTAACAGGGGAGTGTTATGAGTCAGGCATTACCGCTAATCACCCGCCAGGGCGATCGCATTGCCATTGTCAGTGGGTTACGAACCCCTTTTGCGCGCCAGGCCACTGTTTTTCATGGTGTCCCGGCAATCGACCTTGGAAAAATGGTCGTGGGGGAGATGCTGGCTCGCAGCGAAATTCCACCGGACGTGATTGAACAACTGGTGTTCGGCCAGGTGGTTCAGATGCCGGAAGCGCCCAACATTGCCCGTGAAATTGTGCTGGGAACCGGCATGAGCGTGCACACCGATGCCTACAGCGTCAGCCGTGCCTGCGCGACCAGTTTTCAGGCAGTGGCGAATGTCGCCGAGAGCCTGATGGCGGGAACCATTCGCGCCGGGATCGCCGGTGGCGCTGATTCCTCTTCCGTGTTACCGATTGGCGTCAGCAAAAAACTGGCACGAACGCTGGTCGACGCGAATAAAGCCCGCACCCTGGGCCAGCGACTGAAACTCTTCTCACGTTTGCGTCTTCGTGATCTGCTGCCAGTGCCGCCTGCGGTAGCTGAATATTCCACGGGTCTGCGCATGGGCGACACCGCCGAGCAAATGGCAAAAACCTATGGCATCACGCGCGAGCAGCAGGATGCGCTGGCACACCGCTCGCATCAGTATGCCGCGCAGGCGTGGGCGGACGGGAAACTGACCGACGAAGTGATGACGGCCTACGCGCCGCCGTTTCGCGATCCCATCGAACGGGACAACAACATCCGTAACAATTCCTCGCTGGCGGATTACGCAAAATTACGCCCGGCATTTGACCGCAAACACGGCACGGTGACCGCAGCCAACAGCACGCCGCTGACTGATGGCGCGGCGGCAGTGATCCTGATGACGGAATCCCGCGCAAGAGAGCTGGGGCTGACGCCGCTGGGTTATCTGCGCAGTTATGCGTTTACTGCTATCGACGTGAAACAGGACATGCTGCTCGGCCCGGCATGGGCCACCCCGCTGGCGCTGGAGCGCGCCGGGATCACCTTAAACGATCTGACTCTGTTTGATATGCACGAAGCGTTCGCCGCGCAGACGCTGGCGAACCTGCAACTGCTCGGCAGCGATCGTTTTGCCCGCGAGGTGCTGGGGCGTTCACAGGCGACCGGCGAGGTTGATGACAGCAAATTTAACGTGCTGGGCGGGTCCATCGCCTACGGGCACCCGTTTGCCGCGACAGGCGCGCGCATGATCACGCAAACACTGCATGAGTTGCGTCGACGTGGCGGCGGGCTGGGGCTGGTCACCGCGTGTGCCGCGGGTGGTCTGGGTTCAGCAATGGTTCTGGAGGCTGAATAATGACAACGACGTCTGCATTTACGCTTGAAATTCGCCCGGACAACGTGGCAGTGATCACCATTGACGTGCCTGGTGAAAAGATGAACACCCTGAAGGCGGAGTTCGGCGGTCAGGTGCGCGATATTCTGCGTCAGTTGCGTGAAAACAAAGATCTGCTGGGCGTGGTGTTTATCTCTGCCAAAGAAGACAACTTTATCGCCGGAGCTGATATCAACATGATCGGCAACTGCAAAACGGCGAAAGAGGCCGAGGGGCTGTCGGCCCAGGGGCAACAGGTGATGGCCGAAATCCATGCGCTGCCGTTCCCGGTTGTGGCGGCGATCCACGGTGCCTGTCTCGGCGGCGGGCTGGAACTGGCGCTGGCCTGTCACTCACGTATTTGTACCGATGACAGTAAAACGGTGCTGGGGCTGCCGGAAGTGCAACTCGGTCTGCTGCCGGGCTCTGGCGGCACGCAGCGTTTACCTCGCCTGGTGGGCGTCAGTACTGCGCTGGAGATGATCCTCACTGGCAAACAGCTGCGTCCTCGCCAGGCGTTAAAAGCCGGGCTGGTGGATGATGTCGTTCCGCATTCCATTCTGCTCAATGCCGCTGTTGAGCGGGTGAAAAAGGGCAAGCCGGAGCACCGTCGTTTACCGGTGCGCGAGCGCGTACTGGCCGGGCCGCTGGGTCGCGCCGTGCTGTTCCGCATTGTCGGTAAGAAAACTGAACAAAAAACGCAGGGCAACTACCCGGCAGCGGAACGCATTTTACAAGTGATCGAAACCGGGTTAGCGCAGGGCAGACGCAGTGGTTATGAAGCGGAAGCGCGCGCGTTTGGCGAACTGGCGATGACCCCGCAATCCCGGGCGCTGCGCAGCATTTTCTTTGCCAGCACCGAACTGAAGAAAGATCCCGGCGCCAGCGCGGAAGCGGGGCCGCTACGCACCGTTGGCGTGCTGGGTGGTGGTCTGATGGGCGGCGGCATTGCCTTTGTCACCGCCTGTAAAGGAATGTTGCCTGTTCGCATCAAAGACATTAATGCGAAGGGAATCAATCACGCGCTGAAGTACAGCTGGGATCTGCTTGATAAAAAAGTGCGCCGCCGCCATATCAACACCAGTGAGCGCGACAGTCAGCTGGCGCTGATTACCGGTACCACAGACTACCGTGGTTTCTCGCAGCGCGATGTGGTCATTGAGGCGGTGTTTGAAGAGCTGGCGCTGAAACAGCAAATGGTGGCGGAAGTCGAACAGCAATGCGCGCCGCATACGGTGTTTGCGTCTAATACGTCATCGCTGCCGATTGGCGATATCGCCGCCAGCGCGCAGCGGCCGGAACAGGTGATTGGTCTGCATTTCTTCAGCCCGGTAGAAAAAATGCCGCTGGTGGAAGTGATCCCCCATGCCGGCACGTCGGCGCGCACCATCGCCACAACGGTACAACTGGCGAAAAAACAGGGTAAAACGCCGATTGTCGTTGCGGATAAAGCCGGTTTTTACGTCAACCGTATTCTTGCGCCGTACATTAACGAAGCGATGCGCCTGCTGACGGAAGGGCAACGCATTGAAGTCATTGATAAAGCGCTGGTGAAGTATGGCTTCCCGGTGGGCCCGATCCAACTTTTGGATGAGGTGGGAATTGATACCGGCACTAAAATTATTCCTGTGCTGGAGGCGGCCTATGGAGAACGTTTTAGCCCGCCTGCAAACATCATAAGTGCAATTTTGAATGACGATCGCAAAGGCAGAAAAAATAGTCGGGGTTTCTATCTTTACGCGGCAAAAGGGCGTAAAAGCAAAAAACAGCCTGATCCGGCTATCTATTCGATAGTTGGCGTATCGGCTCCAGAGGGCGCCATTTCACCACAGCAGGCGGCGGAACGATGCGTGATGATGATGCTGAATGAAGCGGCTCGCTGCTTCGATGAAGGCGTGGTGCGCAGCGCGCGTGATGGTGACATTGGCGCGGTGTTTGGCATTGGTTTTCCGCCCTTTTTGGGTGGCCCGTTCCGTTATATGGATTCGCTGGGGGCGGGTGAAGTGGTTGCGATCCTGCAACGGCTTGCGGCGCAGTATGGCCCGCGGTTTACCCCCTGTGAACCTCTGCTGCGTATGGCAGAGCAGGGGCAGACCTTTTGGCCCGTAAATGAAACTGACGTGCTAAGTTGAGGTCTAAAAAAGGGTAATCCGTCGTGTGTAGCGTAAACCCCTGGCGAAAATGTAAACAGAGATTGACTATACTTACGCCATTAAGGTAAAACACAACGTTTCATTCGTTGGATGGATAAGGCACAATGCCCGGCCACCGGGTTACCCTCCTGCATGACAGCGTCATGTATGGGGTTATTCCTGGTGCTTCTGTTTAACAAAAGCGGTGCAATATGCAAGTTTTCATTATGCGTCACGGCGACGCTGCTCTCGAAGCAGCCAGTGACTCGGTTCGCCCACTCACGGTATGCGGTTGTGATGAATCCCGTCTGATGGCAACCTGGCTGAAAGGCCAAAAAGTGGATGTAGAGCGTGTACTGGTCAGTCCGTTTCTGCGTGCTGAACAAACGCTGGATATTGTCAGGGAGTGCCTGAATCTCCCCAAAGAGGTGGATGTTCTACCAGAACTGACGCCGTGCGGCGATGTTGGACTGGTCAGCGCGTACTTACAAACGCTGGCTAACGAAGGCGTAGCGTCTGCGCTGGTTGTTTCCCACTTACCGTTAGTGGGCTACCTGGTGGCAGAACTGTGCCCGGGTGAAACGCCGCCGATGTTTTCGACGTCAGCCATTGCAAATGTGACCCTGGAAGCCGACGGGCACGGGGTATTTAACTGGCAGATGAGCCCTTGTAATCTGCGGATGGCGAAAGCGATCTAACAGCAATTTCTGTAAAACGACGAAAAAGCGGGTAAGCCTTGAGCTTCCCGCTTTTTGTTTTAGGGTAATTCCGGTGGTTGCCACTCTTCGACTTCAATCAGCACCAGCAGCGCGGCATCGCCGCCGTACTCTTTTGGTGCCTGATGAAAGGCCATCACGTGCGGATGCTGCGCCAGCCAGAGTGGAGTTTGCTGCTTAAGCACGTGCTTACCGTGGCCGTGCATCACGCAGGCGCAAAAGACGTGTTCCCGGCGACAGGCAGCGATCAGCGCCCCCAGCTCCTGCTTTGCCTGCAACTGCGTTAATCCGTGCAAATCAAGAAACAGTTCGGGCGAGTAATCCCCGCGCCGCAGCTTTTTCAGCTCAAAATGGCTGACGTCGTCACGCACATATTTCGCCGCGCCGCCTTCGGTATTCAGCAGCGGCTGAAACTCATCCGAAAAATAATGGCTGGCGTCCGCTTGTTCCTGAAGTAAGCGTTTCACCGGCACGTCGCTGATTTTCTTGCGCTGTGGGCGATGAACGATGGTGTCCTGTTTAATTCGGCGCGTCCCGACCATCAGTTGCCGAAACAGCGTCTTGTCCTCCACACTGAGCGAGGGTTTCTTTTTCATTCGTGACTCTCATCTTTTCTTTCAGGTAGTTTACCCGACTCGTTGCGCATCGGGCAGGAAAAACGTGTTTTTTCCTGGTTTGAGATAAGCAAGAGTGCTGATTTCTCGGCGTCTTCGTGGCAAACTAGCCGCCGAAAATAACGCGATGCGTGCCCTGGAGGAAAGCGTGGATAAAATTTTTGTTGATGAAGCAGTGAATGAGCTGCAAACCATTCAGGACATGCTGCGCTGGTCCGTCAGCCGCTTTAGCGCCGCCAACATCTGGTACGGTCACGGCACGGATAACCCGTGGGATGAGGCCGTCCAGCTGGTGCTGCCGTCGCTCTATCTGCCGCTGGATATCCCGGAAGATATGCACACCGCGCGCCTGACCTCCAGCGAGAAACACCGCATTGTTGAGCGGGTGATCCGCCGCGTTAACGAACGCATCCCGGTGGCTTATCTCACCAATAAAGCCTGGTTCTGCGGCCACGAATTTTATGTCGATGAGCGCGTGCTGGTGCCGCGTTCACCGATTGGCGAACTGATTAACAACCATTTCAGCGGCCTGATCCCGCATCAGCCGCAGCACATTCTTGATATGTGTACCGGCAGCGGCTGCATCGCGATTGCCTGCGCTTATGCCTTCCCGGAAGCAGAAGTGGACGCCGTTGATATCTCCACAGATGCGCTGCAGGTGGCTGAACAGAACATCGACGATCATGGTCTGATTCACCACGTCACGCCGATTCGCTCCGATCTCTTCCGCGACCTGCCGAAAACGCAGTACGATCTTATCGTCACCAACCCGCCGTACGTCGACGCCGAAGATATGTCAGACCTGCCGGGCGAATATCGCCATGAACCGGAACTGGGGCTGGCGTCCGGCACTGACGGGTTGAAACTGACCCGCCGGATCCTCGGCAATGCGCCGGATTATCTCACCGATGACGGCATTCTGATTTGTGAAGTCGGTAACAGCATGGTACATCTGATAGCGCAGTACCCGGACGTCCCGTTCACCTGGCTTGAGTTTGAAAACGGCGGTGACGGCGTCTTTATGCTGACCAAAGCTCAGCTGGTGGCTGCGCGCGAACACTTCAGTCTCTATAAAGATTAATAACGATAATTCGGAGCCGTAATGGCAGGAAACACAATTGGACAACTCTTCCGTGTGACCACGTTCGGTGAGTCACACGGTCTGGCGCTCGGCTGTATTGTGGATGGCGTGCCGCCAGGCATTCCGCTGACTGAGGCCGACCTGCAACATGATCTCGATCGCCGTCGCCCTGGCACGTCCCGCTACACCACGCAGCGTCGCGAGCCGGACCAGGTAAAAATTCTCTCCGGCGTGTTTGAAGGGGTCACCACCGGCACCAGCATTGGTCTGCTGATTGAAAATACCGATCAGCGCTCGCAGGATTATGGCGCTATCAAAGACGTGTTCCGCCCGGGGCACGCCGATTACACCTACGAACAGAAATATGGCCTGCGTGACTATCGCGGCGGCGGGCGTTCCTCTGCCCGTGAAACCGCCATGCGCGTGGCGGCAGGCGCCATCGCCAAAAAGTTTCTTGCTGAAAAATTCGGCATTGTGATTCGCGGCTGTCTGACGCAGATGGGCAACATCCCGCTGGCGATCAAAGACTGGTCGCAGGTTGAGCAGAATCCGTTCTTCTGCCCGGATCCGGATAAACTCGATGCCCTTGATGAACTGATGCGCGGGCTGAAAAAAGAAGGTGATTCCATCGGTGCGAAAGTGACCGTGGTTGCTGACGGCGTACCGCCAGGGCTCGGCGAACCGGTGTTCGACCGCCTGGATGCGGACATCGCCCATGCACTGATGAGCATCAACGCGGTGAAAGGCGTTGAAATCGGCGACGGGTTTGGCGTGGTGAATCTGCGCGGTAGCGAAAACCGCGACGAGATCACCAAAGCCGGATTCCAGAGCAACCATGCAGGCGGTATTCTGGGCGGTATCAGCAGCGGTCAGCAGATTGTGGCGAATATCGCGCTGAAACCCACGTCCAGCATTACTGTGCCGGGGCGGACGATAAATCGCCAGGGTGATGAAGTGGAAATGATCACCAAAGGGCGTCACGATCCCTGTGTTGGGATCCGTGCGGTGCCAATCGCCGAAGCTATGCTGGCGATTGTGTTGATGGATCATTTTATGCGTCAGCGTGCGCAAAACGCGGACGTGACGACCTCGATTCCTCGCTGGTAAACATGAAAAACATCGTCGTAGCGCTGCTGGCATTGCTGGCAACCACTACCGCCCTGGCGGCAACGCCGTGGCAGAAAATCACCCAGCCGATCGGCGGCAGTGCGCAGTCGATTGGCGCGTTCTCCAATGGCTGCATTGTCGGTGCCGAGGCACTGCCGTTGCAGTCGGACAACTACCAGGTGATGCGCACCGCACAGTTGCGCTACTTCGGTCATCCCGATCTGGTTCTCTTTATTCAGCGCCTCAGCAATCAGGTGTATAACCTGGGGCTTGGCACGGTGCTGGTCGGCGATATGGGCATGCCAGCGGGCGGGCGCTTTAACGGCGGTCACGCCAGCCACCAGAGCGGCCTCGATGTCGACATCTTCCTGCAGTTGCCAAAAACACGCTGGACCGCGTCACAGTTAATGAGACCGCAGGCGCTGGATCTGGTCGCCGCGGATGGCAGGCACGTGGTGCCGTCGCTGTGGAAACCGGAAATCAGCAGCATGATCAAGCTGGCGGCGAAAGATAACGACGTCACGCGAATTTTCGTCAATGCGGCGATTAAACAACAGCTGTGCCTCGATGCCGGTACCGATCGCGACTGGCTGCGTAAAGTTCGCCCGTGGTTCCAGCATCGCGCGCATATGCATGTGCGGTTGCGTTGCCCGGCGAACAGTCTTGAATGTGAAGATCAAACACCGCCACCGCCAGGAGATGGTTGTGGCGCAGAGCTGCAAAGCTGGTTTGAACCCCCCAAACCGGGAACAACCAAACCTGTGAAGAAGACGCCACCTCCGCTGCCGCCTTCCTGTCAGGCATTACTGGACGAACACGTACTCTAAATGGAAAATTTCGTAGAGATATTTATGGTGTCACCGCTCGTGCTGGTGACGCTTTTTTTTATTGCCCTGGTGGCAGGGTTTATTGATTCACTCGCGGGCGGCGGCGGTCTGTTGACTATCCCGGCGCTGATGGCGGCAGGGATGTCACCGGCGCAGGCGCTGGCGACCAACAAGCTGCAGGCCTGCGGCGGCTCCATCTCCGCGTCGTTCTATTTTGTTCGCCGTAAAGTGGTGAATCTTGCGGACCAGAAGCTCAATATCCTGATGACGTTCATCGGCTCAACCGCCGGTGCGCTGCTGGTGCAGCACGTACAATCAGAAATACTGCGGCAAATTCTGCCGCTGCTGGTGATTGGCATCGGTCTCTACTTTCTGCTGATGCCGAAACTTGGTGAAAACGACCGGCAGCGTCGGCTGCACGGTCTGCCGTTTGCGCTGGTGGCGGGCGGTTGCGTCGGCTTCTACGACGGTTTTTTCGGCCCCGCGGCAGGCTCTTTTTATGCCCTGGCGTTTGTGACACTGGCCGGGTTTAACCTCGCCAAATCGACCGCTCACGCCAAAGTGCTGAACGCCACGTCTAACATCGGCGGGCTGCTGCTGTTTATGCTCGGCGGTAAAGTCATCTGGGCTACCGGCTTTGTGATGATGGCCGGGCAGTTTCTTGGCGCGCGGATGGGCTCGCGGCTGGTGCTGAGTAAAGGACAATCGCTGATCCGCCCGATGATCGTGGTGGTGTCCGCTGTGATGAGCGCCAAACTTCTTTATGACAGTCACGGAGCCGAAATTCTCCAGTGGCTGGGGGTCAACTAATGGAGCAGAAACACCATTATCAACAGCTGATCGACATTTTTGACCGCTGTTTTGCCGATGATTTTAATACCCGTCTGATTAAAGGCGACGACGAACCGATCTATCTTCCTGCTGATGACGACGTGCCGTACAACCGGATCGTCTTCGCCCACGGCTTTTATGCCAGTGCGTTGCATGAGATTTCGCACTGGTGTATTGCGGGTGAAGCGCGGCGCAAACAGGTGGACTTTGGTTACTGGTATTGCCCGGACGGGCGTGATGCCACCACCCAAAGCCAGTTTGAAGATGTTGAGGTGAAGCCGCAGGCGTTTGACTGGCTGTTTTGCGTGGCGGCGGGGTTCCCGTTTAACGTCAGTTGCGACAACCTGGAAGGCGACGTTGAACCTGATCGCATCGTCTTTCAGCGGCGGGTACATGCTCAGGTGATGACTTATCTTACCGAAGGGATCCCGGCGCGTCCGGCGCGTTTCATCAGGGCTTTACAGAATTATTACCAGACGCCGGAAATGACGGCGGAACACTTCCCGTGGCCGGAAGATTTAAACTGAGGAAAGAAGATGATCGCAGAATTTGAAACCCGTATCCTGGCGCTGATTGATGACATGGTTGAACACGCCAGTGATGACGAACTGTTCGCCAGTGGCTATCTGCGTGGCCACCTGACGCTGGCGGTGGCAGAGCTGGAAGCCGGGGATGATCACTCCCCGGAAGCCGTTTATCAGAAAGTGACCCACAGCCTTGAGAACGCGATTCATGCGGGCGAGCTGTCACCGCGCGATCAGGCGCTGGTGCTCGGCATGTGGGACACCCTTTATCAGCAGGCGAAGTTTAAATAATCCACGGGTAATAAATATGCCCGGCGTGTTCACGTGCGGGCATCTCATCACCGTCCAGACGCGCCGCCAGTGTCAGCGCAAAATCAAATACCCGCCCCAGACCTCTGCCGCTCAGCAGATTGCCATCCTCCACCATGTCGGCATCGACATAGACGCCGTCGGTAACCTGCTGCCATAAATCCCCGGAACAGGTATAGCGGCGACCTTTCAGCAAGCCGTTCTTTGCCAGCACCCGCGCTGCCGCCGAGCAGATCGGGCAAATCCGCTTGCCGAGATCATCGTGACGGCGAACAAAGGCCACCACGTTGTCGCTGTTGCCTAAAAACACGCTGCCCTGCGGACCACCAGGTAGCACCACCGCATCGTAGGTCTTGTCAAAACAGGCCTGTAGCGTGTTATCCGCTATCACCGGAATGGCGTGATAGCTGACGACGTCGCGGGTGTCCCCGCAGGAGAGCGTCTCAACCTGGATATTCAGGCGACGCAGGATATCAATGGTGACGATGGCTTCGCCTTCTTCGAAGCCTGGCGCCAGCAAAACAGCAACAGTTTTCATCGTTGTTCCTTACCAGTAACGTGACCAGACCTGGCGCACGCGGATCAGCGCCTCCAGGTAGAAATAATCTCCCCAGCTACAGCATTCATCTACCCCTTTGCCGCTCGCCATGTGATACACCGAATGCTTAAGCAGCCCTTCGCACGGTTCATCGTCGCGGCTGAGATAGTGTTCGGTCAGCGAGGAGACAATGCGCAGCGCCATTTCTTCATAATGGGCGCGATGCTTATCCAGCACCGGCAGGGCATTGACCAGCTCCAGCAAACCGCAGGCGGCAATGGCCGCTGCCGAGCTGTCTCGTATGGCATCGGTGTCGAGTAGCGCCAGATCCCAGTGGCAGACGTCATCGTCCGGCAGGCGGTTAAGGAAATAGTGCGCCAGGCTGCGGGAAAGTTCGACCATTTGTTTATCGCCGGTATGCAGGTAACTCAGCAGGAAACCGTAAATGCCCCACGCCTGACCGCGTGACCAGCAGGAGGTATCGCTGTAACCCTGATGGGTATTGCCAAAGCGCGGCTCGCCGGTGGTCACGTCCATGTAGTATGTGTGCCAGGTGGAGGCGTCCGGGCGAACGATATAGTTCGCAGCCTGATTCACATGCGCCGTCGCGGCGTCGGCATAGCGTGCGTCGCCGGTCTGCTCGCTGGCCCAGTACAGCAGCGGCAGGTTCATATTGCAGTCGATGATCATCCGCCCCTGCTGTTCAGGATCGGTTAAATCTCCCCATGCCTGAATGATTCTGGCAACCGGATTGAAGCGCTCCATCAGCGTGTCGGCAGCCTGCAGCGCGGTGCGGCGGGCAGTTTCGTTACCGGTCAGTCGCCAGGCGCTGACACAAGAAAGCGAATAGAGAAAGCCGAGATCGTGCGTCGCGGTATCAATGCGTTTTGTGATGCGCTCCGCGAAGGAGGGCAGATACCGCTCCGCCGCCTGACGGTATTTCTCATTACCACTCAGCTCCCAGGCCAGCCACAACTGTCCGGGCCAGAAACTGGTGGTCCACTCGACATTCGCGGTGCGCGGCCAGATGCCATTTTCGCAGGCTTCACCCGGGAAGCGGTCACCAAAGGCCACAATGTTCTTATCAAGCTGGCGCAGAACACGTTGCAACGCGGTCTCCAGACGCGCCTGTAGCGCGAGGCGATCAACAGCGTGCAGTTCAATGGGGCGCAGCGGCTCGGTAACGACAGAACGGATCATAATCTCTCCTGAATTAGTGTTTCGACGGCTCAGCGGGAACGGCATCCAGCACAGGCGTAAACGGGGTAGCGACATCACGCGCCGAGCGGCAGCGTGACAAGGTGAAGGTGGAAATCAGGGTAAACAGCAGGGCGCAACTGCCCATCAGCAGATAGGTATGCTCGAAGCCGATGCGGTCATACAGATAACCGGCGGGTGGTGCGACGACGATCGAACCGACGTAAATCATCGCCTGGTAGCCCAGCAGATACATGGTGGCATTCACTTTTTTGTGAAAATGCTCGGCAATGTATTTGAAGACTGAGATCAGCAGCAGGGAAATTTCCACACCGTACAGCGGTTTAATGATTGAAATCACGACCGGGTCGGTCGTCAGGCCGGAGGCGATCAGTCGCGCGCCAACGACCATGCCGCAGAACAGTAAGCCTTTTTTGGCGCCGTACTGATTCACCAGCCACGGGATAAACATCATCATGATAAATTCGGTGCCCGACTGAACGGTGCTCAGGTAGCCATACCAGGCGTTGCCCTGTTCTTTGGTGGCGAAAAACGACACGAAGTAGCGAGGGAATTGCTGTTCGGCAATAAACATCATCCACGCGACGCCCGCCACATAGAGGCTGAACATCCAGAACTTGCGGTTTTGCAGCAGCAAAATGACGTCTTTAAACACAATCTTGCTGTCGGAAATCACGTTGTTGCTGTGCAACTGCGCGTCGCCGATTTTCAGGCTGATCAGCATCAGCAACATCAGCACCGAGGTGCCGCTACTGAGGAGAAAGTTTGCCATCGGCGTGAAGTTAAACAGGATGCCGGATACCGACGCCGCCATCGCCCATCCCAGCGAGCCCCACATGCGAATGCGGCCAAACTCCAGGTTGTACAAGCGGCTGAAACGATCGGCGTAGGACTCAGACGCCGCGACCCCGGCATACCAGCCAAGGCTCAGATAGAGCGCGCCGATGACGATGCCGATGGTCGTGTGGCTGAGCAACAGCGGCTGGTAGACGAAGACAAAAAACGGCGCCATCAGCGCTGATACCGCACAGACAAAATAGAGCAGCCATTTGCTCATGCCGATTTTGTCCATGATGTAGCCGTAGATGGGTTTGAGGATCACCGCGAAAACGCCGTTGATGGCGAAGACGCTGCCGATGGTGATGCTGTCGAGCCCCACTTTCTGGCTGAGCCACAGCGCATAAAGTCCGAAGCTCGAAGACCAGGTAAAGAAAAAGAGAAAGATAAAGGTGCTCATTTTGAGCTGTGCACTGCGTGTGGTGGTCGTGTTCATGCTTTCATCCTCAACATCACGGCAGTTCGTTTAATGTGACCGTCGTGTCGCCTGCAGCAGTGCAGAGCATGACAGTCCGGTCATTGATGGAGACGCGCGGTAGCGACGCGCCGCTAAAATCGGTGCTATCGCCCGCCCACACGGCGCTTACCAGCAGGTGTTTTCCCGCCGGTAACGTGCTTCGCAGCAGCGGAACAGCGGCGCGATCCGCAAACAGCAGATTGCTGTTGGGCGGCGTCAGTACCACCTCGCCCTGACGCGGTTGGGGGTTAAGGCAAAAAATAGCCGACGTGTCTGTTTCACCCGTCAACCGGCTTTGCCCGGCGACGCAGTGCTGTTCCGGCAGAGGACGACTGCGCAGGCTGAATCCGCCTTCCACGCTGTCGAGGCGGCGGGCGGTCTTAATTTGATGGAGACGAATTTGCCAGTCGCCGAACGCCACCAGCCAGCTGTCGACCGTCACGTCATGCCAGGGTAGCCAGCGGCTGTAAATCTGGTTATCGCCCACGACGACGTCCTGACACTCGCGGCGGCCGCGCCAGTAGCTGTCGTGTTCGCATAGCAGCAGCATTGAATCTGGCGACGCATGCGGTAGCCCGAACCGCCCGCGCTCAACGGTAAAACCAAAACGGGTGGAGTAGGCGAATTTGCAGTATTTCGCTTCGGTATTGACGAAATTGTTCAGCTCAAGCTGGCCGGATGTCAGCATCCATAAGTGGTTATGTTGATGCACGAGGATCTGCGCCGCGTGTGGAATAGTATGCGGCGTCCGGCGTGGCGGCAGAGGAAGTTCTTCCGCCTGCCAGAACGCGCTGTCTTCACTCAGCGCCAGTACCAGTGCGGTTTTCAGCCCCCAGTACGGCGATCCGGGCGCGTTGTAATCTTCTGCCATGATCAGATTTGGATAGCTGTAACCAACGCTGAGAACGCCATCGCGATCATACGGTTGCTGTTGCAGCCACCAGCGCAGGTGGCGCAACACGATCCCTTTGAGAATGCCAGGCGAAAAGACATCAAGCTCAGCCCAGGCTGCCGCGCTCCAGAACGCCGCCTGCGCGAAGCGGTAGGTGAGGCTGCGACCAAACGCAATGGCAGCGCCATCGTCGGCAAAGAAATGGATGAAATCACTGGCGAAAACCGTTGCCCGCTGACGCAGGGTCGCGCAGCGCTCAGGATCCACATCCGCCATCAGCGTGGCGTAAAGTAAACCGTAGAAATGAAAACCCATCGAAATGTAGTAATCACGCGGGCGGCCTGGCCCATCGCTGTACCAGCCATCACCGAGCCAGTAATGTTCCATCGCGGCAAAATGGCGCTCAATGACGTCTCTGTTGACCGGCATACCACATTGCTGAAAACCGACCTGCACCAGAATGGGGAAAAAATGCCAGTTATTATCAGGAATGGCGGCGGTTTCGCTCTGCTTCAGCCACTGCCAGAGCCGGGTTTTTTCCTGCTCGCTAAAATGGGAAAGCAGCGTGTGGTGCGCCAGCGCCAGCAGCAGCCCGTAAACCGCCATTTCCACCACCCGCTGGTCGTAATCTCCGATCTCCCCCCAGTAATCGGCATGGGCAGGGTTGGTGCCGTTTTTTATTGCCTGGATGTAAAACGAAAACTGTGCAGGCTCCTGACCGCCCGCCAGCAATGGAGTGACACCCCACAGCAAACGTGAAAAGGCTTCCATGCTGGCGACCGACTGACCGTAGTGCGTCGTAAAATTCGCCAGATCAACGCGGCTGGTATCATTTTTAAAAAAAGGCGTAGCTGCATCAAGTACTTCGTGGACCCATTTCGCCAGGTCGCTTCGCTGTAATAATGGATTCGTCAGGGTAATATTTTCAGGTTGCACGATGTCCTCCCGTCAGACACGAGATTTATTTAACGTGTTGTTATTCAATGTTTCTTATCACCCGGGGTGGCTGCGGAACAAAGCGTAGTCGTTTTTTATGGCATCGCCGAGTGAGCGGCTTCACAAAATTGAACCGCTATTTCATTCTGGCTGGATTTTTACTGAAGAGAGGGCGATAAATTACAAACCGTAGCCTAAAAATTTAATTTTATTGTCATGGTGGTCAAATGACGGAAATGCAGCAACTGGAGAGGATCACCCTGGAGCAACAGGCGATATCGTTTAACCGGATGCAGGGATCCAGCGCCCGATATTATCACTGGCATCAATGTGTCGAGTTTCTCTATATCTCCCGCGGCTACGGCATTGTGGTGGTGGATAATCAGCACTACACCGCGCGTCCGGGCAGACTTTTTCTTTTTCCCCCGTTTCGGTTGCACAAGGTGCACGTCGACGACAGCGAACGTAACCAGTATTTCCGCACTACCATGCATATCGATCAGTCGGCGGTGGAAAGTACGCTGCATCATTTCCCGCGTTTTCAGACGCAGTTTTCTCTCGCCACCGCCAGCCATGCCCCGGCGCAGGCGTGGGATCTCAGCGAATATGCCGCGTTTATGGAAAACATTCTCGCGCGTTTTGAGGCGCTGAATACGTCGCGGCAGTACCCGGCGGAAGAGGTGGCTTTCCTGGTGATGCAGATAATGGCGCTGCTGCCCGCGCAGCCGGTGTTGATGAAGCCCCAGCAGCAAACGGCGGCGGCGCGCATCATGCAATGGGTGGAAAACCATTATGGCGGGAAATTTTCGCTGGAGGCGCTGGCGCGGGATATCGGCTATTCGCGCAGCTATACCTCACGCATCTTCCGTCAACAGACCGGGGGCAGCATTCATGAATACCTGATGACCCGGCGGCTAAAGCGCAGCTGTGATTTGCTGCGCTCTACCTGCATGAGTATTGATGCGATTGCAGAAGAGGTGGGATTCTCTGAGGTGACTTACTTTATCACCTGCTTTAAAAAGATGATCCGCCAGACACCATTGCAGTACCGCAAGCGGGTGTCCGGCGGGTAATCGACTCATTTCACGGCTTTGCCTTTCAGCAGTTTACGCACCCACAGCCGGTTCGGATTGAGCGCGGCAAGCGTCTCGCCATCAAGCGGGATGGGTTCATCACTCATTTGCGCCGCCAGAATTTCGGCTGCCAGCGGTGCGGAGCAAAGCCCACGCGAGCCAAGAGCGCCAAGCATAAACAGGTTCGGATACACCGGTGCGTTAGCGGCTGCGGCTTTGTTCTCCGCCAGATCCGCGTACTGCGTCAGCGTGGCGGCATAATCCGGCACGTTACCGACCATCGGCAGGTGATCGCGGGTGGCGCAGCGAACGCCGCAACGGGCATCGTTATCGCTGACGTCCACGTCCTGCGCCCAGTCAGCCTGCGGCAAACAGTCGATAAGCCGCTGGCGGTTGTGTTGTTGATCGTCCTCGCTGAAGGCCATCTCCGCACGACCACGATGATAACTGGCGCCAATACAATGGTGCTGATTGTTGGGGTTCTGCGGCGTCAGGTAACCGTCATAGCACAACACCTGACGCAACCGTGAGAGCGGGGCGGTGGTCGGAATGTGACTCACCTGGCCGCCAACCGGGTACACTGGTAATTGCGCCGTCGGGCTGAACTGGTTGATGTTGTGACCGTTCACCAGCACGACTGCGGAGTGCGCCTGCGATTCCCCCTGCGCAAACCGGAGCTGCCAGCCGTTTTCCGTCTGCGCCAGCGTTTCCAGCGATCGGTTCCACACCGTTTTCAGTCCGCGTTCCCCGGCGAGCGAGATAACTGCGGCGGTGAGTTGTGCCGGGCACAGCCAGCCGCCGAGCGGATACTGCACGCCGCCGCATGCGAGCTCAACGCCGGTCGTTTCCGTCGCCGCCTGCGCAGACACCGCGGTGGCAATCGCATCGGGCAGGCCGAGCGCCAGCATCTGTTCAATCTTCTGCTGGCTTTTTTCATCCCAACCGAGCTGTGTGACGCCACACCAGTCGTGATCAAATGCCACCGGGAGCGCATCGTACAGCTGGCGTGCGAAGGTAAACGCCAGCGGGAAAAAACGCGCCAGCGCGGGATCATGGGCGCTGAGCAGCGGGTAGAGGGCACCCTGGCGATTACCGGAAGCGCCTTCAGCAGGGGCGCTGTCGGCGCAATACAGCGTGACCTGCCAGCCCCGGCGCAGCAGGGCGAGCGACAATAACGCGCTGGCGATGCCACCACCGATGATGGCAACCTCCTGCGTGGTCGCGCCAGGGCGGGCAAACCATGGCGTGCGCGGGGCGACATCCGGTGTTTGCGTCATTTCCCCGATCAGCATTTCGCGCTTGCGGCCAAAGCCTTTGCGCTTGTGCATGGTGAATCCCGCATCCTGCAGACCGCGCCGCACAAATCCGGCGGAGGTAAAGGTCGCCAGCGTCCCGCCGGGGCGTGACAGCCGCGCCATTGCTGAAAACAGCGCAGGCGTCCACATATCCGGGTTTTTCGCCGGGGCGAAACCATCGAGAAACCAGGCGTCAACTTTTTGATTCAGTGTATCGTCGAGGGTTTCGGTCAGCGTGTTGATATCCCCGAACCATAAATCCAGCGTGATGCGACCCTCATCAAGCAACAGGCGATGGCACCCGGCGACAGGCAGCGGCCACTGCGCCTGTAGCTGTTCCGCCCAGGGCGCAAGTTCCGGCCAGTGCTGATGCGCCAGCCGCAGATCGCTCGACTGCAACGGAAATTTCTCAAAACTGATGAAATGTAACCTTTGTAAGGTAGCGTCCGGGGAGCTGGCGTGAAAATCGTCAAACGCCTGCCAGAGTGTCAGGAAGTTGAGCCCGGTGCCGAAACCGCTTTCCGCCACGACGAATAACGAACGGGGATGTTCCGAAAAACGCGCTGTTACCCGGTTTCCGCCGAGAAAAACATACCGTGTCTCTTCAAGGCCGTTATCATTAGAGAAGTAGACATCATCAAAATCTCGGGAAACAGGTGTACCCTCATTGTTGAATTCAAGGTTGGCAGGTTGTATGGCGTTTTGTTTCACGTAAGTTACTCGTATCACGGGAAGTCTGACGATCTTAGCGATGTGTGGGTGCAGGAGCAAATTTCAGAGAAATTGGCTGATCGGACTTGTTCGGCGTACAAGTGTACGCTATCTTGCGACTCGAAACTTCAAAATAGTGCGACAAACAGAGGTATTGAATGAAACGTGCAGTGATTACTGGCCTGGGCATCGTTTCCAGCATCGGTAATAACCAGCAGGAAGTCCTGGCATCTCTGCGTGAAGGACGCTCCGGGATCACTTTCTCGCAAGAGTTTAAAGATTCTGGCATGCGTAGCCACGTATGGGGAAACGTCAAACTGGACACCACCGGTTTGATCGACCGTAAAGTGGTTCGTTTCATGAACGATGCCTCTATCTACTCCTATCTTTCCATGCAACAGGCGATTGAAGACGCTGGCCTGAAAGACGAGGTTTATCAGAACAACCCGCGCGTGGGCCTGATTGCCGGTTCTGGCGGTTCGTCTAAATCCCAGGTATTCGGTGCTGACGCGATGCGTAGCCCGCGTGGTCTGAAAGCGGTGGGGCCGTATGTCGTGACCAAAGCGATGGCATCCGCGGTCTCCGCTTGCCTCGCCACACCGTTCAAAATCCACGGCGTAAACTACTCTATCAGCTCCGCCTGCGCCACCTCTGCGCACTGCATCGGTAACGCGGTTGAGCAAATTCAGCTGGGCAAACAGGACATCGTCTTTGCTGGCGGCGGTGAAGAGCTGTGCTGGGAAATGGCCTGTGAGTTTGACGCGATGGGCGCGCTGTCCACCAAATTCAACGAGACGCCAGACAAAGCCTCCAGGACTTACGATGCGCACCGTGATGGTTTCGTTATCGCAGGCGGCGGCGGTATGGTCGTTGTGGAAGAGCTGGAACACGCGCTGGCGCGCGGTGCGCACATCTATGCGGAAATCGTCGGTTACGGCGCGACCTCTGATGGCGCAGACATGGTTGCACCGTCAGGCGAAGGCGCAGTGCGCTGCATGAAGATGGCGATGCACGACGTTGACACCCCAATCGACTACCTGAACTCACACGGGACTTCTACACCGGTGGGCGACGTGAAAGAGCTGGGCGCCATTCGTGAAGTGTTCGGTAACAACAGCCCGGCGATCTCCGCCACCAAAGCGATGACCGGTCACTCTCTGGGTGCGGCTGGCGTGCAGGAAGCGATTTACTCCCTGCTGATGCTGGAGCACGGCTTTATCGCGCCGAGCATCAACATCGAAGAGATGGACGAGCAGGCGGAAGGTCTGAACATCGTCACGCAGCCGATGGAGCGCAAACTGACTACCGTGATGTCCAACAGCTTCGGTTTCGGTGGTACTAACGCCACTCTGGTGATGCGTAAGCTGAACGCGTAATTTCCGCGTAAGACAGTGAAAGGGAGCCTGATGGCTCCCTTTTTTAATTACGGGTACCTACCTTCCCGTACTTGCTGCGTTGACCAGGCCTGAGCAGCGGCAATATCGCCGCTACTATAAATGGCGTGTTCAAAGTGATTTGTCAGATCCCTGACGCGATATATTTTCCACTGGTTATTCTCCTTGCGGGTATAAACAAGCAGTTGGGTAAAATGATGATCTGCATCGGCCAGAAAAACCTCAACCGTTTCGCCACCTAAAAATGGTGTGGTCCTGCCGGTGTGAAATTCAGATATCCATTCTGGCGCGTAGTCCTGCATATACATGAAATAATCTGAGCTGACAATTTCTTGCTCATAATAGCCATCAATTTTTTTTAATCGCTGAATAACATCGGCTGAAACATATTTATTATAAACAGGGTTCGAATAGTCGATGAGGCTCTGATTCTGGTCGCTGGTAAATAGCCTCATATATTGTTGATAAAAAAGCGTGACGATACCCCGGCTGGTTGGTTCCCCGGAACTGGCACATCCGGTTAAAAGTGTCATCAGAAGAACGAAGGTAAATCGCATCAGTTTTTCCTGTAAATGGTGTAGTCAGGTTTTGCCGCCCGGTAACCAGGACCCGCCCACATATCTCGTTGCCGGAAGTCTGAATACCATTCCTGCCCATCGAAAATGGCCATATGCCCGCTGGGATTCCCACCCTCATAAGGTTGCAGGATAATGATGTCTCCGGCTTTAGGTGATTCCTGAGGCGAGATAGCTCTGAAGCCTGCATTGATTAACAGGGGGCCATAATCTTTAGCGTGTCCGGTATTCCCTAAAATAATCCCGCCAGCACCTATCGCTTTACGTGTATATTCGGCGCAACGATGGACTGAATGTGCATGGGCATGATTTTTTGCATAACTGGTTGCGGTTCTGATATCCCAGGTCATAACACATCTCTTGTTTATTGTGTGAGAGCGTTAATACTTATCACTGTCGATACTGTTTAAATAAACGTTGTGTGCTATAGGTATGCTTTATTAAAATCATGGAGAGGAGTAACTGATTTATAATATTTGTATTATAAATAAATCAATGTACCTGTTTACTTGTACTGTATCGTTACCCTTTGCTTTGAAATATATTTTGTTTGGCTGGATGCCGGAACACTATGGCGGCATGAAAGTAGCGGTTGTCATCGCTAATGATTGAAACCATTGGTCTGGTGCTGCGGTGGCAAGCGCGCCATTTCCGCCGTGGTCGGCATCGTGATTACGCTCGCCTGTTTCCGCAAGGGCTAAATGACGATCCACACCAGCGCCATCGCGACCAGCAGCGCAATCAGCAACAGACCCGGGCGCGCCGACATCGTTTTTACTGCCTCGATGAATGGTGTGAACGGGCTATAGATGGGCTGAATATCGCGAATGTCGAGGGTATCCTGCGAACGTTCGACACGTCTGAGGAATATCTGATTTAGCAGATCCTGTACCTGGGCGATGGTCAGAGCGGATTGCGGCGTGACGTTCCAGGTCTGCTGCGCGTAATCCTGCAGCGCCTGCATTTCACGGGGTTCCAGCGGTTGTTTAAGCGCTGCCTGTATCGAGTGCAGCGTTGGCGTCGGCTGGCTGCTCAGTGTTTGTCGTGCCTGCAGCCAGGTCACCAACTGGGCGAAGTGCTTCGCCGGGATCAGCTCGCCGGTTTTCACGCCTGAGAGTTCCAGCATTGATTGCCAGATAAGCTTGCTGGACTCGCCGGTCGCGGCTGCCAGGCGGGTGACCAACTGGTTCAACGTATTATGCTCGGCAGGCGCCAGCGGACGATCTGTGGCCGGACGTTGCTGCGGTTGCGGAATAGAAAGCTGGCCGTTCTGCAACAGCAGCAACACGCTTTTAAGCTGCTCAGGCGTCAACTGGCTCAGTGCGGTTTGCCCGAACTGCTGGCGAACATAGTCGCTCACCGCCTGGCGGTTATTACCCTGACTCAACAATTCGGTTAATTGCGACAGCGTTTGACGGGTGCTGAGATTCTGCTGCGCTGTGGTCAGCCGCTGATTTAAATTCTGTTCGGCGGCGGGGAAATGGCGCGAGAGCAGGGGCGCATCGCCTTTCAGTCCCAGATCGTGCTTAATTCCCGCCCACACTTCCGCGCTCTGCTGCGACGTCAGCGCTACCAGACGTGTTATCAAACGCTCCAGCACCGTACGTTGCTGAGTTGAAAGCGGTTGTTCGCCGGGTGTGGACGTGGCCGGAACACCTTCACCGGGCGGGCGAGCGGGCATGCCTGAAATGGGTTGCGTCATGAGAAATCCTTACCGTCGTTGCTGTGTCCACCAGGTTGCAGGTATGCCTGGCGGCGAGATTATGGCACACTTCTGCGGTTAACTCTCGTTCTCAGACAGGTACAAACTGTGAAAATCCTCGTTGATGAAAATATGCCTTATGCCCGCGAATTATTCAGTCGCCTGGGCGAAGTCAGGGCCGTGGCTGGTCGTCCGCTTCCAGAGGAAGCGCTGGATGACGCTGACGCGCTGATGGTGCGCTCGGTCACGAAGGTCAATGCCGCATTACTGGCGGGCAAACCGGTGAAATTTGTCGGTACGGCCACGGCGGGAACCGATCATGTGGATGAGGCGTGGCTTGCGCAGGCGGGGATCGGTTTTTCCGCGGCGCCAGGTTGTAACGCGATTGCCGTGGTGGAATATGTATTTTCCGCGCTGCTGATGCTGGCAGAACGAGATGGTTTTGCACTGACTGACCGTACGGTGGGTATCGTCGGCGTGGGTAATGTCGGTGGGCGTCTGCAAAAACGGCTTGAGGCGCTGGGGATCAAAACGTTCCTGTGCGATCCGCCGCGTGCCGATAAGGGCGACGAAGGTGATTTTCTGCCGCTGGAAACGCTGGTGGAGCAGGCGGACGTTCTGACCTTCCATACGCCGTTATTTAAAGACGGCCCGTACAAAACGCTGCATCTGGCGGATGAGGCGCTGATGAGCCGCCTGAAGCCTGGTACTATTCTGATTAACGCCTGTCGCGGCGCGGTGGTTGACAACCGCGCGCTGCTGGCGCGTCTTAACGCCGGGCAATCGCTAAGCGTGGTACTCGACGTCTGGGAGCCGGAGCCGGATCTTAATACCGAATTGCTGGCGCGGGTGGACATTGGCACCGCGCATATCGCGGGATATACCCTGGAAGGTAAAGCGCGTGGCACTACGCAGGTATTTGAAGCCTATAGTGAATTTATCGGTCAACGCCACCAGATTTCGCTGGATACCCTGTTACCGGCGCCGGAGTTTGGCCGCATTACCTTGCACGGTCCGCTCGATCAGGCAACGCTGAAAAGGCTGGTGCATTTGGTGTATGATGTGCGCCGCGATGATGCGCCGCTGCGACAGGTAGCGGGTAAAGCGGGTGAATTTGACAAGCTGCGCAAAAATTATCAGGAACGCCGTGAATGGTCCTCGCTGTATGTGCAGTGTGATGATGCCCGGGCGGCTGAAACGCTGAAAAAACTGGGCTTCAACGCCGTTCATCACGCAACACGTTAATGTCTTCTTAATACGCTTCGCCGACGATAGCGGCGGGGCGGCTATTTTTTCTGGAGTAACCACCATGTCTGAAGGCTGGAATATTGCCGTACTGGGCGCCACGGGCGCCGTGGGTGAAGCCCTGCTCGAAACCCTTGCCGAGCGTCAGTTCCCGGTGGGTGAATTGCATGCGCTGGCGCGCAGCGAAAGCGCGGGTGAATCGCTGCGTTACGAGGGCAAAACCGTGCTGGTGCAGGACGCCGCCGATTTTGACTGGACACAGGCGCAACTGGCGTTTTTCGTTGCCGGTGTTGAGGCGAGCGCGCAGTACATAGAGGAGGCCACCAACGCCGGTTGTCTGGTCATCGATGCCAGCGGGTTGTTTGCGCTGGAGCCGGACGTGCCGCTGGTAGTGCCAGAAGTGAACCCGTTTGTGCTGGCGGATTACCGCAACCGTAACATTATCGCCGTTCCGGACAGCCTCACCAGCCAGTTGCTGGCGGCACTGAAACCGCTGATCGACGAAGGCGGATTGTCGCGCATTGCGGTCACCAGCCTGATGTCTGCTTCTGCTCACGGCAAAAAAGCGGTCGATGCGCTGGCAGGGCAGAGCGCCAAACTGCTGAACGGTATTCCGATCGATGAAGACGATTTCTTCGGTCGCCAGCTGGCGTTTAACCTGTTGCCGCTGCTGCCGGATCGCGAAGGCAGCGTGCGCGAGGAGCGCCGGATTGTCGATCAGGTGCGTAAAATCCTACAGGATGACGGCCTGATGATTTCCGCCAGTTGTGTGCAGTCGCCGGTTTTCTACGGCCATGCGCAGATGGTGAATTTTGAAGCGCTGCGTCCGCTGGCGGCGGAAGAGGCGCGTGACGCCTTTGCCCGTGGTGAAGACATTGTGCTGTCGGAAGCGAATGAATTCCCGACGCAGGTGGGCGATGCCTCCGGCAATGCGCAGCTGTCAGTGGGTTGCGTGCGCAATGATTACGGCATGCCGGAGCAAATCCAGTTCTGGTCGGTGGCGGATAACGTTCGCTTCGGCGGCGCGCTGGTGGCGGTGAAGATCGCTGAGAAGCTGGTGCAGGAGTATATGTACTAATGTCGGAAGTGGCAGAGCAGCCGGTCTACCGTATTGCCCTCGGCATCGAGTATGACGGCAGCAACTATTACGGCTGGCAGCGGCAAAACGAAGTGCGTAGCGTGCAGGAAAAGCTCGAGAAAGCGCTGTCGCAAGTCGCGAACGAGCCGGTTCACGTGTTCTGCGCCGGGCGCACCGACGCAGGCGTGCATGGCACCGGGCAGGTGGTGCATTTCGATACGCACGCGCTGCGTAAAGACGCGGCATGGACACTGGGTGTAAATGCGAATTTGCCTGGTGACATCGCGGTGCGTTGGGTGAAACATGTTGCCGATGATTTTCATGCGCGTTTCAGCGCCACGGCGCGCCGTTATCGCTACGTCATCTACAATCATCGCTTGCGCCCTGCGGTGTTAAGCCAGGGGGTGACCCATTGTCATCAACCGCTGGATGCCGAACGGATGCATCGCGCGGCGCAGTGTCTGATTGGGGAGAATGATTTTACCTCGTTTCGTGCTGTTCAGTGCCAGTCACGCACGCCATGGCGAAACGTGATGCACATTGACGTTCAACGTCATGGCCCGTATGTGGTGGTCGATATCAAAGCGAATGCTTTTGTTCATCATATGGTCAGGAATATCGTGGGCAGCCTGATGGAAGTGGGTGCCGGAAACCAGTCAGAGAACTGGATTGCAGAGCTACTGGCAGCGAAGGACAGAACGCTGGCGGCAGCAACGGCGAAGGCGGAAGGTCTGTATCTGGTGGCGGTGGATTACCCTGACCATTTTGACCTGCCGAAGACGCCGATGGGTCCGCTGTTTCTGGCGGACTAAGTGCGATAATGCAGTAACTAAAGGCTAAGCAACTATGGATCTGATTCGCTTTCTGATTGATTTCATCCTGCATATTGACGTTCATCTGGCTGAACTGGTCGCGCAGTACGGCGTCTGGGTGTATGCCATTCTGTTTCTGATACTGTTCTGTGAAACGGGTCTGGTGGTGACGCCATTCCTGCCAGGCGATTCGCTGCTGTTTGTAGCCGGCGCGCTGTCGGCGCTACCGACCAATGATCTCAACGTGCATCTGATGGTGCTGCTGATGGTTATCGCCGCTATCCTTGGCGATGCGGTGAACTATACGATTGGTCGCCTGTTTGGCGAGAAATTGTTCAGTAACCCGGATTCAAAAATCTTCCGCCGCAGCTATCTTGATAAGACCCATGCGTTCTATGAGAAACATGGCGGTAAGACCATCATTCTGGCGCGATTTGTGCCCATCGTCAGAACCTTCGCCCCCTTTGTGGCGGGAATGGGACATATGTCTTATCGTCATTTTGCGGCGTATAACGTGGTTGGCGCGCTGTTGTGGGTGCTGCTGTTTACCTACGCGGGTTATCTGTTCGGCGATCTGCCGATCGTGCAGGAGAATCTGAAGCTGCTGATCGTGGCGATCATCGTGCTCTCGGTCCTGCCGGGCGTGGTGGAAATCATCCGCCACAAGCGGGCTGCGGCGAAACAGACGAAACAGGTGAAGTAAGGGGTTCGACCACTTTTTTATCCCATGTTTCGAGCGCTTATGTTTTAATGTGCAACATTTCATGGTCTGTAAGCGGCAAAAATGGCATTATTCGCCCCTTACGGCAAAACTGGCATCGACCAGGTTCAGGCAGAAAGGTTATCAATGAGCTGGATTGAACGAATTAAAAGCAATATAACCCCCACCCGCAAGGCCAGTATTCCTGAAGGGATCTGGACCAAGTGTGATAGCTGCGGTCAGGTACTTTACCGTGCCGAGCTGGAGCGTAACCTGGAGGTTTGCCCTAAGTGCGATCATCACATGCGTATGACGGCGAGAAACCGCCTGCATAGCCTGCTGGATGAAGGATCTCTGGTTGAACTGGGGAGCGAACTTGAGCCGAAAGACGTGCTGAAGTTCCGTGATTCCAAAAAATACAAAGACCGTCTGGCAACCGCTCAGAAAGAAACCGGCGAGAAAGACGCGCTGGTAGTAATGAAAGGCACGCTGCACGGCATGCCGGTCGTCGCGGCGGCGTTTGAATTCTCCTTTATGGGCGGCTCGATGGGCTCGGTCGTCGGCGCGCGTTTCGTCCGTGCCGTTGAACAGGCGCTGGAAGACAACTGCCCGCTGATCTGCTTCTCCGCTTCCGGTGGCGCACGTATGCAGGAAGCATTGATGTCGCTGATGCAGATGGCGAAAACCTCCGCTGCGCTGGCGAAAATGCAGGAGCGCGGTCTGCCGTACATATCTGTACTGACCGACCCGACCATGGGTGGCGTTTCCGCAAGTTTCGCGATGCTCGGCGATCTGAACGTTGCTGAGCCGAAAGCGCTGATCGGCTTCGCCGGTCCTCGCGTTATCGAACAGACGGTGCGTGAAAAACTGCCGCCGGGATTCCAGCGCAGTGAGTTCCTGATTGAAAAAGGGGCGATCGACATGATTGTCCGCCGTCCGGAAATGCGCCTGAAGCTTGCCAGTATTCTGGCTAAGCTGATGAATCTCCCGTCGCCGGATCCCGATGAACCGCGCGAAAGCGTGGTGGTACCGCCGGTACCGGATCAGGAACCTGGGGCCTGATAATGCAAAGGGCAGGGCCAGACGGCGCTGCCCTTTTTGTTTCGTTAACTATCGCGGGCATCATGGAAAAACAACGTACTCCTCAGGCTACGTCGCCGCTGGCTGCGTGGCTTTCTTATCTGGAAAATCTGCATTCCAAAACCATCGATCTTGGCCTTGAGCGCGTCAGCGAGGTTGCCGTGCGGATGAAGGTGCAGAAACCGGCGCCGTTTGTCTTTACCGTGGCCGGAACCAACGGCAAAGGCACCACCTGCCGTACACTGGAAGCGGTGCTGATGGCAGCAGATTATAAGGTGGGTGTCTACAGTTCGCCGCATCTCGTACGCTATACCGAGCGCGTTCGTGTGCAGGGCGAAGAGCTGCCGGAAGCGGCGCATACCGCGTCGTTTGCTGAAATTGAAGCGGCTCGCGGCGATATTTCGCTCTCCTATTTTGAATTTGGCACCCTGTCGGCACTGTGGCTGTTTCAGCAGGCGCAACTGGACGTGGTGATCCTGGAAGTCGGTCTGGGCGGTCGTCTCGATGCCACCAATCTGGTGGATGCAGATGTCGCCGTGGTCACCAGTATCGCCCTTGATCACACTGACTGGCTGGGGCCGGATCGCGAAAGCATTGGCCGTGAAAAAGCGGGGATTTTCCGCCACGGTAAACCAGCGATTGTTGGTGAGCCGGATATGCCGTCGACCATTGCCGACGTGGCGCAGGAGAAAGGTGCGCACTTGCTGCGCCGTGACGTCGACTGGCGCTATGCGGTCAGCGACACTGGCTGGAATTTCAGTGACGCGCAGGGAGAATTGCGCGACCTGCCGTTACCGCAGGTGCCGCAGCCGAATGCGGCGACAGCGCTTGCCGCGTTGCGCGCCAGCGGGCTTAAGGTCAGCGAACAGGCGATCCGCGCCGGTATTGTGCAGGCTATTCTGCCCGGGCGTTTCCAGATTGTCAGCGAGTCGCCGCGCCTGATCCTCGACGTGGCGCATAATCCCCATGCGGCGGCGTATCTTGCCGAACGTCTGAAAATGTTACCCAGAGCCGGACGTCTGCTGGCGGTCATTGGTATGCTTCATGATAAGGATATTGCCGGTACGCTGGAGAATCTTACCGGGATGGTCGATAACTGGTATTGTGCCCCGCTGGAAGGACCACGTGGGGCGACAGCGGAACAGCTGCTGGAACATTTGCCTCGCGGCGTAGTCTATGCCAGTGTGGCAGATGCCTGGCATGCCGCAATGGCTGAGGCGAAACCAGAAGATACGGTGCTGGTGTGTGGTTCGTTCCACACAGTGGCGCATGTAATGGAAGAGATGGACGCGGGGAGAACCGGTGGCGAGTAAGTTTCAGAACCGTCTGGTCGGGACAATTGTGCTGGTAGCGCTGGGAGTGATCGTACTGCCAGGGCTGCTTGATGGTCAGAAAAAACATTATCAGGATGAGTTTGCGGCGATCCCGCTGGTGCCGAAACCATGCGACCGGGATGAGCCGGATATGCTGCCTGCCGCCACGCAGGCATTGCCTGCTCAGCCGCCGGAAGGGGCCGCTGAAGAAGTGAGGGCGGGAGATGCTGCAGCGCCATCGCTGGATCCGTCACGAATGACGGCCAACGGCAATGGCGATATCGACGAGGTACCCGCGCCGGTGACGCCGCCGAAGCCGAAACCAGTCGACAAACCGCAGCCTAAACCGACACCCGCTAAACCTGCGGCAACGCCTGTTGAAACGCCGCCGCCAGCGCCCGCTGAAAAACCGACGCCGGAGGAGAAACCTGCGCCGACCGGTAAAGCGTATGTGGTGCAGTTAGGCGCGCTGAAGAATGCTGATAAAGTCAACGAGATCGTAGGTAAACTACGCGGCGCGGGTTATCGTGTTTACACGTCGCCTTCCACGCCGGTACAGGGTAAAATCACCCGAATTCTGGTTGGCCCGGACGCCTCGAGAGATAAGCTGAAAGGTTCGCTTGGCGAGCTGAAACAGCTGTCGGGGCTGAGCGGGGTGGTGATGGGTTACTCGCCGAATTAACCCCGCTCCCCGGTGACGAACCGAATGGCGTTGAACATTTTTTCAGCGCCATTTTTATTTAAGCGCGGGAAGGAAATCCCTACGCAAACGTTTTCTTTTTCTGTTAGAATGCGCCCCGAACTGGATGACAGGGCGTGAAATCGTGGGACACATATGGTCTGGATTGATTACGCCATTATCGCGGTGATTGGTTTTTCCTGTCTGGTGAGCCTGATCCGCGGCTTTGTTCGTGAAGCGTTATCGCTGGTAACCTGGGGTTGTGCTTTCTTTGTTGCCAGCCATTACTACACTTACCTGTCAGTCTGGTTTACGGGCTTTGAAGACGAACTGGTTCGAAATGGGATTGCGATCGCGGTGCTGTTCGTCGCGACGCTGATTGTCGGCGCTATCGTGAACTATGTCATCGGAGCGCTGGTGGAAAAAACTGGCCTGTCCGGGACCGACAGGGTGCTGGGGATCTGTTTCGGTGCGTTACGTGGCGTACTGATCGTCGCCGCCATTCTGTTCTTCCTCGATACCTTTACCGGTCTGTCCAAAAGCGAAGACTGGCAGAAGTCGCAGTTGATCCCGCAATTCAGTTTCATCATCAGATGGTTCTTTGACTATCTGCAAAGCTCGTCGAGTTTCTTGCCCAGAGTATAAACTTTGGGCAGTTCTTAACGAGGAAAATGACGTATGTGCGGTATTGTCGGTATCGCCGGTGTTATGCCGGTCAACCAGTCGATTTATGACGCGTTAACGGTGCTTCAGCACCGCGGGCAGGATGCCGCAGGCATCATCACCATTGATGCGAACAACTGTTTCCGGTTGCGTAAGGCCAACGGCCTGGTGAGTGATGTGTTTGAAGCTCGCCATATGCAGCGTATGCAGGGCAATATGGGGATTGGCCATGTGCGTTACCCCACGGCCGGTAGCTCCAGCGCATCCGAGGCGCAACCTTTCTACGTCAACTCTCCTTTCGGTATTACTCTGGCGCACAACGGTAATCTGACCAACGCGCACGAACTGCGCAAAAAGCTGTTCGAAGAGAAGCGTCGTCACATTAACACCACCTCAGATTCTGAAATCCTGCTCAACATTTTTGCCAGCGAGCTGGATAACTTCCGTCACTACCCTCTGGAAGCGGACAACATTTTTGCGGCGATTGCCGCCACTAACCGGCAGATCCGCGGCGCCTACGCCTGCGTGGCGATGATTATCGGCCACGGGATGATCGCTTTCCGCGATCCGAACGGTATTCGTCCGCTGGTGCTCGGCAAGCGCGATATTGGCGACGGCCGTACCGAATATATGGTGGCCTCCGAGAGCGTGGCGCTGGATACGCTGGGCTTTGAATTCCTGCGTGATGTCGCACCTGGCGAAGCCATCTACATTACCGAGAAAGGGCAACTGTTCACCCGCCAGTGCGCGGATAACCCGGTCAGCAATCCGTGCCTGTTTGAGTACGTCTATTTCGCGCGTCCGGATTCGTTCATCGACAAGATTTCCGTCTACAGCGCCCGCGTGAATATGGGCACGAAGCTTGGCGAGAAAATTGCCCGCGAGTGGGAAGATCTCGACATCGACGTGGTGATCCCCATCCCGGAAACCTCCTGCGATATCGCGCTGGAAATCGCCCGTATTCTCGATAAACCGTACCGTCAGGGCTTCGTAAAAAACCGTTATGTCGGCCGCACCTTTATCATGCCGGGGCAGCAACTGCGTCGTAAATCCGTGCGTCGTAAGCTGAACGCCAACCGTGCCGAGTTCCGCGACAAGAACGTGCTGCTGGTGGACGACTCCATCGTGCGCGGCACGACGTCTGAGCAGATCATCGAGATGGCGCGCGAAGCCGGGGCGAAGAAAGTCTACCTGGCTTCTGCCGCGCCGGAGATTCGTTTCCCGAACGTGTACGGCATTGATATGCCGACCGCCAACGAACTGATTGCTCACGGCCGTGAAGTAGATGAAATCCGCCAGATCATCGGCGCAGATGGCCTGATTTTCCAGGATCTCAACGATCTCATCGACGCCGTACGTGCCGAAAACCCGGACATCCAGCAGTTTGAGTGCTCGGTATTTAACGGTGTGTACGTGACCAAAGACGTTAACCAGCAATACCTCGACTATCTCGATTCCTTACGTAATGACGATGCGAAAGCCCTGCTGCGTCAGAACGAAATGGAAAATTTAGAGATGCACAACGAAGGTTAAGCCTCCTCAGGCGCGTTCTGTTACCTGACAGGACGCGCTTTTCTTGCAACTCCCGTCCGTTTGCGGCATTGTCAGCCTGAAAATGTCGGGAGGACCAGTTATGAAACGACTCATTGTAGGCATCTCAGGCGCCAGCGGCGCAATTTATGGCGTGCGCCTGTTGCAGGTGCTGCGTGATGTCTCCGGGGTGGAAACGCATCTCATCATGAGTCAGGCGGCGCGTCAGACGCTGTCGCTCGAAACCGACATTACGCTGCGCGAGGTGCAGGCGCTGGCCGATGTGGTGCACGATGCCCGTGATATCGCTGCCTGTATCTCCTCAGGCTCGTTTAAAACGACCGGGATGGTGATATTGCCCTGTTCAATTAAAACGCTTTCCGGGATTGTTCACAGCTATACCGACGGGCTGCTGACCCGCGCGGCGGATGTGATCCTCAAAGAGCGGCGTCCACTGGTGTTGTGCGTGCGCGAAACGCCGCTGCATCTTGGGCATCTGCGATTAATGACCCAGGCGGCGGAAATCGGGGCGGTGATCATGCCGCCGGTGCCGGCGTTTTATCATCGGCCTGAGACGCTGGATGACGTGATTAACCAGACAGTTAACCGGGTGCTTGACCAGTTTGATATTGATTTGCCAGAGGATTTATTTATCCGCTGGCAGGGTGCATAACGACGCACCAAAGTAGTGCATATTCTTTCGCTTCGCCCTGTCCTGGGGCGATTTTGCAACCACGATCAAATCCTCAACATTTAATTTGTTTTTTTGCGCTGCGCCGCTGCGGTTTATCTGTCATTGCTGTTATCTTTCCATCTGACGACAACATCGCAACCTTTTATTAACATATTTAACGTCGATTTCGTAGTACCCGGCGAATATGGCATAAAAGATGCAAGAATTGTCTGCAACAACAACACACAACACGCAAACGACATAACAAGACACTTACTACATCACGACATTTTAAGGGTAATGTATGAAGAAGACGGTTCTGGCTCTCACGTTGTTATCAGGTATCTGCAGCGCATCCAGCGTATTTGCTGCGTTGCCGCAGACGGTTCGTATTGGCACAGACGCAACTTATGCGCCTTTCTCATCGAAAGACGCGAAAGGGGATTTCGTCGGGTTTGATATCGATTTGGGCAATGAGATGTGCAAACGCATGCAGGTGAAATGTACCTGGGTGGGCAGCGACTTTGACTCTCTGATCCCTTCGCTGAAAGCGAAAAAGATCGATGCCATCATTTCTTCGCTCTCCATTACAGAGAAACGTCAGCAGGAAATCGCTTTCTCAGACAAACTCTATGCCGCGGACTCCCGCTTAATTGCCGCGAAAGGGTCGTCGGTGAAACCGGATCTGGATGTGCTGAAAGGCAAACACGTTGGTGTGCTTCAGGGGTCGACTCAGGAAGCCTATGCCAATGAAAAATGGCGCACAAAAGGCGTTGATGTTGTTGCCTATCAGAATCAGGATTTGATTTACTCCGATCTCGCCGCAGGTCGTCTGGATGCCGCCTTCCAGGACGAAGTGGCCGCCAGTGAAGGTTTCCTCAAACAGCCTGCCGGTAAAGCGTTCGACTTTGCTGGTCCTTCCGTGAAAGACAAAAAATACTTCGGTGACGGCACCGGCGTGGGTCTGCGTAAAGACGACGCTGAGCTGAAAGCCGCCTTCGACAAAGCGCTGGGCGATCTGCGAAAAGATGGCACTTACGACAAGATGGCGAAGAAGTATTTTAACTTTAACGTTTACGGCGAATAAGTTGCATACCGCAGACCATCCAGACTAACGGAGTGTAATGCATCAAAATGATGACTCGTTTTGGTGCATTACCCTAATGAATGCTTGAGATGCGCGCCTGATATGCTGATTTGAGGCTTATCAGTGCATATTTAAGCATTTGCGATGCAAAAAAGCGTGTCGACTTACCTCAAAAAATGGCACGATAACCTGTACCGTACTTTTGCTTAACCCCGTTAGAATGACAGTCTGTTGAGGATAGATATGAAAAAACTGGCGTTGTCTCTCTCATTAATGCTGGCGCTTTCCAGCATATCCACCGTTTATGCAGCCATCCCGCAAAAAATTCGTATCGGCACCGATCCCACTTATGCCCCGTTCGAATCGAAAAATGCCCAGGGTGAACTGGTGGGTTTTGACATCGATCTGGCGAAAGAACTCTGCCAGCGCTTAAAAACACAATGTACCTTCATTGAAAGCCCGCTGGATGCGCTGATCCCCTCTCTGAAAGCGAAGAAAATCGATGCGATCATGTCGTCGCTGTCGATCACCGAAAAACGTCAACAGGAAATTGCCTTCACCGACAAACTCTATGCGGCGGATTCTCGTCTGGTGGTGAAGAAGGGCAGCAATATCACGCCTGATCTCGCGACACTGAAAGGCAAACGCGTTGGCGTGCTACAGGGCACCACCCAGGAAACCTACGGCAACGAGCACTGGGCGGCGAAAGGGGTCGAAATTGTCTCTTATCAGGGGCAGGACAACATCTACGCTGACCTGACGGCAGGGCGCATCGATGCCGCATTCCAGGACGAAGTCGCTGCCAGCGAAGGTTTCCTCAAGCAACCGGTGGGAAGTGATTATGAGTTCGGTGGTCCGTCAATCAAGGACCTCAAGCTGTTCGGCGTCGGCACTGGTATGGGCCTGCGAAAAGAAGATAACGAACTGCGTGAAGCGCTGAACAAAGCGTTTGCTGAAATGCGTGCCGATGGTACCTACGAAAAATTAGCGAAAAAGTACTTCGATTTTAATGTGTATGGTGACTAACCAGCACGTATGAGCCTTCGCGCCTTCTGGCGCGAAGGTGTTACACAGACGGGACAGGCGCAATGCTGTACGGGTTTTCACAAGTTATTTTTCATGGCGCCATCGTGACGCTGGAACTGGCTATCAGTTCCGTGCTGTTAGCCGTGGTGATCGGGCTTGCCGGGGCAGGCGCGAAATTGTCGAACAATCGCCCGCTGGCGTTGTTGTTCGAAGCCTATACCACGCTTATTCGCGGGGTACCGGATCTGGTGCTGATGCTGCTGATTTTTTATGGTTTGCAGATAGCGCTCAATACCATTACAGACACCTTAGGCTTGTCGCAGTTTGATATCGATCCGATGGTCGCGGGGATCATTACGCTGGGCTACATCTATGGCGCCTATTTTACCGAAACCTTTCGCGGCGCCTATCTGGCAGTGCCGAAAGGGCATCTGGAAGCGGCAACGGCGTTTGGCTTTACCCGCCGCCAGACCTTCCGCCGCATTATGTTTCCGGCGATGATGCGCTTCGCCCTGCCGGGCATCGGCAACAACTGGCAGGTCATTCTGAAAGCCACCGCGCTGGTGTCGCTGCTCGGACTGGAGGACGTGGTTAAAGCCACGCAACTCGCCGGGAAAAGCACCTGGGAGCCGTTCTACTTTGCTGTCGTATGCGGGGTGATTTATCTGGTGTTTACCACGGTCTCCAACGGTGTGCTGCTGTTGCTGGAGCGTCGCTATACCGTGGGTGTGAAGAGGGCTGACCTGTGATCGAAATTATTCAGGAATACTGGAAGGCTCTGCTGTGGACCGACGGCTATCGCTTTACCGGGGTGGCTATTACGCTCTGGCTGCTGATTTTATCTGTGGTGATGGGCGGCATGATGGCGGTGCTGCTGGCGATTGGACGCGTTTCCAGCAATAAATTTATCAGCATGCCCATCTGGCTTTTCACCTATATTTTTCGTGGTACGCCGCTTTACGTTCAACTGCTGGTGTTTTACTCGGGGATGTATACGCTGGAAGTGGTGAAGGGCACGGAACTGCTGAACGCGTTTTTCCGCAGCGGCCTGAACTGTACTGTGCTGGCGCTGACCCTGAATACCTGTGCGTACACCACGGAGATTTTCGCCGGGGCCATCCGCTCAGTGCCGCACGGTGAAATTGAAGCGGCGCGCGCGTACGGCTTCTCCAGCGGCAAAATGTACCGCTGTATCATTTTGCCGTCGGCGTTACGCATCGCTTTACCGGCCTACAGTAACGAAGTGATCCTGATGCTGCATTCGACCGCGCTGGCCTTTACCGCGACGGTGCCGGATCTGCTGAAAGTCGCCCGTGATATCAACTCGGCGACCTATCAGCCCTTTACCGCATTCGGGATTGCCGCCGTACTGTATCTGATCATTTCGTATGTGTTGATCAGCCTGTTCCGCCGTGCGGAAAAGCGCTGGATGCAGCATTTATCACCTTCTTCAACGCATTGAGAACATCATGGCTGAGAACAAACTAAACGTCATCGATTTGCATAAGCGCTACGGCGAGCATGAAGTATTGAAAGGTGTCACGCTGAAGGCGAATGCCGGGGATGTTATCTCGATCATCGGTTCATCAGGCTCCGGGAAAAGTACTTTCCTGCGCTGCATTAACTTCCTCGAAAAGCCGAGTGAAGGCTCGATTGTAGTGAACGGCCAGAATATCGGTCTGGTGCGTGACAAAGACGGTCAACTGAAGGTCGCGGACAAAAACCAGCTCCGTCTGCTGCGTACACGCCTGACGATGGTGTTTCAGCACTTCAACCTGTGGAATCACATGACTGTGCTGGAAAACGTAATGGAAGCGCCAGTTCAGGTTCTCGGGCTGAGCAAACAGGAAGCCCGCGAGCGGGCGGAAAAATACCTGGCGAAAGTCGGTATCGACGAGCGTCAGCAGACGAAATACCCGGTACATCTCTCCGGCGGTCAGCAACAACGCGTGTCCATTGCCCGGGCGCTGGCGATGGAGCCGGAGGTGCTGCTATTTGACGAACCGACGTCTGCGCTTGATCCTGAGCTGGTGGGCGAAGTGTTGCGCATCATGCAGAAACTGGCCGAAGAAGGGAAAACGATGGTCGTGGTAACGCACGAAATGGGATTTGCCCGCCACGTCTCCTCCCACGTGATTTTCCTGCATCAGGGGAAAATCGAAGAGGAAGGGCACCCGGACGATCTGTTTGGCAACCCGCAAAGCCCGCGCCTGCAGCAGTTCCTGAAAGGCTCACTGAAATAACACACGATAGCCCGCAGGTCGGGCTATTCTTTCTGAGTGCGGGAGCGGTTTCGTTCGAGTTGCTTAACGTAATGCAGGATGCTTTGCGCTTCCATTGACGAGCGTAGCTGTAACGCCAGATTAAGGCTGTCGAGTACGCGAGCATTCGCTACCAGCGGTGAGTCTTCCGCGATACGGTTTTCGCTTACCAGCCATTCCACCACTTTACGCCAGCTCCAGAGCGGCGAATTGCCCTTCACGCGCTGTACCGGAGCGGGAAACTGACCGCGACCTCGTGCGCCGTCTTTCAGTAATGCGACAGCCTGACGGGAAAGCCCGGTTCGTTCAGCGATGTCGCTGAGCCCGACCAGGGTTGAATCCACCGACTCCACACGAGCAGCAATACCCGCCGTTTCAATGTTATGGACAGCAGACAGGATGGCGCTGCTTAATGTTTCACTTTCGCGATCAAACTCCAGATACACTGAAGTGCCGTAAAAGCACACCAGGGCATCGTCGCAGCCATTCGCGAACAGCGTATCTTCCAGCCCTGGCGTGCTGGCGGTCACGCCGGAAAGTGTCAGGGTGAAGTTAAACAATGGCATAACGGGTTACTCCTTTAAAATGGATAAGCCTGATGACCGGTGTACGCCGGAGAGCAACGATCCACCATGCGGATGATTTGCCTGGCATGGTTGACGCAATTTCCCGGTGTAGACCAGACGCTCATCATATGTTCCTTGTGCTGCGGTATGCCGCAGCGTAGACGTCCAAAACAGTGGGCGCTTTTTCCGCCGGGGTGGAAAACCCAGCCGCGAAAAATCGCATAATCAATTGCCGCCCGAATATGTTTATCTGGATGTTCCTTCATCATTTTGTTTCCTGCGCAGTGTGAAGTGAGTGTTGACGAATGTCAACGGTATTAATGCAATTAATCACGCGAGGAACATTTATCGCTAAAGATTTTTAGCGTTCCGGAAACGACTTCACATTTGATCAGAAACGGCGGGAGTAATTTTGCGTTTTGCGAGCCGCATTCCACGCGTTATCTCAGGAATACGGCGACAGTCATGAAGGGATTAAAATGCAGATTTTTCCAGACGATAGGCCCAGTCGTCATAGTGTACGCCGTCAATCTCGTATGCTTTTTCCAGCATTTGTGTCCGCACGAAGCCGCACTTCTCCAGTACGCGCACCGAACCGGTATTGTCGGCCAGCACCCAGGCATTCAGCGCTTTGACACCCGCCTGCGTAAAGGCATATTCGCAGAGCGCGCGCACCGCTTCGCTGGCAATGCCTTTCCCCTGAGCCTGTGGGATAAACATATAGCCAATATCCGCCTCTTCACGATACTGCGGGCTGATTTTCAGGCCTATAT